>NZ_JBHLSV010000007.1:0-147862 GCF_042434575.1 Brachybacterium hainanense
GCCGTCCCTGCCGAGGACGCCGCCGCGCCGGAGCCGGCATCGGCCCCGCGCACCCGCAGCGCATCGCGCAGCCGTCGGCGCACGCGCGCCGTCGCCGACCCTGCCCCGGAGGCATCTGCCGCCGCGGACGAGGCGGCGGACCCCGCGTGATGCGTTCCACAGCCTGAGGACGCATCCGCGCAGGTCGCGGGCCGTTTGATGGTTGACCTGGAGGTGGGGGAACCGTAAGCTGTCCCCTGGCGCAATTCTGTGCCGCTGTCGTGTCCGGTGCCCCGGCTTCGCGCGACCGCACCTCCCGCCGCACCGGACCCCCGGTCGGCTCCGGTCGACGGTCGCTGGTCCGCGAGGCTGAGACGGGCAAGGACATATTCGCAAGGAACGATTTGGAGAGCATCGACGTGGCGTACGCAATCATCCGCGCAGGCGGTCGTCAGGAGAAGGTGTCGGTCGGCGACACCATCGTGATCAACCGCGTCGCCGGCGCGGCGGGCGACAGCGTGGAGTTCGCGCCCGTCCTGCTGGTCGACGGCGACAAGGTCACCTCCGCGAAGGCCGACCTCGAGAAGGTCACCGTGACCGGCGAGATCGTCGAGGACCTGCGCGGCCCCAAGATCCGCATCCTGAAGTACAAGAACAAGACCGGCTACAAGAAGCGCCAGGGCCACCGTCAGGAACTGACCCGGCTCACGATCACGGGCATCGCCTGAGCGATCCCCACCCGGCGAGAACCAGACGGAAGAAGGCTCAGACATGGCACATAAGAAGGGCGCAAGCTCCTCCAAGAACGGCCGCGACTCGAACGCCCAGCGCCTCGGCGTGAAGCGCTTCGGCGGCCAGCAGGTCGGCGCGGGCGAGATCATCCTCCGCCAGCGCGGCACGAGCATCCACCCCGGCGACGGCGTGGGCCGCGGCAACGACGACACCCTGTTCGCGCTCACCGCGGGCACGGTCGAGTTCGGCCGCAAGCGCGATCGCCGCGTCGTCAGCGTGGTCGCGAGCGCCTGATCCGGCGCAGCCCCGTACCATCGGGGCGACCAGCACGATCGCTCAAGGGGCGGAGCCGTTGGCTCCGCCCCTTGATCCGTCCGCACCCCTCGCGGCGGATCCCGCCCGCATCTCTCGCGGCGGATCCCGCCCGCACCCCGCACCGAAGCCCCGTCCCCTCCAGGAGGAGAGCCCCATGGTCACGTTCGTCGACCGCGTCGTGCTGCACGTGAAGGGCGGTGACGGCGGCCACGGCGCCGCTTCCATCCGGCGGGAGAAGTTCAAGCCGCTCGCCGGCCCCGACGGCGCCAACGGCGGCCGCGGCGGCAACGTGATCCTCGAGGTCTCCGGGTCCACGACGACGCTGCTGACCTACCACCACAAGCCCCATCAGAAGGCGTCCTCGGGCGACTTCGGCAAGGGCGACCTGCGCCATGGCGCCCACGGCGAGGACCTGATCCTGCCGGTCCCGGACGGCACCGTCGTCCAGACCGAGGACGGCCAGGTGCTCGCGGACCTCGTCGGCATCGGCTCCCGCTTCGTGGCCGCCCGCGGCGGACAGGGCGGCCTGGGCAACGCCGCGCTCGCCTCGACCAAGCGCAAGGCCCCCGGCTTCGCGCTCCTCGGCGAGCCGGGGGAGGAGCGCCGCCTGGTCCTCGAGCTGAAGTCCGTGGCCGACGTCGCTCTCGTGGGCTACCCGAGCGCCGGCAAGAGCTCCCTCATCGCGGCGATGAGCGCGGCCCGCCCCAAGATCGCCGACTACCCGTTCACCACGCTCGTGCCGAACCTCGGCGTCGTCGAGGCCGGCCAGTTCCGGTACACGATCGCCGATGTGCCCGGCCTCATCCCCGGCGCGAGCCAGGGCAAGGGGCTGGGCCTGGACTTCCTGCGCCACATCGAGCGCTGCCACGTGATCGTGCACGTGCTGGATGCCGCGGCCCTCGAGTCGGAGCGCGACCCGCTGGGGGATCTGCGGACGATCGAGGCGGAGCTCGCCGCCTACGCCGAGGGGCTCGACGCCGATGCGGGCGCCCGTGTGCCCCTGCTGGAGCGTCCCACCGTGATCGTCCTGAACAAGACCGATCTCCCCGACGGCGCCGACATGGCGGACCTCGTGCGGGAGTCGCTGGGCGAGCGCGGGCTGCCCGTCCTCGAGGTCAGCGCCGTCTCCCACAAGGGCCTGCGGGAGCTGTCCTTCGTGCTGGGGCGTCTCGTGGAGCAGGCCCGTGCGGCGCTGCCCGAGCCCGCCCGCGCTCCGATCGTGCTCACGCCTCCCTCGGTGGACGCCAAGGGCTTCCGGGTCGTCACCGAGCAGTACGACGGGGCGACCGCGTATCGCGTGATCGGCGACAAGCCCGAGCGCTGGGTCCGCCAGACGCACTTCGCCAACGACGAGGCCGTCGGCTATCTCGCCGACCGCCTGGCACGCCTGGGCGTGGAGGACGAGCTGTACAAGGCGGGCGCCGTCGCCGGCGACACCGTGCTCATCGGTCCCGGGGAGGATGCGGTCGTCTTCGACTGGGAACCCACGATGATCGGCGGCGCGGAGCTGCTGCTGGGACGGCGCGGCACCGACCGCCGCATGGAGGACCATCACCGGCCCACGCGCGAGGAGAAGCGCGAGGAGCAGAAGGCGCGCACCGCCGCCCGCATGGGACGGATCGCCGCGATGGAGGAGGAGCGCCGCTCCGGGCACTGGGCCGATCCCGCCTCTGAGGAGCCCGGTCCGGCGCCGGCCCGCCCGGCGGCCGATCCAGAGGATGAGACCGACCGGACCTCGGAGGTCTGAGGGCCCACGATGGACGGGGCCCGCCGATCGCGGGTCCGCGCTCGGAGGGACGGCTCCCTCCCTCGCCCTGCATCCGCGGAGAGGATCGCCCTGCATGACCGGTTCGGATTTCACCACTCGTCTGCCTGCTCGCCTGAGCGTGCGGAGCCAGATCACGAGCGCCCGCCGCATCGTGATCAAGGTGGGCTCCTCCTCGCTCACCACCCCGGACGGGCACCTGGACGACGAGCGGGTCCGATCCCTGGCCGATGACGTCATCACGCTCACCAAGCGCGGCTGCGACGTGGTGCTCGTCAGCTCCGGGGCGATCGCGGCGGCGCTCGGCGTGCTGGGGCTGCCTGGTAGGCCCTCCGACATCGCCGTGCAGCAGGCGGCCGCGAGCGTCGGCCAGGCCATCCTCGCGCGCGCCTGGTCCCGCGCCTTCGAGCGGCACGACCGGATCACCGGGCAGGTGCTGCTCACCGAATCGGACGTGATCCGCTCCGAGACGTACCGCAACGTGCGCTCGAACCTCGAGGCTCTCCTCGAGCTGGGCGTCATCCCCGTGGTCAACGAGAACGACGCGACCGCCACGCACGAGATCCGCTTCGGCGACAACGACCGCCTCGCCTCGCTCGTGTCCCAGCTGATCGGCGCGGACCTGCTGGTGCTGCTGACCGATGTGGACGCCCTGTACACGGCGCCGCCGAAGGAACCGGGGGCCCGGCGCATCGAGCTGGTGGAGGACGCCTCGCAGCTCGAGGGGGTCTCCGTGGGCTCGGTCGGCTCCACCGTCGGGACGGGCGGCATGGTCACGAAGCTCGCCGCGGCCCAGCATGCCGCCTCGACCGGGACCGCGACGCTGCTGACCTCCGCCGCGAACGCCCGTGCGGTCCTCGAGGGCGCCGAGGTGGGCACCTTCTTCCCCGCCAAGAGCGGCCGTCGCCGCTCCCGTCTGGTGTGGCTGCGCTTCGCGACCCGCGGTGCCGGGACGATCCGGGTGGACGCCGGGGCCGTGGACGCGTTGCGCACGCGGCGGCGATCCCTGCTCGCCGTCGGGATCACCGGGGTGGAGGGGGCGTTCCCGGCGGGTGTCCCCGTGGACGTCGCCGGTCCCGACGGCACGGTGATCGTGCGCGGGCTGGTGGCCTTCTCGAGCGAGGAGATCACCCCGATGATGGGGCTGACCACGGGTTCGGTGCGCCGCACCCTGGGGGAGCGGTACGCGCGCCCCGTCGTCCACCGCGACGACCTCGTGGTCCTCTGAGGCTCGGAGGCTCTGCGCCGACCATCGCGCCGCGCCGATCGTCCGACCGGTGCGCGAGATGCCGATGCCGCCCGCCCTCATCCGCTCCTACGCTGGGGGGATGAGCATCAAGGTGACCGGAACCCCGCAGACCCACGGCACCTCCTCGCCGGTGGAGGAGGCGGTGCTGGCCGCGGCGGCCGCCGCGAAGGCCGCCCAGCCGGCCCTGGCCCGGCTGACCCGGGACCGGAAGGACGCTGTGCTCTTGGCGATGGCCGATGCCCTGGTGGCCCGCGCCGAGGAGATCGTCGCGGCCAACGCCCTCGACCTCGCGGCCGCCGATGACGCCGGGATGGAGGCCGGGCTGCGGGACCGCCTGCTGCTGGACCCCGCGCGCGTCGCGGCCATCGCCCAGCAGCTGCGGGACACTGCTGCCCTCCCCGACCCCGTGGGCGAGGTCGAGCGCGGCTCCCTGCTGCGCAACGGCCTCGAGCTGCGCCAGGTGCGGGTGCCGATCGGAGTGGTCGGCATGGTCTACGAGGCGCGCCCCAACGTCACGGTCGACGCCGCCGGTCTCGCCCTGAAGTCCGGCAGCGCCGTGGTGCTGCGCGGCGGCTCGGCCGCTCTCCACTCCAATACGGCGCTGATCGCCGTGCTGCGTGACGTGCTGCAGGCCCAGGACCTGCCCGCGGACCTCGTGGTCGGGATCGACCAGCACGGGCGCGAGGGCGTGGGGGTGCTGATGACGGCCCGGGGCCTGGTCGACGTGCTCATCCCGCGCGGCGGCGCCGGGCTGATCGCCCGCGTCGTGGAGGGCTCCACCGTCCCGGTGATCGAGACGGGCACCGGGAACACGCACGTCTTCGTCGATGCGAGCGCGGACCTCGAGCAGGCCGTGGAGATCATCGAGAACGCGAAGACCCAGCGCATCGGCGTCTGCAACGCCCTGGAGACCCTGCTGGTGCACCGGGGCATCGCCGAGCGCGCGCTGCCCGTGATCGCCGCGCGCCTGGCTGCGGACGGGGTCGCCCTGCATGCCGATGAGGCGAGCCGTGGGATCCTCGAGGCCTCCGGCACGATCGCCCGGGTGTCCCCGGCGACGCCGGCGGACTGGGAGACGGAGTACCTGTCCCTGGACCTCGCGGTGAAGGTCGTCGAGGATCTCGACGAGGCGCTCGCGCACATCCGCACCTACTCCACCGGGCACACCGAGTCGATCCTGACCCGCGACCTCGAGAGCCAGCGTCGCTTCCTGGCCGAGGTGGACTCCGCAGTGGTGATGGCCAACGCCTCGACGCGCTTCAGCGACGGCGGCGAGTTCGGCTTCGGCGCGGAGATCGGCATCTCGACGCAGAAGCTCCACGCCCGCGGCCCGATGGGCCTGCCGGAGCTGACGACCACGAAGTGGATCGTGGTGGGGCAGGGGCACGTGCGGCCCTGAGCGTCCGCTCCGCCGCTCCCGCGTGACCTGCGCCGCCTCCCGGGCGACGCGCACGCTATCGTCCTGGTCCATCCACGAGGCTGTGGGATGATGGAGCAGACCACCATCGAAAGGCCCCATGCAATGATCGATCAGCTCCTGATCCTCGCCGAGAACGGCTCGCACGCCTCGGAGGCCCTGCCGCCGTACATCGTCGGGGGCGGCATGTTCATCATCCTCATGTGCCTGCTCGGCATCACCTTCCTGTTCAGCGGCCTGAACCAGCCCTCGGCGCGCGGGAAGGGCCCTGCGGCGCCGGCGCAGCGGAGCGGCGACGCCGCGCACACGTCCCCCAAGCACTGACCTCGATGGAAGCGCGGCGCCGCCGGATCGGGGTGATGGGAGGGACCTTCGATCCCATCCATCACGGCCATCTGGTCGCCGCGAGCGAGGTCCAGAGCGTGTTCGGACTGGACGAGGTCGTCTTCGTCCCGACCGGTCGGCCCTGGCAGAAGGCCGCCCGCCGGATCTCCGACCCGGAGCACCGCTACCTCATGACGGTCGTCGCGACGGCCGCGAACCCGGTGTTCACGGTCTCGCGCGCGGACGTGGACCGTCCCGGCGCGACCTACACGATCGACACGCTGCGGGAGCTCTCCGCGCAGCATCCGGACGCGGACCTGTTCTTCATCACGGGGGCCGATGCCCTGCAGTCGATCCTCACGTGGAAGGACAACCAGGAGATCTTCGAGCTCGCGCATTTCGTGGGCGTCACGCGCCCCGGGCACGAGCTCGAGACCGAGGGCCTGCCGGCCGGGAAGGTGACGCTGATCGAGGTCCCGGCCATGGCGATCAGCTCCACCGACTGCCGGCGGCGCGTCGCCGGCGGCGCGCCGGTGTGGTACCTGGTGCCCGACGGCGTGGTCCAATACATCAACAAGTACGCCCTCTACACAGGAGGTGACGGCGTTGACCGAGAGCAGTGATGCGCCCACGTCGCGCCCGCACGGCCGGCGTGCCCGCCGGCTGACCCCCGAGGAGGCGGCCGAGCTCGAGGCGCGCGCCGCGCAGGAGGCCGTCGACCAGACCGGCCCCATCCCGCCGCTGCGCGGGGCCGTCGCGGCCCCGCCCGCCGACGCCCCGGTCCCGAAGCTGCGCAAGTTCGGCCGGCGCGCCCGCGTGGTCGAGCTCGCCGACGCCCCCGACGAGGTCGAGGTGACCGGCGAGAGCGCGGCGGTCGAGGACCATGACGATCTCCAGCTGTCCGGCGGCTCCTCCGCGGGCTCCTGGAGCGCCGGAGACGAGGACACCGTCTCCGTCCCCGTCATCACCGATGCGATGGCGGCCCCCGTGTCGGCGCAGGAGCTCGCCTCCTCGCCCGGCAGCGCGGAGCCCGCGACCGATGTGCTCACCGTCATCCCCGACGACCTCGCCCCCCGGGCGACGGAGTCCCCGGTGGTCGCCGGCTCCGTGCATTCCACGACCGGTCAGCCGATCGCCCCTGCTGCTGGGGCGGCGACAGGCGCCGCCCCGGTGGCGACGCTCCAGCGCACCCCGGCCCGCGACAGCGACGGGGTCGAGCTCGGGGAGCTCGGCGCGGCCGAGGCCCCGGACCCGCGCCCGGCCCCGCGCTTCGACGGCAAGGTGCTGCACCGCCCCGAGCGCACCGCCTCGCACCGGATCCTGTGGCTGGTCTGGATCCTCATCGCCCTTGCCATCGTCGCCCTCGTGATCCTCCTGGTCACCGGCGTGATCGGCTCCGGCCTCGGCGGAAGCGCCGATGCCGCCCCGCACCATGCCGCCCCGGCGCTCCTCGCCGGTCTCGGCCTCGACACTGCACCCTGGAGGGGTATCTCCGCGTGAGCGCTTACGAGGAATCGATCGATCTGGCCCGCGTCGCCGCACAGGCGGCCGCCGACAAGCTCGCCCAGGAGGTGATCGGGCTCGACGTCTCCGAGCAGCTCGCGATCACCGACATCTTCCTGGTCGCCTCCGGCACCTCGGAGCGCCAGGTCTCCGCGATCGTGGACGGGGTCGAGGAGGAGCTGCTCAAGCAGCGCCGGCGCAAGCCGATCCGCCGCGAGGGCGAGCGCGACGCGCGATGGGTGCTGCTGGACTACGGCGACATCGTGGTGCACGTCCAGCACGCCGAGGATCGCGCCTTCTACGCGCTGGAGCGTCTGTGGCGCGACGCGCCGGTCGTGGACCTGCAGATCGACGCCCCGGCATCGGACGACGACGCCTCGTGACCATCGCCCCCGGAACGGGCGCTCCCGCAGCAGCGGGGGCGCCCGTTGCCGCATCGGAGGAAGGACGGTCCGTGGAGACCACCCGCATCATCCTCGCCCGGCACGGGCAGACCGACTACAACAAGGCGCTGCGCCTGCAGGGGCAGATCGACATCCCGCTGAACCCGGCGGGGGAGCGGCAGGCGCAGGTGCTGGGCCGCACCCTCGAGGAGCTCGCCCCCGACCTGATCATCGCCTCCCCGCTGACCCGGGCGCTCGCGACCGCGCACGCGGTGGCCGACCGGCTGGGCGAGGACGTGCGCACGGATCCGGCGCTGATCGAGCGCGGCTTCGGGGACTGGGAGGGCCTGACCCGCGAGGAGATCCGGGCGGGCTGGCCGGAGCTGCACGCCGAATGGATCGCCCACCGTCCCGTCCTCGGGGCGGGCGTCGAATCCCGCACCGCGGTGGCCGAGCGCGTCGGCGGGTTCTGCCGCGACCTCGCCGTGCAGAATCCCGGAGCGACCGTGCTCGTGGTCGCGCACGGCGCCGCGATCACCCTGGGGATCACCGGGCTGCTCGAGCTGGACCCGGAGAGCTTCCGCGGCATCGGCGGTCTCGAGAACTGCCACCGGAGCACGATCGCCGTGCCCGTGGAGGCGGGGCGGACCGGTCCGGTGAGGTTGCTGTCACACAACATCGGCCCGGATTTCGCCTGAGGCCAGGGACGTTGTAGCCTTGACGAGTCGCCGCAGAGCGGGGACGCCCACTACGGGGCTATGGCGCAGTTGGTAGCGCGCTTCCATGGCATGGAAGAGGTCAGGGGTTCGAATCCCCTTAGCTCCACAGGACGATGAGAACCCTGTCCCGCGTGATCGCGGGGCAGGGTTCTCTCGTGTGGCGAGGTGGCGGTACTGGTGAAGGCCGCGCCCATGTGCCTGGCGAACGCCCCGGCGGCCCGAGGCTAGGACAGCTGATCCCGGCTGCAGAACACGTGCGGTGACGGTGCTGGTCGTCTCCACAGCAGGCGCACGATCCCCTGCCGCGCCTCGGAATGTCGGAGCGGGGTGCGACACTCCGGAGATGGACGAGCACAACCCCGCACAGCGCAGCGATCCCGAGCGCCGCCACCCCCTCGAAACGCAGGTCACGGGGGAGGTCGAGCTGGTCGAACGGGTGTCGGCCCTCATCGAGCAGGCCCGCGAGTCGATCGCCTCGTACGCCAACGCGACCTTGACGATGACGTACTGGCGGGTCGGCGCGATCATCGACATCGAGGTGCTGGGGAGCCGACGGGCCGACTACGGAGAGCAGATTGTCGCGTCGCTGGCGCGACAGTTGACCGAGCACTTCGGGCGGGGATTCGAGGAGAAGAACCTGCGTCGCATGATCAAGTTCGCCCAGCAGTTTCCTGACTCAGAGATTGTCGCGTCGCTGGCGCGACAATTGAGCTGGACCCACTTCGTGACGCTCATGCCGCTGAAGTCGGAGGCAGCGCGGACGTTCTACGCAGAGCATGTGGCCGCTGGTCGGCTCACGGTGAGGGAGCTTCGACGGGCGATCCAGCGCAAGGCCTACGAGCGCCGGGAGATCGCCGACTCGCAGATCGGGCCGGGGTCGACGGTTCCGGCCGACACATTCAGCGACCCCTACCTCCTCGACTTCCTCGGCCTGCACGACGGCTACGCCGAAGCAGACCTGGAGGCGGCCATCCTGCGGGACCTGGAGTCGTTCCTGTTGGAGGTGGGAGGCGGCCTCACCTTCGTCGAGCGTCAGAAGCGCATGGTCATCGACGACAAGGACTTCCACCTCGACCTGCTGCTCTACCACCGGACGCTGCGCCGCCTGGTCGCGGTCGAGCTGAAGATCGGCGAGTTCGACGCCCGGCACGAAGGCCAGATGAAGCTCTACCTCAAGTGGCTGGACCGCTACGAGCGACACGACGGCGAGGAGGCGCCGATCGGACTCATCCTGTGCACCGAGGCCAGCCGTGAACAGGTCGAGCTGCTCGAGATGCACAAGGACGGGATCGTCGTCGCGGAGTACTGGACGGCTCTGCCGCCCAAGCACGAACTCGAGCAGCGTCTGCGAGGGATGCTCCGCAGCGCCCGCGAACGCCTCGCACGGCGGCGCCTGCTTCCGACCGGCGACGGCCGGGATGGGGAGGCACCGCCCCACGGCTCCTGACCTGCCCACGAGCCGGTCTGCACGGCTGAGGCCGACCGCCTGGGACTGGCGGAGGCCGTGAGCATCGCCGTCGTGCGCTACCGCGCCGAACGCGGCCTGACCTAGACCGCCCTTGCTGCTGAGTCCGACTGGGTGCAGCCCCCTCGTGCCGGTGCCCCGGTGGCACGGCGCATTCACGCGCCGGCGTCGACCTCCCAGGCGTAGAGGATGTCGGAGTATCCGGTGTAGTTGAGGCAGTAGGTGCCGTCCTCGGACGGATTCTCGAGCGGGAGCACGAGCGTGAAGCCGGAGACGGAGTCTCAGGGGTCGAGGGTGATGTCGTCGCGCTCGACGAGCCATTCGCCCTCGTGGGCGGTCGAGCCGCCGCCGTCGGCGACCGGCTCACTATGACAGCGAACGTCGCACCGATCGCCGAGGGCGGCCGATTCGACCTCGGCGGATCCTGGGACGCTACGCAGGAGCAAACGGCAGGTGGGATCCAGCCGTCGCCGACCGCACCGGGGCCACGGTCTCGGACCAGGCACGAAGCATCTCCCCGACGATGCCGGGCTGATCGAGATGGACGTTGTGCCCGGCGCCATCGAGCACGGCGTAGGTCGATCGGAGGAACTCTTGGGACAGCGCCCACTGGTCCTCATACCCGACGACGGCATCCTGTCTGCCCGCCACGATCAGCACAGGACGGTCGAACTCGCCCCAGGAGTCCGTGAACGACGGCAGCTCGTAGAACTCGCCGATCCGACGCATCGCGTCCTCATCGGCCGCGCGGATGCCGGGCAGAGCCGCCGCCCGGAACCGCTCCCAGGTGTCGCGCGTCTGCACGACGGACAGGGCGCGGTAGTCGTCGGCATCCTGGGCGTCTAGCGATGCCAGCAGCTCCGGGTCCGAGAGGACGACCTCCGGCGCGGGAAGCGTCCGGCGCTCGCGCGCCGGATCCACGACGGGCGCGAGCAGGGCCATCCCCCGGCACTGCTCCGGGCGGCGCGAGACGAGATCTCTGGCCAGCAGCCCGCCCATCGAGTTCCCGACGACCGCGAAGGATGCGTCCCCGAGGAGCCGGTCGAGAGCGCGGTCGAGCCAATCGGCCAGCTCCGGCAGACCTCCCCGGCCGTCGAGCGCGGGCGTGCCGCCGAAGCCCGCGAGGTCGATGTAGATCCGTTCCCACGCCGACTCCTGGAAGACAGGGTCGAGAGCGAGGAGCAGGCGGTGGTCGACGCCGTTGCCGTGGACGAACAGGAGCGGGAGTCCCTCACCGCGACGGACGACATGCGGAATCGGGTCTGTCATGTCTGACCTTTCGGAGGGAGCGGCCTGGCGCGGGACGGCTGTGCGCTCCTGGCGTGCGCGGGCCCGGCTGTCCTCCGGCGCCGCCGTCACCGCAGCGCGCGCCGATCGCGGTCGCCCGTCCCGAGGAGCCACGGTATCGCAGGCGGGCCCTGGGGTGTGCAGTCAGGGGAGGACGCGACCACCGTTCCACGGACGGGGACGCGAGGGTCTGGTCGTCACGGGGCCCGGCTGCCGGACGGCGCGGTCACCTCGGTGGGCCGGGTGGCGAGGCGAACGATGCCGATGATCGCCAGGACGATGCCGCCCAGCGAGACCACCAGCCCTCCTGCCGTCCACCACCAGAGGGGACCGAGGAAGGACCCGACTTCGAAGGGTGGGGCGGCGATGACGTCGGTGCCCGTGTCGCAGGAGAGCGTGTACGTGCCGGTCTCGGGCGCGGTGACGCGCCCGAAGGATTCGTATCGGGTGCCGCGCGCATGCGTGTTCAGGGTGCTCGCCGGCTCGGAGGACACCGCCGCTGCGGGGGCGCCGGCCGTCTCCGCCGTGCAGGCCCGGGCATCGGCCGAATCGAGCTCGTGGACCGGGGCGAGCAGGAGGACGGACTCGCCCGCGTCGAGCTCGACGGCCGCGGCGGGCGCGAGCCGGACCGTGTCATCGGCGTAGCCGAGTGCCGACGGGATGAGGGCGAAGCTGCCGATGAGGATGCCGAGCGTGGGGCCGCTGACGGTGAGCAGGCCGCCGACGACGAGAGCGATGATCGCGCCGACGCGCGAGCGGGCCCGGGGTGAAGGGGGTTGTGCGGTCGCGGACGCCGAGCTTGGCGATGACATGGGAGACATGGGTCTTCACGGTGCCGATCTCGACGAACAGGTCGGCGGCGATCTCGGAGTTGTTCCGGCCCGCGGCGATGCCCGCGAGCACGTCGCGTTCGCGGCCGGTCAGGCTCGGCATCGGCCCGCTGGGGGAGGGGACGGGCCTGCGGCGGGCGAACTCGCCGATCACCCGCCGGGTCACGGCCGGGGAGACGAGGCCGTCACCGGCGGCCGCCGCGCGGATCGCCGTGATGAGCTCATCGGGCGCCGTGTCCTTGAGCAGGAATCCGGCCGCGCCGTTCTCGAGGGCGCCGAAGACGTACTCGTCCAGGTCGAAGGTGGTGATCACCACGACGGGGACGGGGTGCGCGGCCGCGGGCCCGGCCAGCTCGGCCGTGGCGGTGAGGCCGTCCCCGCCGGGCATCCGTACATCCATGAGCACCACGTCCGGCCGGGACCGGCGCGCCTGGGCGACGGCGTCGCGGCCATCGGCGGCCTCGGCGACGACGCGGATGTCGCCGTGCTGCTCGATCAGGGCGGCGAGCGAGCGGCGGACGATGGGCTGGTCATCGGCGATGAGGACGCGGATCATCGTGCCTCCTGCATGCGCGGGGCCTCGGCGGCGAGCGCCGCGCCCGGTGGCAGGGACAGGCGAGCGACCCAGTCGCCGTCCGCGTCCCGGCCCGCATCGAAGCTGCCGCCGAAAAGCCCAGCCCGCTCGGCCGCGCCGATGAGCCCGTAGCCCGTGCTCGAGGCAGGGCGCGAGCGGCGCGGCGCCGTCCGGTTCACGACCTGCAGCCGCACACCGAACGCCCCGGATCCGAGCGAGACCGTCACCGGCATGCCGGGGAGGGCCGGGCGGCGTTCAGCACGGTCTCCGCGAGTATGCTCAGCACCGTCGACGCGCTCGTGGCTCTGAACCAGGTGATCCCGAACGCCACCGATGCCGACCAGTTCGGCGACGACCAGCTCACGGCGCTCAGCCTGGCGTCACCGGGCACCCAGCAGACCGTCGTCGACCTCCTCGGCAACAGCGGAGGCGGCATGAGCGTCCCGGCGATCACCGCCCTGCTGCTGGGCGCCCTCACGATCACCACCGAGTACCGGCGCGGATCGCTCACCACCACGGCACTCGCCGAACCCCGCCGGATCCGTCTGCTCGGCGCGAAGCTGGCCGCGCTCGCGCTCACGGTGCTCATCGCATCGGCCGGGCTGGCCCTCGCGCGGGCGCTGATGCTCGGCATCGGCCTGGGGATCCAGGGCGAGGCGCTCCTGCTCGACCCGGCCCGGGTCGCCGCCTCCTGGGCCCTCGGCGCGCTCGCGCTGATCCTCTACGCGGGCGTCGGCTTCGCGGTCGGGATCCTGGTGCGCAGCCCCATCACCGCGATCCTGACCCTCGGCGCCGCCATCGTCGTCGAGAGCCTGATCCGCCCCTTCGCGATGCTGATCCTCGGGGCCCCGAACCCGGTCCAGTACCTGCCGTTCGGGCTCGTCCCCGATCTCAGCGGCACCAACCCGCTGGCGGCGCTGACCGGATCGGATGCCCCGCTGATGACGGTCCTGCCCACCGGCACGGCGCTCTTCACGCTGCTCTGCTGGACGCTGCTCGTGGTCACCGCCGCATCCCTGCGCTTCCGACGAGCTGACACCCCCGCCCTCATGTGAGCCCGCGGCTGCCGCTTCCATGGTGCGGCGGCGTCGGCGGCGTCTGCAGTCTTCGATGCAGCACTGAGGTCAGAGCGCCGAGGGATCCGTGCCGTCCTCACCGCTCAGAACGGTGCGGGTGCGTGCGCGCAGGAGGATCGAGACCGCGACCGCGAGGGCGAGCGCCCCGATGCCGAGGACGGGAAGGCGGGCGGGGGCGAGCCCGGCGGCGAGGGCGCTGCCGCCGAGCCATCCGGCGGCGGCGATGCCGATGTTGAACGCGGAGCTGCCCACCGCGAGCGCGAGGTCAGGGGCGAGGCCGGCGGCGCTCACCGCGATCCAGGTGTTCAGCGGAGGGAACGTGGCGAAGTACGTGACTCCGACCAGGGCGAGTCCCGCGAGGGCGCCGACCGGGCTGCCGGCGAGGAGGGCGGCGGCGCAGAGCGCGATCCCGGTTCCCAGGAGCGAGATCGTCAGGGCCCGGGGGAGACCGCGATCGGCGAGCCGTCCGCCGAGGACGTTCCCGGTGAGACAGGCGGCACCGTGGACGAGCAGCAGGGGCGCCACGGCGCCATCGCCCCGAGGCCCGCCATCGCGGTCATGGCGACGCCTCCGAGCACCGTGCCCCGGGCGAGCACGCGCAGGGATCGCCAGCCGCTCTCGCCGCGAGGACCGGGATCCTCGGGGAACACCGCCAGCACGATCACGAGCGCGAGGCCGATGAGCACGGCGATGAGCGCGAACGCCCATCTCCACCCGAGGAGCTCGGCGAGGGCGTTGCCGACGGGAACGCCGATGACGGTGGCGACGCCGAGCCCGAGCGTGATGCGGCCGACCGTCCGGCCCTGCTCGCCCTCGCGGGCCAGGCCCAGCGCGGTCAGCAGGAACGCCACCAGCACGGAGGTGTGCACCGCTCCCGTGAGGATCCTGGCCGCCATCAGCACCGCGAAGCTCGGGGCGAGCATGGCCAGCACGGTCCCCGCCGCGTAGACGAGGAGAGCCGCGATCGTGAGGCGGCGCAGCGGCACCGCCGCGGTCAGCAGGGCGAGCGCCGGACCGGCGATCACCGCGGCGCCCGCATATGCCGTCACCAGCAGGCCGACATCGGAGACGGGAGCCGTCAGCCCTTCCGCCAGGCGGGGCAGGATGCCGGCGACCACGTTCTCCGAGGTGCCCAGCGTGAACGCGCCGAGCACGAAGCCGGAGGAGAGCAGATGCGGCACACCGGCCGGACGGGAGGGCGAGGAGGGGGAGACAGCAGCAGGCATGCGCCCGACGCTAGACTCTGACATCCACGTGAGGGTCAAGGCGGGAGGCGTCAGCATGAGGATCGGGGAGCTGTCGAGGCGCACCGGGGTGAGCATCCGGTCGCTGCGCTACTACGAGGAGCAGGGTCTGCTGCAGCCGGAGCGGCTGCCCAGCGGCTACCGCGTCTACGAGGAGGCCGACGGGCTCCGGGTGCGGCGCATCCAGGCGCTGCTGGCCGCCGGGCTCGGCACCCGCATGATCGGGCACATCCTGCCCTGCCTCGCCCAGCACGAGGACGGCATCGCCCTGTCCTGCGGCGATCTGTACGACGAGCTCCTGGCCGAGCGTGACGAGCTGCTCGAGCACATCGGCCGGCTCCGTGCCTCCGTCGACGCCCTGGAGGTCGTCCTCACCGCCAGCCCGCGGCCCATCGCGGGGTGAGGCCGGCGGGCGACGGCCCCGGGCTAGCGGGCGGCGTCCCCGTCGTTCAGCTCGATGTGGATATCGCGGGGTTCGACCGGTTGTCCGCCTGCGGTCTGGAGGACGATCTGGAGAGGCTCTCCGCCGGGCCCGGTCAGCTGCAGCCCGGTGCCGACGCCGGCGAGGTGCCGCTGTCCCCACAGGAACAGGCCGAGGACCACCGGGAGCAGCTCCTCGCCCTGCGCTGTCAGCTCGTACTCGTCCCTCCTGCGGGAGCCGGGCTCCTGGTACGGCACCTTTCGGAGGGCGCCCACGTCGACCAGCTCCTGGAGGCGCTTCGCGACCGTGGCCTCCGAGATGCCGGTGTGCTCCACGAAGGCGTCGAAGCGGCGATCGCCGTAGAAGGCCTGCCGCAGCAGCAGGATCGAGGCCCGAGAGCCCAGAGCCTCGATCGTGCAGTCGACCGGGCATCCGGGCCCGGGTGCGATGAGCAGGTCGGGGTCGACGTGGAGAGGCATGACCCCACCCTACCTGACTTGATGGATCTGCAGTCAGCCCGTACGGTCTGGCTTCATGAAAATAAAGTCATCGGGACTCGCGCCGTGGTCGACCCTGTTGGTGGCCGGGTCCGCCCAGTTCCTCGTGCTCCTGGAGTCCACGATCATCACCGTCGCCATCCCTCCCCTCGGCGCCGCCCTGGGAGACGGCGGCTGGCTCGCATGGGTGCTCAGCGGCTACCTGCTGGCGTTCGGAGCGCTGCTGCTGCCCGGCGGGGTCTGGGCCGACCGCACCGGGCGTCGGCGTGTCTTCCTCGCCGGCCTGGGCGCCTTCGCGATCACCAGCGCGCTGTGCGCGATCGCCCCGACCATCGAGGCCCTGGTCGCGGCACGCGTGCTGCAGGGCGCCTCCGCGGGAGTGCTCGCGGCGAGCGCCCTCGGGATCGTGCTCACCCGCTACACGGAGCCTCGTGAGCGGGCGGTCGCGCTCACGGTGTGGAGCGCCCTCGGGGTGATCGGCGCCGTCGTGGGCAGCCTGATCGCCGGTCCGCTCATCCTCTTCTCGGGCTGGCCGGGCGTGTTCTGGATCAATGTGGTCGCGGCTGCGGGCCTCGTGCCGCTCGCTCTGCGGGTGATCCCCTCCTCCGTGGCTGCGACCGGGACGCTGCGGGTATGGCCCGCGCTCGTCGCCTCGGCGGGAACCGCGGCGATCCTCGCCGGGCTCAGCATCACCGGGCGAGCCGGGTCAGGGGGCATCGCCCTCGCTGTGGTGGGTGCTGTGCTCGTGGTCGGCGTCGTGCTGATGCAGAGCCGGGCGGCATCGCCGATCCTGCCGGTGCGCCTGTTCCGTCTGCCGAGCTACCGGATCGCGGCGAGCGGTCTGTTCCTCGGCAACGGGCTGATGATCGCCACCATGTTCGCCTCCTCCCGGCATCTCCAGGATCACCATGCGCTGTCCGCGGCGACGGCCTCGCTCGCGGTGCTGCCGATGGCGCTCGCCGCCCTGGTCATCGCGTTCCTCGCGGATCCGCTCATCTCCCGGCTCACCGAGGCGGTCGTCCTCCGTGCGGCGGCTCTGAGCCTGGTCGCCGGCGCCGGACTGCTCTGGGCGGTGAGCCTGGTCGATGCCCCCTGGGGCTGGCTGATCCCCGGAGGCGTGCTCATCGGGGCCGGCCTCCCCGCGAGCTTCGTCATCCTCAACCGCCGGGCGTTCGCCCAGGTCGATCCCGTCGAGGCCGGTGCCGCATCGGGGTTCACGACCATGCTCACCACGATCGGCGGAGCCGTCTGTGTCGCGGTCGCCGCGCTCGCCGCAGGCCTGGGCGGACAGGCAGGCGCCTATGGGGTGCTCCTCGTCTCGAGCCTCGTCATCGCCGCGCTCTCGGCGGTCAGGGGTTCGGCAGGGTCAGGATCTCGGCGCCGTCCTCGGTGATCAGGATCGTCTGCTCGCTGTGGGCTGCACGGGCACCGGTCGCGCTGCGCAGGGTCCAGCCGTCCGGGTCCGTGACGAGCTGGTCGGTATCGGCCATCACCCATGGCTCGAGGGCGAGCATCATTCCCGGGCGGAGCCGGTAGCCGCGGCCGGGACGACCGGTGTTCGCGATGTGCGGGTCCTGGTGCATCGACGACCCTATCCCGTGACCGCCGAACTCGAGGTTGATGGGGTATCCCGCCCCGGCGAGGACTGTGCCGATCGCATGCGAGAGATCCCCGACCCGCGCTCCTGGACCGGCGGTGGCGATACCGGCCGCCAGCGCCTGCTCGGTCGTCGCGATCATCCGCTCATCCTGGGCGTCGCGGGCTTCGCCGACGATGAGGCTGATCGCGGCATCGGCAGCGACACCCCGCAGCGACACGGCGAGGTCGAGGGTGAGGAGGTCGCCGCTGCTGAGGCGGAGATCGTGAGGCTTCCCGTGCAGCACGGCATCGTTGACCGCGGTGCAGATCCAGTGTCCGAACGGGCCGCGTCCGAACGCCGGCGCGTAGTCGACGTAGCAGGACTGCGCCCCCGCATCCTCGATCATCCGCCTCGCCCACGCGTCGATCTCGAGCAGGTTCGTCCCGACCTGGGTGCGCCGCGCGAGGGTGCGGAGGATGGTCCCGACGAGGCGGCCGGCATCACGGGCGCGTTCGATGCGGGCAGGGCTGAGAATCTCGATCATGCGGATAACAATACCGGCCAAGAAGTACCGGTACTAGAGTCGAGCCATGGTCAGACTCCCGCTCACGCCTGAGGACATCGCACGGGGCGCGCGCCTCGGCGCACGTCTGCGCCGGGCCCGCGGCGACCGCTCGATCCTCGACGTCGCACTCGAGGCCCGGGTCTCGCCGGAGACGCTTCGCAAGATCGAGACCGGCCGCATCGCGACCCCGGCCTTCTCGACCATCGCCGCTCTCGCGCAGGTGCTCGGGCTCTCGCTGGATGCGCTCTGGGCGCATGCCGTCGCCGAGGATCTGACCGTGCCGGCGGACGACCCCGACCAGTCCCGGGCCCGGGTGCTCCGCTCCGAGCCCGCCGCCCCGTCCCTCTAGGCCGGCCGATGGACCTCTTCTCGCTCTCCTGGACGGCGCTGCGCACCGCGGTCTCGAGCCTCACGGCGCAGGACATGGAGCTGCCCTCGGGGTGCCGGGGCTGGCTGGTGCGGGACCTCGTCTGCCACCTGGTCATCGACGCGCAGGACGTGCTGATCACCCTGGCGACCCCTGCGCAGGGCGCCGCGACGGCGGACGCCGCCACCTACTGGGACGTGCTGGCCGGGCCGCCGGACGGCGAGGACCCCCTCGACGCCCTGATCCCGCGACTGGCCGCCGCATACGGCGATCACCGGCTGCTCCAGTTCCACCTCGAGGACCTGGGCGCCGCGGCGGGACGTGCCGCCGCCCAGGTCGATCCGGAGCTCCTCGTCGGCACCAAGGACCGGGTGCTGCGCGCGGGCGACTACCTCCAGGCCTATGTCCTGGAGTGGACCCTGCATCATCTCGATCTCGGGGCGCACCGCCCCGCGCTGGAGCCTCCGCCCGCCGCGTCGCTCTCCGCCGCCCGGAGGCTGCTCGAGAGGATCCTGGGCGCGCCTCTGCCCGAGCGGATCCCGGATGCTGACGCCTTGCTCATCGGCACCGGACGGCGCATGCCGAGCCCGGCGCAGGTGGAGCAGCTCGGCGAGCTCGCCCCGCGACTCCCGCTGATCCTCGGATAGCGAGCGCGCCGCCGCGAGAGCGGCGCTCAGCCGTGCAGATGCGGCCGATAGCTCAGCTCGAGGATGCGACCGTCGAACGTGCGCTGCCCCAGCAGCTCGAGATCGAAGTCATCGGCCCCCTCGAAGATCCGCTGCGTCCCCGTACGGCCGGTCAGGACGGGGAACACGGTCACCTGGACCACGTCCACCAGCCCGGCCGCCAGGAGGGCGCGATTGAGGGAGAGGCTCCCGTGGGAGCGCAGCGGAACCGCCGATTCCTGCTTGAGCCGCGCGACCGCCGCGGCGGCGTCCCCGGAAATCACCGTGGCATCGGGCCAGTCGAGGACTGCGGGCAGGGTCGAGGAGAGCACCGTGGTCGGGGCGTGCTTCATTCGCACGTTGACGGGATCCTCCGCCTCGTCCTCGGGGCCGAGGTTGCCCAGGAAGCGCTGGAACATCCGCAGAGTGCTGGCACCCAGGACCAGCCGGAACGGCTCGGCGTACTGCGCGGCACGATGATCGAGGAACTCCGGTCCCTGCTTCCCCCAGTAGCCGCCCCAGTCGCCCTCGGGCCCGAAGGAGCCGAAGCCGTCGAGGCTGCAGAAGACATCCCAGGTGTAGGTGGCGCTCATGGCTTCTCCTCGTCGAGCCGATCGGGCCGGTCCCGGGCGCCCGGAGCGCCGGCGCCGCGGCCGAGGAGCTCACCGTACCGCCCCGGCGGCCCGCTGACGAGGCCGCGAGCGCCCCTCGCGCCGCCGGTAGGATCCCGGGCCATGGACGCCGCACCGGATTCCGGACCCTTCTACCACGGGACACGAGCGCAGCTGCAGGCAGGGGAGCTGCTGGCGGCGGGGCACCGCTCGAACTACCGGCCCGAGGTCGTCATGAACCACATCTACTTCACCGCGCTGCGCGACGGCGCCGGCCTCGCCGCGGAGGTCGCCGCGCTCGCCGGCGGGACGCCCCACGTGTACGAGGTCGAGCCCACCGGCCCCTTCGAGGACGATCCGAACGTCACGGACCGAAAGTTCCCCGGCAACCCGACCCGGTCCTATCGCAGCACGGCCCCGCTGCGGGTGCTGCGCGAGGTCGAGGACTGGACCCGGCTCACGCCGCAGGCGCTGCAGCAGTGGAAGGAGCGCCTCGCGGCGATCCGTGAGGACGACAGCGCGGAGATCATCAACTGAGACCGCCGCCGGATCCTCAGCGCCCCGACACGAGCGCCCAGGCGACGAGGAGCGCGAGCACCACGTCGAGGGCGGCGCAGAACAGCGCATAGCTGCGCGGGACGACGGCATCGGCGCGATGGTGCCACAGATCCCACGCCCCATGACCCAGCAGCCCGAGGACGGTCAGGACTCCCGCCCAGGCCCCGGCGCCGACAGTCGCCGCGACGGCGAGGACGCCGAACCCCGCGGCGCCGTACAGCTGCGCCCGAGCCGCGGGCTCCGCGAAGGCCCCGCGCCTCAACCCGACGATCACGAGCGCTGCCTGCACGACCAGCAGGGCGACCAGCGGGATCCACGGGGCATCGAGGACGAACCCGGGCGTGAGCACGAGCCCGGAGGCGGCGAAGCCGGCCCAGGCCGCCCAGCGCCGCCCCGTCGCCGCGGCACCCAGATAGATCGTCGAGCAGACCATGATGAGCGGGGCGAGCTCCGCCTGCGTCCCGGTCGCGAGAGCGACCAGCACCCCGGCAGCCGCCCCGAGGATCCCGCGCCATGCGACGCGCGGCGGGGGAGGAGCGGATCCGCTCGCAGCTTCCATCACGCGCCTCCTCGCACGGTTCCGGACGCGCCCAGGCTAGGCGACCGGCGCGACGGCGACAAGGCACGGTGCACGCGGGGCGCAGCACGAGCCGAGGGCCGTGCATGAGGCTGCTGTCACATCGCGGCGTGCGGTGACGCGAGCACCCCAGGTGAGGCCGTAGTATTGCGAGGTCGGCACGAGCAGTCGCAGAGCCGGCCACCCGCACGGGGCTATGGCGCAGTTGGTAGCGCGCTTCCATGGCATGGAAGAGGTCAGGGGTTCGAATCCCCTTAGCTCCACGTAATATGAAGATTTTTCGCCCTGCCTTGCTTTGTCGCGAGGTGGGTTTTTTGTTTGGGTGAACCGCTGACGTGCTGGCTGGTTCGAGCTGATCTTCGCGCGTTCGCGATGCCGCGTCGCCCCAGGTGCGCCACCATCGTTCCCGAAACAGAAGTCCTTCCGCCGGCAGGGGCGGGGGAGGACACGACGCCCTCGGCCGGGTCGGAGCCGACCTGAGAAGGGTATGTTTGCCGTCACATCGAGGTCGAGTGCGGTCGGACGCGCACGTCGGTCACCGGGACGAGAACCCGCGGCCCGGCTGGCGTACGAGGATGGCAGTGCCCGGCGACGAGGAGGTGCCTGTGCTGACGATCGAGCATGCCACGACGGATCGGTTCGACGACGTCGTCGGACTTCTGCCGAAGGGAAACGGCGCCGGTTGCCTGTGCCAGCCGTGGAGGGGCTTCGAGGCCCGAGCTCTCTCGGGCGGGAGGTCTCGGCGCGATCTCCTCCTCGCGCAGATGGCCGGAGCTCCGCCGGCGCCGGGATACCTGGCCTACCTTCAGGACGAGCCGGTCGGCTGGGTCGGGGTCAGCGTGCGAACCGAGACCCCACGGTTGCAGCGGTCGCGCACGATCCCCGCTGTCGATGATCGGCCGGTCTGGGCGATCGGCTGCTTCCGGATCAGGCCCGGGTTCCGCCGCAGCGGGATCGCGACCGCTCTCCTGGGCGGCGTGATCGAGAAGGCCCGCCGTCAGGGCGCCCCGGGTGTCGAGGCGTATCCGATCGATCCCCAGGACCGACGCGTCGGCGTGGGCGCCGGGTACGTCGGCATCGCCTCGATGTTCGATGCGGCCGGCTTCCGCAGGGTGCTGGTCACGAACGCGCGGAGTGGAGGGCTGCCACGTCTTCTGGTGCGCCTCGACCTCGAGGCGCCGTGAGGGGGAGGGCGAGCGATGGGGGAGCAGGGGCCTCGCCGGCATCTGACGGTGCATCTGGGTGGTGATGCTGCGCGTGCGATCGATGAGCTCCGTGCGGTGTGGGACCCCGTGATGCGTGGCGTCGCTCCCGCGCATGTCACGGTCGTGTACCCGGAGGAGACCGTCGATGCGGAGCTGCTGCTGGAGCGGGCCGCGCACGCCGCCGATGGGACCGCCGCATTCGACATCCGGCTCGGTGCCTTCGGATGCGAGGACGAGGGGTGCGGTGGGGTCTTCGTGATGGTCGAGGATCTGGCCGGCGGCCTGGAGACGCTGCGGGATCGACTGCTTCTTCCTCCTCAGCGATTCAGCGGATACCCCTTCCACGCCACCGTCGCCCATCCGCGGACATCGCCGTCGCCGTCGGCATGCTGGACCCAGCTGCGCGGCCGCGGTATGGATCTGTCGTTCACGGTGCGGGAGCTGCTGTGGACGATCACCGATGCCTCCACGCACACGGTTCTCGAACGGTTCGCCCTCACCGGTCGGCCGGAAGCGACGCGGGTGGCGCTGGCCGGCGCCATGGTCATGGACCACGGTCGGGTGCTGCTGGGGCTGAGGCAGCCGGACCGCGCCTCGTTCCCGAGCGTGTGGGACCTGCCGGGCGGACACGTCGAGCCACGCGAATCGCCCCGGCAGGCCCTGCGCCGCGAGCTGCGCGAGGAGCTGGGCATCGAGGCCACCCTCGCGGAGCCCTGGCGCCGTCTGGTCGATGACGATCTGCAGATCGAGCTGTCGCTGTGGCTCATCCGCCGCTGGCGGGGAGAACTCAGCAACCGCGCCCCTCACGAGCATCAACGGCTTCGATGGCTCACCGCGAACGACCTCGGCTCCCTCCCGCTGGCGCACCCGATCTATCTCCCCCTTCTCCGGGACGCGCTCGCCACCTGACCGCCGGATACCCGGACTCGATCGCATCGAGCAGCCCGGACAGCGACGGACGCGGAGGGTACGCGGCGGTCGGCCGTAATCGCTCAGGCGTCGAGATGTGTGGTCAGGAACCGGTCGATGAGGTCCAGCACGGGATCTCGGAAGAACGCGCCGGCTCCGTGCCCCGCTCCCTCGAGACGGTACAGCTCCACGTCATGCCCTGCCTCGGCCAGCGCGTCACCGAGGGTCACGCTCTGCTCGAAGGGCACCACGACGTCATCGCTGCCGTGCAGGAGGAGGAACGGCGGAAGCGACCGCTCGGCAGCGGACCGGATGTAGGTGACGGGCGCAGCAGGGGCGGCGTGTTCCGGATGCTGCACCGGATCGACGCCGCCGAGGAGCTCGGTGCATGCATCGTCCTCGGGCATGCGTGCGAGATCGCTCGGCCCGTAGACGTCGACCACGGCCCGGACGTCGAGCGGCGTGTCGGCATATGCCCCTGGGGAATCATCGGCCCCATCGGTCACAGCGGCGAGAGCGACCAGATGCCCACCGGAGGAATCGCCCCAGAGCGCGATGCGGGAAGGATCGACGCGATAGTGTTCTGCCTTCTCGCGCAGGACGTGAACGGCCGCTCGCGCATCGTCGAGCTGGGCAGGGAAGGGTGCGACAGCACTCGGCCGATGCTCGACGATCGCGATGACATACCCGCGGCGAGCGAATTGCGAGAGCGGGACGAGCCGTTGTCCGAGCTCTTGTCGTCGCCAGCCCGAGCCCTGGACGAAGACGACCGTGGGATAGCGGGTCGTGCTGAACCAGTCGGGTATCGGCGGTCAGATCACCTGCAGGTGCGCGGGACGTCCCGAGGTTTCGCCGTACGGCACGTTCATCCAGACGACACCGTGCGCATGCTCGGCCGTTCCGTCGAGAGATCGGATGTCCAAAGCGCTCATGGAGGCACGCTAGCGCGGCATGGCTGCGGATCGCGACTGGACTTCCCGTGGGGAGGATCAGCCGGGACGCGGGGTTCACGGTGACGATAGCGGAACGGATCTCGCCACCGGGCGGGCGCGGTCCCGGCGCGCCGGACGCCGATGGCGCCGTGCGTATCGTCCGGTGTTGGCGAGACGGTCGGCAGGCTCGGTCGTCCTCAGTGATCCGGCACGGAATCCCTTGGGGGGACGGCCAGCCCTCGCGGCACGGGATCCGTGCCGCTGTCTGCGCACGCCGTGGCGTGGCTGCGATGCCTGCGCCGCCCCGACGTCGAGGCGCGGCGGAGGGCAGAGGGGAGCGGTCGGGGGAGCGAGGGCCCAGCAGGCATCATGCGGAGCCGATGGCCTTGCCCACTTCCTGGATTCATCGGGAATCCATTCCATACGACTATTGCCCGTCCTCGGGCATCGGCGTCGCCCTCTGCGTCGGGAGCGGAGCTGCGCAGGCCCGGTGCGGATGCGTCGTTCACGAGGGGGGAGCTGCTGCGGACGATCACCGATGCCGCTACGTACGTGATTCTCAGCCGGTTAACCCGCGCAGGACGGTCGGAATCGACGAGGGCAGTGCCGGCCGGCGCCGTGATCGTCGGCCCGAGCCGGGTGCTGCTGGGGCTGAGGCTGCCGGAGCGAGTCTCCGTCCCGAGCGGGCGGGGAACGTTCCGGGCGGGAACGTCGAGCTCGGTGAGTCCGCTCCGGGACGGCCCTATGCCGCGAGGAGCTGGGAGTCGAGGCCACCCTCGCGGAGCCCTTGCACCGTCTGATCGATGAGGATCCGGAGATCGAGCTGTTCCGGTGGCCCGTCCGTCACCGGCGGATCGACCTCAGCAGCCGCGCGCACGACGAGCATCAACGGCTTGGGTGATACACGGCGAACGGCCTGGTCTCCCGCTCCTGGGCGCACCCGACGAGCCTCCCTCGTCTCTGGAACACGCTCACCATCTGACCAGCGGATTCTGAGGTTCAAGGACATCGAACGGCCCTCCGCAGCCCCGCCCACGAGCCCGAGGTATCGATGTACTGGACGACCCATCCCCCCGTGGTGCTCATGGCTCCGGCTCCGCCGGTCGACGATTGGTCAGAATTGCCCGCATCGACGCGAACCTAGGCGAACGGTCATGCCTTCCTCCCCCCGCCCTTCACCCCGGATCCTGACCCGACGAGACCGTCGACACACACGAGGTGGGCCATAAAGTTGTCGACGAGCACCGGCCAACCGTTCCGGCATCGAGAAAGAAAAACCTCGGGTGGAGATTCCCCCCCCCCCGGCGGCGCACCGGATTCTCCGGCCGAACCTGTGCAGGCGAGTTCCCATCGCAAGAAGACCCCTCCGTGAATGTGGCTCGATAGCCCGCGAGAGAAGAGAGACGAGAGCATGACATCTGTCGACGACAATGCCGCAGCGCCGAGCAGAAAGCCTGTTCGCCGCCGTGAGCTCATGCGCGGAGCGGCGTGGGCCGCGCCAGTCGCCGCCGTGAGCGTCGCCGCTCCGGCCGTCGCAGCCTCCCCTGGCAACTGTGTCGGCGTGGAGGACGGCTATGCGACGGTCACGTCCGCATTGCGTGCCGACACCCCACCCTTCAACACGTTCGTCTCGACGGGAGGTGCTTCCGCGGGGCGTACGGTGCACCAGCTGCTGACCACGGAGACCTACTACATCGAGTCGACCGGCACCTTCACGTACTCCGGAAGCACGAACATTCCGATCACCGAGCTGAAGCTTCGGTTCTATGGCACGCCCTCCTTCGACTGGGAGCTCGTCGGCACCCCGACTGTCTCGTCCTCCGCCGGAGGCGTCGCGCTCGGAGCGGCGGTTCCCTCGCCGGACTATCCCAACTCGACTCATGGTTGGACCGACGTGACCCTTGTGAACTCGGGCGGCGACGGCTATCTCCATCCCGGAGACGTCATCACCCTTGAATGGGTCTACACCCCGACCGGAGGGAACATCCAGAACAGCAACGGCGGATGTGGCGGGCGAACCGGATATGCGTACCCGGGGATCTATTTCAGGAGCTGCAGCTCGTGGGAAGGGCCGAACCCGAAGCAGGAGAGCGACGAAGATTTCGACATCTACCAGCTTGTGGAGCCCGAGTGCGAAGCCCTCTGCGAGGCCACGACCACGGCGAGCACTCCTTCGTTCGTAAGGAACAGCAAGACGAACGGGTACTTCCGGTGGTCGAACTTCTTCGAGTCGGGTGACGAGCTGCGCCTTCAGGTGGTCTCGGCGGCGACCCTTGACAACGCTCCTGCGGGGAGCGGTGACGTGATCACCTCGAACAACCTCCAGTGGGATGCGCCGATGAATGCCGATGGGGCCGGGAGCGTGCAGGCATGGGGTGGCTCCGGTGGTCCGGATAACGCCCTTCGCATCTCGCTCGGAAATGTCTCCTATGAACGGCACCTCGAGACGACCTTCAAACTGGTCTACAGGAAGGCCGGATCGACGCAGTTCGTCGACGCGACATTGAGTGATCTCACATTCTCCATCTTCGACATCGATGGCGGAGGCAGCAATCAGCCGCCGTTCGCCGAGCGTGTCGTCGCGAGTACGCCCGGCGGCCGGACCTCGAGCTTCCGGTCTGGCTCGATCCTGACGGGAGATGGATCGGGAGGCGCGCCCTGGCGGGCTATCGGTGGCACCCAGAATAATGAGAACTGGCATCCTCGGGCGACGGTCGACGTTCAGGCCTCGGGGCCCATGAATCAGTTCTCTGTGACCTTCCGTGGTGATGCGACGAACGCCTCGGGAGGCCAGACTCAATCCAATATCTGGATTGCTCCGTTCCACTTCACGGCGGCGAACCCGAGCTGCACGTGAGCCAGAGTCGACGAAGCGCCCGGCGGGCGCCCGGGTCCGTCGCCGCGGGATAGCGCTTCGCCGAGACGCTGCAGGACAGGGTCCGCAGGTGCGCGATGGCGCTCTGCGGGCCTTGTCGTCGGTCCGTCTGGCGACTCGCTCATCGAGGTCGCGCTGCTCTTGGGCCAGCCCGTCGAGCGCAAGAGATGCGGACTGCTCGGCTCGAGGCGGTGGGGCGCCGGGTCGAGTATGGGGTGGAGGATCCTGCGTCTCGCCCGTTCGCTGCGACGTCCCGTGTTCGTATCGGAGTCTCCGGTTCGTGCGTCCTGCGGGCCCGGCGACGTGGTCAGGAACCTCGTTCTCCTGGGCGCCGGTCGTTGCGCTGAATCGGCACGACTCAGAGACGTTCCGGCCGATCAGGGCGCGGTGATCGCCCTGCTGCACCGGAGCACGGAACCGGCGGAGCGTCCGTGCGGTCTTCGCAGGGACGCTCCGCCGTGATGGCGCCGGGTCGGCTGGAGCTCGGAAACTATCCGTTCACGAACTGATAGATCGAGCAGGGCAGCCACGCCTGGGTCGGGTACGGAGCGCTCCACCCGCTGCAGGTGTCGATGTAGAATCCGGGGTAGGCCCAGGCGCTGCCGGTCGAGGGCAGCGACGTGTTGACCGACCCCGTCGTACGGAACCGCCAGGTGAACGTGACCGTCTCTCCGGGGTGCAGGTAGCCGTCCCCGGTGGACGTCGCAGCGAGCTGGATATCGGTCCAGCCATGGTCTTGGGGTTGCCCCGGGGATGGGCCGAACGAGCCCAGCTGGATGCCGCCTGACGACGAGCTGACCTCCGGCGTTCCCTCCAGCGTCCAGTAGAGGGAGTTCGTTCCCCATACCCGCATGCTCACCGCGGACAACGGGACGGGGCTCGTTCCATTGTATGTGAAGGTTCCCGTCGTCTCGATGACATATTCCTCGCCCAGCCGGAACTGGTATGCGGTATATCCCGCGCCACCGGCCCGATGGTTCGGCTTGCTGTTGTACGCCGGCGTGATGGGTTCCGATTCGATCCCCGGCGTGACGTCGGTGGAGGCGACGCAGTCGCTCGGTGAGGCCGCGAGAGCCGGTGCCGCGACGCTCATGCTCACAACCGGAGCGACCCATGCCGCTCCCTTCACGAGGGACCGGCGTCCGATGGGCTTCTGCTCGCGTGGAGGTGCTTCCTTGGTGTTTTTCAGCATGTTCTTCCTTCATCTCCTCATGTCGTGATGGGGGACGGATCCGCGCCGCGTGCGCAAGCAGGATGGATGCTGCTCGTTGCTACCGGCGTGCCAGCGCCACGGATCGACGCCCTCGGCACGTCCTTCGCGGTGGAATAAGCGATATTTCGTTCCGCTCGGGCAGGGCCGGACCACAGGCTATCTCCACGATTCCCTCCATAGGGTCCGACCGTGGATCGGGCTCGGGATGAGATTTTGGGATGACGGGAGAGGGGGTGTGGGTGCGCCAGTCCGCGCGCTGCAGGATCTTCCTACGCGATGTTCACCTGCCATTTCGTTTCGTAGCTGAACATGCGTTTTGTACGCTTCACTCCATACTCTCGCTGGAGCGCACGAAGCTCGGTCGTCTTCGCCGCGATCGCCACCTGATGCTGAGGAGACCTGCCATGGATGTGTCTGTCCGCGCCGTCCGGATCACCACTGCGCAGCAGGCTCGCGCACTGCCGATCGGCACTGTTGCCCGTTGGGAGGAGCCCGACGGCGACGCCTATGTCGCTACCCACGTGCGTGTGCAGGGTCGCCTGCTCTGGGATTCTGCGGACGCCGGGCGGCGCAGCGCCGAAGAGATGATCGGGTGGGTCGCGCTGCTCTCCGACGGACGCATCTCCCCGACGGTGGGGGAGGGGCGCCGTGAGAGCGGGGATGGCTCGCCTGTCCAGGGCGGGGCCGCGGGCTCGGAGGATGGGGGCTCACGGGAGCTCGGCTCCATCGGGAGCCCAGCGGATCTCGAACAGGCCGGGCCCGAAGCCGCTCACCGTGTGGTGCAGGGAGAGGCCACTGGGCGCCAGGGGATGCTCTTCGACTCCGTCGTCCGTCTGCAACCGCACGACTGCCCGATCTGGCAGGGCGCCGGGGAGGAACGAGACCCAGATCGTGAGGTCGCGGACGCGCCGCATCACGCCCAGCGACACCGATCTGTCGACGGGGTACATCTCGGGCATGCGCGCCTCGTACTCGACCATGAACGTGTCCGGTGCCCGTACCGGAGCGTCCAGCTCGACCCGCGCCCCGACGACTGCGCCGGAGCGATGGATGTGCTGGTCGGTGATGCGCCCGCCCGCGATGAGCCCGAGCTCGGGCGGAGCTGGCGAGCCCTGGAGGATCGTGAAGACGAAGGGGAACGCGGATACGGTTCCCGTGGTCACCTGTGTGAGGGCCCGCAACGCATAGTGCCGGACGCTGCCCCGCTCGTCCGTGCGCACGTGCGCGCTCTGGGACAGAGCCCGCAGCTGGTGCGGTGCGTCCGCGCCGAGGATCGCTCGAGTCTCTGCGACGGCGGCATCGACCACTTCGTCGGGGAACGCCTTTCCCACGGGGGGTGCCTGCCCGGTCCTCCGGGACGGGCCGAGAAGCGAGGCCAGCGCCCCCTCCTCGACCCCGAGGATCCTCTCCAGCTCCGCGAGGGCGACCAGGGATTGCGCGCCTTCGGGCCAGTGACGCCCCGTGCGCCAGTTGCTGAGCGTCCCGATGGACACCCGATTCCCGGTCAGAGCGAGGCGTCGCTGGATCTCCCGCAGGGACAGACCACGGCTCCGGAGCGCGAAATCCAGAGCATGTTCGAAATTCGCCATCGGGCCTCCTCAGGTCGGCGAGATGAATGGGCGAGGTTGAGTCGCGCCTCTTCAGCAGGGTCGTGGGAGCGCTCTCGGGCACGAGTCGCAGGATGCAGAAGTGGCGTGCGGAAGGATTCTCAACGATATGCGGGAGAGTTGATTGTCTGATGGAGTCGGTGGGTCACGACGGGGGGCGACGGAGGGTATGTTGGGGGCTCTTTCGGGGCCGCTGAAGTGGGTTGACCGGTCAAGGAGGTGACGCATGCTGGTAATTCGTCATGTTAATCGGGCGTTCCGGACGAACCCCTCTGGATCTGGCGAGGGTCACCCCGCTCTCACCCCATCGAGGAACCGTGATCGACCTCAATGTGGATGTCATGGTTCTTGTGAGGCAGGGTTTTGTGGGTGATGAAGATGACTTTTTGCGCATCTCGGGATTGTTGTAATCTGACGTGCGTCCATGTGGTGGCGGATCAGCAGAAGGGATCGGTATGGGATCAACCCACGTATCTGACGGCGCGGCCACCATGTTGACCGATCACGTGCCTGACGGGTGTCCTGGCCATGGCGAAGCGGGGAGGATCGCACTCCGTCAGCTGCATGATGCCCAGGCGAGCGGCGCTGACGAACGTGTCCGGGAGACCATCGCAGCGCACTTCTTCGTGCTCTCGCTGACGACCCCCGGCATGCTCGACGAGCTCCTTCCCAGGCTTGTCGATGCCGGGACGACCTCGCACGCTGAGGTCCTCTGGCCGCACCTCCTGCGGGTCGACGCCCCGGCTCCGAGCGTGGCATCGGTGCATCTGATGAGCACGTCGTCCGATCAGGGCAGGGCCGGCGTCGAAGAGCGACTGACCGCGTCCTTCCTCCGTCTGCAGCAGCTGGCCTACGACGGCCGCTTCGATCTTGCTCGAGATCTTGCGGATGAGCTGGCGGACGACCTCGCGGCGGTGCCCGACCGGGGCCGGCTGGCGGACGCGCTTCCCATCGCACTGGTCGAGATCGGGATCGTCCTCCTGCTCGCCGGGGACCTCGACGCCGCGATCGGCCGATTCCGCAGCGCGGCGCGCTGGTCCAGGATCAACGGGCATCCCGCCGGGCCGTACGCTGAGCAGTTCATCGAGCTGGTCCGTGCCCTGCGGGGTGGGCCGGCGCCGGCGATGGAACCGGCGGTGTCGCCGGCGCCGCTGCGGGGAGCTCCCGGTCAGCGCGTCTGGGCATGGACGCTCCTGCCCCATCTCCTCCGCGCTCTCGATCAGCTGCACCGCGGTGACCTCGATGGGGTCGACGCGTCCCTGGAGAGCATCGGTTTCGCGAGCCCGACGACGGAGACGAGCCCCCTGGGCGGCCTGTGGTGGCTGCCTCTGCACGTGCACGCTCGCCTGGCCCTCGCACGCGGCGACCAGGAGACGATGCTGCCTGCGCTCCGCAATGCCACCCAGGACTGGTACCCGCAGCTCGGCAGCGACTCCTACGCCGGCAGCCTGCTGCGCGCCGATCATGCCGATCTCCTGCAGGCTGCCGGCGGGTACGAGGAGGCCGCTGCGATCCTCGACGACGGAGCTCACGGCGTGCAGATCCCACAGCTGTCGGCCAGCCGCGCTCGGCTGCTGTGGCTCGCCAGCGAGAACGGAGAACTGGATCGGTTCCTGACGCAGATCGGCCCCCTCCACCTCCTGAACTCCGCCGAGCTGGATGTGATCCGTCTGGTCCGCCGCTTCGAGACTCGTGCACAGCAGGTCGCCTCGGCGGACGACCTGCGGATCTGGACCTCGCTGCGCGACCGCGCCGGGGCGATCGAGCTGAGCCTGATGCCGGACGACGTCCGCTCGGCGCTCGCCGGACCAGCCGATCACGACATCGCGGGGCGGCGGACGGTTCCGAACCCCTACGTCCGCACCCATGTCGTCCGGCTCAGCCCTCGCGAGCGGGAGCTGGTCCTGGAGCTCCAGGCCGAGGACACCATCCCGATGCTCGCAGCCCGACTCTTCCTCTCTCCGAGCACGGTCAAGACGCACCTGCGCGGCATCTACCGCAAGGCCGGGGTCCATTCGAAGGAGGAGCTCTTCCACGCCCGGGAGGATCTGCTCCGACGCGGTCGGTGAGGCGGAGGCGCCGGGACCGCGGCGCGAACCAGCCATCCGGGAGGGACCGCCAGGAGCACCTCGTCCCTCGCACCTCAGGACGTGTCTCCCGTGGATTCCCGAGCTCGGTCCTCCCCGGCGAACCGGTACGGACGCCCAGGGGGCGTCAGCCCTCGTTGCCCCGGATCCGCGCCGCTCGGGGCATGAGCCGTCCGAGTCCGGGGAAGGACCGACGCGAGGCATGCACCTCCAGGTCGCCGTCACGCCAGGCGGTGCGGCTGTCGTATCCCATCGTCGGGCCGTAGCGCTGGGAGAACACGCTGTCGACGTCCTCGGGGCGGGGGCGGCTTCCCGCGCATGGAACGGTACCGCCGGTGACCTCGGCGTCGTCGGTCCGCAGATCGAGCCTCAGACCGCGATGGTCGATGAGACCGAGCGCTCTCGGACTGGGCTCGGGCAGGGTGAAGGCGACGTGCCCGGCGGCGGTCAGGCCGGGTCATCGTCCGCACAGGGCCCCTCGAAGCCGGCAGCACCGCGACCGGGGGAGGGCGCGGCCCGTCGTGCCGAGGACCGTGCAGAGCGTCGTCGTCCGGACGCGGCGCCACCGTAGGCGATGGATCCGGATGCGGCCGCGAGCACGTCCGTTCCCGGCCCTACCGGAGCTTGATCGAGCGGATCGCCGCGAGGGTCAGCGGGACGGCCAGGGCGGTCAGGACGGTCGCCGCCGCGAGGAGGGGGAGGACATCGCCGGGGGTGAGTCCCCCGGACCCGGCGAGGGTCGTCGAGCCCAGGTTGAGCGCCCGTGTGTTGATGGCCTGCGGCAGCACGAAGCTCAGCGGGCGCAGCGCATGGGAGGTGACGGCGGCGATGCCGAGGACGCAGCCCAGCAGGCAGACCGCGACCGGGGCGGCGAAGGACCGCACGAGCATCGACAGCAGCGACTGGACCGCGATCAGCGGCAGCGCGGTGAGGACGGCGAGGCCTCCGACCAGCACGAACTCCCAGGGGATGGGGCCCTCGAGCTGCAGCGCCAGCGTCCCGGAGATCAGCGTCCCGGCGACGAGGACCGCCTGCATAAACGCGACCGGGAGCATGATGACGGCGATCTTGGCCAGCACCAGCGCGAGGGGGCGGCGGCTCGTGGTCAGCAGGAGGTTCCAGTTCGTGCCCCGATGCTCCACGCGCCAGGCGGTGGCGGCGATCAGGCCGATGCCGAGGGAGAAGAAGAGCAGCCCGTAGAAGAGGGTCACCTGGGAGGTGAAGGACGCCCACCCGTTCTCGAGCATCTCGCGATTGTTCGCGAGGTTGATCGTGCCGGTGGTCACGGCCAGCAGGGGGAGGACGAGGGCGATGATCCAGACGGCGGATCGTCTGAGCTTGAGCAGTTCTGCACGCAGCACGGTGCTTACCTTTCGATCCGGTCGAGGTGGTGGGTGGCGACGGCGAACAGTCCGCCCACCAGCAGCAGGAAGCCCGCCACCCACGCGTACGGGGGGCTGATGGCGACGATCTCCCGACCCTGCTGGCCGACAGAGGAGATGAGGGCGTAGTAGCCCCACGGGATCACCCGGGAGACGGCCCCGGGCATGAGGAGCGTGAACACGGCCAGGAAGGCGCCCAGCATGCCGACGCCGACGCTGATGAGCTGGTTCTCGACGACGGCCGCCAGCCAGATGTGCAGCGCCAGGAACGCGACGTCTACCAGGAGCAGCAGCGTCGTGTATCCCATCCAGGGACCGGGATCCAGCGGCACCTGGATGCCGACGACCCGTCCGATGCCGATCAGGACCAGGCTCTGCACCACCACCGCCGGCCCCAGGATCAGGCTGAGGGCCGCGAGCTTGGCGCGGCAGAGCATCCCGGGTGTGAACCCCGCGGTGGAGGCGAGGGTCCAGCCGATCCCCGTGTGCTCGATGTCGGTCTGCCTGCTGGCCAGCACGGCCGTGAGGATGGGCGAGGTCATCGCGGCCATCATCGTGTAGTTGAGCAGCAGGACCGCCCAGGGGGCCGCTCCGGGATCGTCCGCGTTCTCGCGAGCGGAGTCGGTGAAGAGGCTGATGCTCCCGAGCGCGATCACGGCGCAGACCATGACGGCGAGGATCGGGACGGTGCGCAGCCGGCGCATCTTGCGCAGCTCGAGCCGGATCGCGCGTCTCATAGCAGTCCCTCCCGTCCGGTGAGGTCCATGAACACGTCCTCCAGGCTCTGCTGCTCCCGGCGGACCTGGTGGATGGGGATACCGGCGAGGGCGAGCCGGTGCACCACCTGGGCTGTCCGGTCCTTGTCGATGCCGCTGATGCGGATGCCGTCCGCGTCCGGGGCACCGGGGGCGATCGTCGCGACCTGGGCGAGGGCGGCCTGCTGCTCGGGCGTCTCGATGATGAGGTCCGGGACGGAGTGCTCGAAGAGCTGCTCCCGACTGCCCTGGAAGATCATCCGGCCGCCGGCGAGGATGCCCAGGATGCCGGCCATCTTGTCGATCTCGTCGAGCAGATGGCTGGAGACCATGATCGTGATGCCCTGGCCGGACAGCTCCACCAGCAGGGTGCGGATCTCCTCGATGCCCGCCGGGTCGAGGCCGTTGGTCGGCTCGTCCAGCACCAGCAGGGACGGGTCGCGGGCGAGCGCCATCGCGATGCCGAGCCGCTGCTTCATGCCCAGCGAGTAGTTGCGGACCAGCTTGTGCTGCTGCTCGGTCAGCCGCACGGTCGCCAGGGCGCGGTCGATCTGCGGGGTGGACAGCTCCAGCATGTCCTGGACGATCCGCATGTTCTCCCGGCCGGTGAGGTGCCCGTACCCGGGAGGTGCCTCGATCATCGATCCGATCGAGGGGAGCAGGCGGGTGCGCGATGCCCGGGTGAGCGGCTCCCCGAGGATCTCGATCCCGCCGCTGCTCGGCTGGGTGAGCCCGAGCAGCATCTTCATCGTGGTCGACTTGCCCGAGCCGTTCGGCCCGAGGAACCCGTAGATCGTGCCGCGGGGTACGTGGAGGTCCAGGGAGTCGACGGCGGTGTGGGGGCCGAACCTCTTGGTCAGGCCATGGGTGGTGATGACGGCGCTCATGGGCGCCTCGCTTCGATGATCATGCCTGCCACGGTTCCCTGCCGCGTGATCCTGCGGAACGTGCCGGGGGATGAGGCGGCCGGGCGCGCGTGTTCATACCACGGCATGAGCCGCGGCCCGTGCCCGCCGGATACCGTGGGAAGCCATGGAATCCTCAGCGCCCGCGACGCCCGCGACGCCAGCGACGTTCGCGGCCCGGTGCCGGGCCGCGCTCCGCAGGCGGCCGTGGATCCCCGACGCGATGATCGCCCTGGCCGCGTGCGCGCTGGGCGCGGTGAGCCGGCCCGGGTTCTCCCTCGCGACCGGGCCGCAGACGGTCTACACGGCGGTCGTGCTCGGCTGCGGCGTCGCCGTCGTCCTCCGCCGGATCCGGCCGCGGGCCGCGCTCACCGGAATGGCGCTGCTGCTGGTGGTGCACGCCGTCGCCGTGCCCGAGCCCGGGGTCTTCGCCGCGGTGATCTGCCTGATCGCTGCGGCCACCACCCAGACCCAGCTCGTCCCGCCCTGGCGGTGGGCCTTCCTCGCGGTGCTCTACGCGGGAGCGGTCCTCACCATGCTGGTCTCGCCGTTCCCCTCGCTCGGGCTCGACGGGCGTGGCAGGCTCACGGTCATCGTGGCCGTGCTCGCCCTGCTGACCGTGGCCGTCCTGATCGGGGTCGTGCGCCGACATCGGCGGACCCGCCTGGCGCTGGCCCTGGACCGGGCTGCCGTGCTCGAGGCCCAGCAGGAGACAGAGCGGCGGCTCGCCACGATCGAGGAGCGCACCCGCATCGCCCGCGAGATGCACGATGTGCTGGGCCATGCGCTCACCGCGATCGCGGTCCAGGCCGAGGGCGTGCGCTACATCCTGCGGTCCGATGCCGACCGTGCCGATCGTGTGCTGGCAGACATCGGCGGGCTCAGCCGCCGCGCGGTGGACGAGGTGCACGACCTCATCGACGTCCTCGCGGAGGGCTCCGCCGGCCAGGACGCGCGACCGGCGCCGTCGCTGCGCGACCTCTCCGAGCTCATCGGCTCCCTCGAGCACACCCGGGCCATCAGGCTCCGGGTCGATGGTGACCTCGAGGCGGTGCCCGAGACGGTCAGCCTCGCCGGCTACCGGATCGTGCAGGAGAGCCTGACGAACGCGCTCAAGCATGCCGACGCCGCGACGATCGCGGTCCGGGTCGGGGTGGGGGACCAGCAGGTCGACCTCACCGTCCTGAGCACCGGCCGCCGTGACCGGCATCGAGGGGCGCCCTCGGCACGGCGCGGCATCGCCGGGATGCAGGAACGGGCCCGCGCCCTCGGCGGACGTCTCGAGGCCGGTGTGGACCCGATCGGCGGCGGATGGCGCGTGAGCGCGGTCCTCCCGTGGAGCCGCGCATGATCACCATCGGACTCGCCGACGACGAGCCCCTGTTCACCGCGGGCCTGTCCATGATCCTCGACTCCCAGGGGGACATGAGCGTCCTGTGGGAGGCCGTCGACGGCGCCGACGCCGTCCGACGGCACGACCGCCGAGCGCCCGGCATCCTGCTCCTGGACATCCAGATGCCGGGGCTCGACGGCCTCGCCGCGACCCGGCAGCTGGTCGCAGCCTCCACGTCCAGCAGGATCATCATCCTGACCACCTTCGACACCGACGAGCACGTCCTGGCCGCCGTCGAGGCCGGCGCCGCCGGCTTCCTCGTCAAGAACACTCCGCCCGAGGAGCTCCTGGCGGCGATCCGCACCGTCCATGCCGGCGACGCCGTCATCTCGCCCGGCCCGACCCGGAGGCTCTTCGCCTCCCTCCGGCGGGCCGCGCCCCCCGGCACGCCGACTGCGGCGGCAGGCATGCCGACCGAGGCCGCCGGAGCGCCCGCCGGGGCCAGGGACGGCGTCGATCTCACTCCTCGAGAGCGGGACATCCTCGCCCTCGTCGCCCGGGGGCGGTCGAACCAGGAGATCTGCGAGGACCTCTGGCTGTCCATGCCGACCGTCAAGACCCACATCGGCAACCTGCTGGCCAAGACCGGCTCCCGGGACCGGGTCCACCTGGTCCTCTTCGCGCTGAGAACCGGGGCGGCCACGCTCGAGGACGCCCTCGAGACTCGGCGCGCCGACTGATCCGGGCGGGCGAGCGCGGGCCCGTCCCGATCAGCCAGGGTCCGGCGCCTGCGAGGCCGCCTCCGCGGTGACGGGGAGGCGCGGCAGCGAGAGCGCGCCGAGGGCGGCGAGGGCGACCGCCGCGATGACCATCGCCGCCGCGAACCCGGCGTGCTGCACGGCGAACCCCGTCAGCAGCGGTCCGATCGCGAGTCCGCCGGCGTACGCGAGGGTGTACAGGGAGAACGATCCGCCCAGGGTGGGCGGCCGTGCGCGGAAGCCCTGCTCCCTGATGAGCGTGGTCGCCGGCGCGTGCAGGAGCGCTGCGGACAGGCCCATCAGCGCCATGCCGAGGCAGGTCTGCCACAGCTCCCTCGCCCCGCCGATCGCGAGCAGCGAGAGGACCACCGCCAGGACGCCCGCCCCCATGAGGATGCGCGGCGACACCGTCGTGACGAGGCCGCCCATGACCTGGTCGACGAGATCCACCTCATGACCTCGCCGGTCGTCCTCGGCCAGGGCCGCGCTCTCTGGGCACGGACGCCCGACATGAGCGTGTGGCCCCTGACCCAGGCGACGCCCTTCGGTGACAGCACCCTGCTCACGATCTGCACCCGACGGCGAGCACCCGCGGCGCGTGAGAGACTTCGCGCATGGTCGAGGATCGCAGTCTCCCCGCTCGTCTCGCGAGGTCGTGGCGCAGCGGCCGATTCGTGTGCATCGGCCTGGACCCGGACGAGTCGCGGATACCCGAGGCCCTGCACGGCACCGGGATCCAGCGCGTGGACGGGTTCTGCCGAGAGATCGTCGCGGCGACCGCGCCGTTCGCCTCGGCGTTCAAGCTCAACAGCGCGTTCTTCGAGCGCATGGGCGCGGAGGGGGCGCGCCTGCTGGAGGACCTGATCGGGCACATCCGGGCGCAGCACCCCGACCGGCTGATCATCCTCGATGCCAAGCGCGGGGACATCGGCAGCACGAACCGCTCCTACGCCGAGGCGATCTTCGACGTGCTCGGCGCGGATGTGGCCACCGTGCATCCCTATATGGGTCGCGCATCGCTCGCACCGTTCCTGGAACGATCGGACCGGGGAGTGATCGTGATGGCGGCGAACTCCGCCGTGGGCGCGGGGGAGTTCCAGGACCTCCTGGTGGGACAGCCGCCCGTGCCGCTGTACGAGCACATCGGCCGGGTCGTGGCGCAGGAGTGGAACGGCCTCGGCAACTGCGCCGTCACCGCCGGCGCGACCGAGCCCGAGAAGCTCGCCCGCCTGCGCCGAGCAGTGGGCGAGATGCCGATCCTCCTGCTCGGGCTGGGCGCACAGGGCGGAGACCTCGCCGCATGTCTGCGAGCGGGCCGCGCCCCGGAGTCCTTCGGGCTGATCCCGAACTCGTCCCGGGCCATCCTGTACGCCTCGTCCGGGCCGGACTTCGCCCAGGCGGCGCATGAGGCGGCGCGCCGCTTCAACGATCAGCTGTCCGGGTCGTAGCACCGGATGCCAGGTCGCCGCCCTGCCGGGGCGGTCATCGGCGCGGTTCCCAGCGGAACAGCCGGGGCGTGAGGAGGAACCCGACGACGACCCAGGCGAGCGTGGGCAGCAGCAGAGGGAGCATGTCGGCGGCCGGGATGCCCCTCCAGGCCTCGGTCATGAGCTCGGCGGCCGCCCCTCCGGGGATCAGCCGCTTGACCACGGCCAGCTCCTCGGTGCCGGTGAAGGTGATCCAGTAGCCCGCACCGAGGGCGAGGAGGAACAGCGGCATGGTGGTGAACTGGGCGTGCTCGGCCGAGGTGGTGAGCCCCGCGGTCACGATCGCGAAGCCGAGGAACAGGGCGTTCAGCGCGAGGATGCCGAGGACCATGCCGAGCGGGTCGGCGGGAGGGTCGCCGAGGACGCTGATGACGCCGAGGATCACGGCCAGTTGGACGGCGTTCACCACCAGCAGGGGAGCGAGCAGACCGGTGAGGATACCGGGGTCGCCGACGGGGGTGCTGCGGAGCCGCTTGAGGAACAGGCTCTGGCGCCTGGCGGCGAGGGTCGTGGTGGCGGTGATGTAGATGCCGAGGGCCGTGACGGCGAGGACGATCAGCGGGGCGATGACGGCGGCGCCGCCGAAGGTGTCCCGGGCGGCGATGAGCAGGGCGGCGAAGCCGAGCGGGATGCCGATCGCGCTGAGGGCGACGAGGCGGTTGCGCATGAGCATGCGCAGCTCGGCGAGGGCGATGGCGATCATGATTCCTCCTGGGTCGGGGCGGTGTCGGCGGCGAGCTCGCAGAACACGTCGGCGAGGGAGGAGCTGCGGGCCTGGAGGTGGTCGAGGTGGACCCGGTGCTCCGCGGCCCAGCCGAGCAGCCGGTAGAGATCGCGCTGCAGGTGCTCAGTACGGACGGAGACCTGCTCGCCCCTGACGTCGGTGACCTCCAGCGGCAGCGGAGCCGAGGTCCGGGGGATGTCGAACTCGATGGTGGAGGGGAAGGCGGCGACCAGCTCGGGCAGGGTGCCCTCATGGTGCAGGGTGCCGCGGTGCATCATGCCGATGCGATCCGCGTGCTGCTCCGCCTCCTCGAGGTAGTGCGTGGTGAGCACGACCGTGACCCCGTCGGCACGCAGGTCCGTGACGTGGTCCCACAGCGCCTCGCGGGCCGCGGGATCCAGCGCGGTGGTGGGCTCGTCGAGGAAGACCAGCTCGGGCCGGCCGTAGACGGCGGTCGCGAAGTCCAGACGGCGCTTCTCCCCGCCGGAGAGCTGCCCGACCCGCACATCGTGCTTGGAGGCGAGGCCCACGCGCTCCAGCAGGATGCCGGCGTCGTCGGAGCGGCCGGAGAGCCGCCCCATCAGCCGCAGCGTCTCGGCGACGGTCAGGTCTGCGGCGAAGCCGGACTCCTGCAGCATGATGCCCATCCGCGGCCGGGCGGCCTGTCGGTCGCCGGGGTCCGCATCCATCACCCGGACGGTGCCCGAGGCGGGTCTGCGGTGGCCTTCGAGCGTCTCCAGGGTGGTGGTCTTGCCGGCGCCGTTGGTTCCCAGCAGCGCATACAGCTCGCCGCGGCGCACCGCGAAGCTCACATCGTCCACGGCCGTGAACTCGCCGTAGACGCAGCGGAGATGCTCCGCCTCGATGACGTGCTCGTTCCGGGCGGCGGTGGTCATGGCGGTCACCTCCGGGTCCGGTCGATCGCCGCGCCGCGCGTCCCCGTGATCCGGGCGCGAGCGGCGTCGAGGCCGATGAGGAGGGCGGCGGCCACGATCCACACGATCCCGGCGGCGACGACCCAGCCCGCGTTGTCGAGGACCGCGCCGGAGAGGAACGAGTCCCCGTAGAAGCCGTCGGGGATGTCCTCGGCGACGCTGCCGCGCCCGAGCTCCCATCTGCCGGTGCGCACGGCCTCGACGGCCACGGTTGTCACGGCGAACGCCCCGATCAGCATCGCGAGCAGAGCTGCTGTCATGCGGATTTTCATGTCTCCTCCAGGTCCGGTCCTCGGGTGGTGCTCCCAGCCTCGCGTCGCGAGGACGACGGCGGCAGGGCCGCGGATCATGGCCTGCTGTGACCGGTGCAGGTGCGCCGTCTGACAGAAGTCATGCCGGCGGCTGACCCGCCGCACTACCGGCCCTCGCAGGGCTGCGGGATCCTGGAGGAGCAGGACCGCCGCCGGTCCCGCGGATCCGCAGACAGGAGAGCCGATGACCGTCCGACCCTCGCGCGTGCTCATGTGGCCGGGGCGCGTCCCGCCGAAGGAGATCCGCCGGCTGCTCACGGCGCTGATCGTGCTGTTCGCCGGCGCCTCCCTCGCGATCACGCTCGCGAGCGGGCTGGGACCGCCTGCGCTGCCCGTCACGGTCCTGGCGAGCCTGGCGGGCGCCGGCCTCGGCCTGTGGCTCGCCCGGAGCTGCGACGTCCCGCGCCCGGCCGGCGCGCTGGTCCTGATCCTCCTCGCCGCCGCCGCGCTGCTGGCGACGGCGTTCGTCCTCTCCGGTCAGCCGATGACCGTGTTCGCGACCGGGCTGCCCTTCGCCGTGGTCATCGCCTGGCAGCGTCCCGTCTGGCCCTCGCTCGTGATCGCATCGGCGGCCATCGGCGCCGCCGTCCTGCTCAGGGCGGCGCAGGAGGGCGGCTCCTCCCCGGCGACGGAGACGATCGTCATGACCGTGCTGCTCGGTGCGCAGACCATCGGCTTCGCGGGAGCGCACGTCGGCTGGCACATGCAGCGACGGCTCGACCAGCACGACGCCGATCAGCGCGACCTCGCCCTGACCCGCGAGAGGCTGCGCTTTGCCACCGACCTGCACGACATCCAGGGGCACACCCTGCTCGCCATCAAGCTGAAGGCGGAGCTCGCCCGCCGCAGCGTCGAGCGCGACCCCGGCGTCGCGCGGGCGGAGCTGCAGGCCATCGAGGAGCTCGCGGCCGAGGCCGACCGCCGCACCCGCGACCTCGCCGAGGGCTATCGCACCCTCGCCCTCGCCGTCGAGCTCGCCAACGTCGAGCAGCTCCTCGGCGCGGCGGGCATCGAGGTGACCCTCCAGCGCTCCGGCATGCCCCCGCCCGAGCACGAGCAGACCTTCGCGGCCCTGGCCCGGGAGTCCGCGAGCAACATCCTGCGCCATACCGCCGCGACGACGGTGCGCATCCATCTGAGCGACACGACCATGGTCCTCGAGAACGACGGCGCCGATCCCCGCACGGTCGTGACGGATGGCCGGGGCACCGGGCTCACCGGCCTCCACCAGCGCTTCGCCGGACACGGCGGAAGCTTCACCTGGCAGCACGACGGGGACCGGTTCACCGTCACCGGCGAGATCGGGGCCCGGTCATGATCCGCGTCTTCCTCGCCGACGACGAGGACATGCTCCGCACCGCGCTGGTCTCCCTGCTGGACCTCGAGGAGACCATCACCGTGGTCGGGCACGGCGCGGACGGCCAGGCCGCGCTCGACCATGCCGGCGAGGTCGACGTGCACGTGCTGGACCTGGAGATGCCGGGGCTCGACGGCCTCGACGCGGCCCGGGCCCTGCTCGCCCGTGACCCGCACGCCGCCGTCGTCATGATCACCCGGCATGCGCGGCCCGGCATCCTCCGCTCCGCCCTGGCTGCAGGGGTGCGCGGCTTCGTCCCCAAGAGCACCCCCGCCGAGCAGCTCGCCCGGATCATCGAGCGCATCCACGCCGGCAGCCGCTACGTCGACCCGGAGCTCGCCGCGAGCGCCCTCGGCTTCGACTGCCCGCTGACTGAGCGCGAGCTCGACGTGCTGCGGCTGACCCGTCAGGGCCACAACGTCGCCGGCATCGCCGCTGCCCTCCACCTGGCCGCCGGCACCGTCCGCAACTACCTCTCCGACGCCATGACCAAGCTCGACGCCGCCGATCGCCACGCCGCCGCCCTCGCGGCCCACCGGCACGGCTGGATCTGACCGCCCGCCTCCGTCCCCCGCAGGAGCACCCCCATGGATCTCTACCTCGCCACCCTCCAGGTCGTACCGATGCTGTTCATCGCCCTCTTCCTCGACCGTCGGCACGACGCCGACGACGCGCGGGCCGCCTCGCCGTTCCTCCGGTTCTTCCATCTGACGATCGCGATCCTCGGCCTGCTCGCCTTCTCCCTGTCCGTCTTCGTGGTCGGTGCCGAGATCACCCCGCCGGCGTGGATGGGCAGCATCGTGTCCGCGGCCCTCGCCTGCGCCATGGCGGCGCTCAGCTCCCAGGTCCTCCTGGTCCTCCGCAGGAGCTCCGCGGAAGGGTGAGCTGCCAGCAGGGTCACGCCCCGGGGATGCGGCCCTCGAGCGTCGGCACGCCGGGACCGGAGAGATCCTCGAGCGCTGCCCGGCGTCCGGTGACGGCCATGGCGAGAGCCTCCGCCGGGCCGCTGATCTCACCGCGGCGACCGCCGATCCGGGAGCGTGATGACCAGGAGGCGTCGACGGCGAGGAGGCTCAGCCCGTCGAGCCTGCCGGGCGGCAGCAGCGCCGGCACGGGTCGCGGCGAGGTCAGGTGCTCGAGGAGCGTGAGCCAGTCGCCGGTCGGGACATCGGCGTCCAGGCCCAGCGGCCGGGCGATGTCCCGCAGGTGGATGCAGGAATCGGCGAACGGTCCCATCGGTCCGACCCTGGGCGGGTCGACCCGGTCCCCGGCATGGGTGCGGAGCTCGGCGACGAGCTCGGACCGTTCCCGCTGGGCGATCCGCCGGGTGAGGGCGTCGATGGTCGCGGCGGTATCGCCCCGATGCCGCAGGGAGGCGAGGAAGAAGCGCCCGAAGCCGATGAGCATCGGCTGGATCAGATGCGCCGCCATGAGGCGCACGGACCAGCCTGCGCAGAGCGTGGGGGAGTCCCACGCGCACTCCGGGAGGGAGTCGAGGAGGTCGGCCAGGCGCAGCCGGTTCGCGGTGGTGCGGGCGTGGATGTCATCGGTCATCGGTCGCCTCCCGGGCGAGGGTGCGGATATCGTCATCGAGGGCCGCCAGCACCGCCGTGGCGGTGGCGAGGTCCTCCTCGCTCACGCCGGGGAGGAGCTGCTCGAGCCGGCGCCTCTCCCGATCCCTCACAGCGCCGAACACGGAGGCCCCCTCCGCGGTGAGACGGACGAGGACCGACCGGCGATGGGCCGGGTTGGGCGTGGTGACGACGTGCCCGAGCGTCCGCAGGTCGTCGGTGAGGCGCTGGACCGCCTGGCGGGGCAGGTCCAGCTCCGAGGCGATCTGCGGCACCGTCGCAGGTCCGATGCCATCGAGGACTTCCGCGACGGCCCGCATGCCCACCGTCCACCCGGACTGCCTGAGCTGGCGTGCGACGATGCGTTCGGAGTTGAGGACCAGGGGCCGCGTCAGCCGCAGGAGCGCGTGGACGGCATCCCCTCGAGCGCTGATCATGACATCAATGATGTCATATCGGTCGAGTGCTCGCCGCGGCCTGCTCGCCTTCTCCCTGTCCGTCTTCGTGGTCGGTGCCGAGATTACCCCGCCGGCGTGGATGGGCAGCATCGCCACCGCTGCGCTCGCCTGCGCCATGGCGGCGCTCAGCTCGCAGATCGTCCTGGTCCTCAGAAGGCCGGGGGCTCGTCCGGCGGCTGATCCGTCGAGCTCGCGATCCGAGTGCCGGCATACTCCGGCCCGTCGCCGGGAAGCCGGCGTGCTCAGATCTTGGCTCGTCTGCTCTCGTGATCGATCGGAGCGAGCTGCGCAAGGGCGAGGTCGAGCAGCGTGCCGAGGTGCGCGCTGCCGTCCACGGTGCGCGGCTCGTGCAGGTGTCCCGTGATCTGCAGCGCCGCCAGTCCGTGCAGCAGCACCCAGAGCACGGTCGCGAGCTCGCGGGTCGGCGCATCGCGCAGCACCCCGGAGGTCTGCGCCTGGCCGACGATCTCCTCGACGGCGCGCATGGCGTCGTCCGCCGCCGCGTCGAGCTCCGGCCCCGGCTGTGCGAGGGGCGCGTCGCCGAAGATCAGCTGGTAGTGGTGCGGGTTCTCCAGAGCGTGGTCGAGATAGGCCCCGCTTCCCGCCCGGAGCTTCGCGCCCGGCTCGTCTTCCTCTGCGGCAGCGGCCCGGATGTGACGCGCCATCGCGAGCAGCGTGCGCTCGGCGAGGGCGTGCAGCAGCGCCGCCTTGTCGGCGAAGTGGCGGTAGGGCGTCATGCGCGAGACCCCCGCCGTCTCGCCCACGGCCCGGAGCGTGACCGCCTCGGGTCCTCCTGCTTCGAGGAGCTCATCGGCGGCGCGGAGGATCGCTGCAATGGTCGGCGCGGAATCGCGGGGGCTCATGTCCCCATCCTAGCCAGGGATGTTGACGATGTCCGCAAACAGGGTATGCTGACAACGTCAACGTTCGCGTTCCATGCCAGGAGACCACACCATGTCCACAGACCAGAACACCGGGTTCGACGCCGAGTACCTGCGCACCTGGACGGAGCCCGACCCCGAGCGGCGCGCGGCCGTCATCGAGGAGCTCTGGGCGGCCGACGGGACGATGTCCGTCTCCTCGCTCGGCATCACCCTCGAGGGAGTCGACGCGATCACCGCGCACATCGGCCGCGTCCACGACGACATGATCGCCGGCAAGGGGCTGCGGTTCGTGTACGACCAGGAGCTGCAGTCCGGTGACGCGACCCTGCTGCGCTGGTCGATGCTCGCCCCGCACGGCGAGGCCGTGGGTCGCGGTGCGGATCTGGTGTTCCGCGACGAGCGCGGCATGGTGACCGCGGTGCACATGTTCATGGGCGTCGACTGACGACCGGACGAGGCGAAAGACGCGCCCCCGAGGCCCGGCCGATGATCGGTCGGGCCTCGGCCATCCCATCTCCGCAGTCGCTCGGGGCGCACATCGGCCGGCCTCTCCGGCCCACGGCGAAAGCGGCACCCGGCACCCCGCGAGGATGCAGAAGCAGTGCCATCGTGATCGGCTAGTTCCTGCGGTTCTTCGTCTGCGGCGGCGAGGGGTCGGACCAGGACTGCCGCTGTCGGAGATAGGTCAGCACCGCTCGCACGCGCTTGTGGGAGGTCTCGTCCGCGCCGAGGCCGAGCTTGGCGAAGATGCGGTTGATGTGCTTGGCGACTGCTGCATCGCTGACCACGAGGGCGCGGGCGATCGCGGTGTTGGTCCTGCCTTCGGCCATGAGTGCGAGGACCTCGATCTCACGGGGCGTGAGGTCGTCCAGGAGGGATCGGCGGCGCAGCAGCGTGCGGACGACCTGGGGGTCGATGACCTGGCCGCCGTCGGCGATGGTGTCGAGGGCGGACAGGAACTCCTCGACGTTGCCGACGCGGTCCTTGAGCAGGTACCCGATCCCGCCGTCTCCGCTGCTGAGCAGATCGGCGGCGGCGCGCCCGGACACGATCTGGGAGAGCACGAGGATTGGCTCTCGCGGGTTGATGAGCCGCAGCGCGTGCGCGGCCTGGATGCCTTCGTCGGCGTATGTCGGAGGCATCCTCACATCGAGGATCGACACGTCGGGAGCATGGGTGCGGACGGCGTCGAGCAGATCGTCCCCGTTCTCGACAGCGGCGACCACGACATGGCCGGCCGCGTGCAGCAGACTCTTCAGTCCTTCGCGGATGAGCGCGGCGTCCTCGGCGATCACGATGCGCATGGGACCTCCACAGTGATGCGGGTCGGGCCGCCGACCGGACTGACGAGGTGAACACGGCCGCCGAGCGTCTCGATGCGGTCGGTCACGCCGAGCAGGCCCGTCCCGTGGGGATCAGCACCGCCGATTCCGTCGTCCTCGACCGTGACGACGAGGACGCCTGCACCGGTCCGATGGGCGAGCAGCAGGACGCTGGTCGCGCGGGCGTGCTTGAGCACGTTCGTGCACAGCTCGCTCGTGGCGAAATACAGCCCGACCTGCACGTCAGACGCGATATCTGGGGGCAGGTCGATGCTGGCGGTGGTCTCGATGCCTGCGTTCTCCACGCCGGCTGCGAGATCGTCGAGGGCTCCGGCGAGGTCGTTCTCGCGCAGCGCGGACGGGAAGATGCCGTGCACGATCTGGCGGAGCTCTTCCACAGCGCGGCGGGCATCGGTGTCGGCCCGGTCGATCAGCTCGGTCACGTCCTCCCCGCGGTCGTGCTGATAGCGCATCGTGCCGAGCGTCATCACGAGCGCCGTGAGGCGCTGCTGCGCACCGTCGTGCAGATCGCGCTCGATCCTGCGGCGTTCGGCGTCGAAAGCGCCGGTGATGCGAGCACGGGAGCGGGTGAGCCCCTCCAGCTGCGCGGACAGCTCCGCGGAGGGTTCGGTGATCAGCAGCCTGGCGAGATGGCGCTGCCCCTCCGCGAAAAGCGTGACGGGATAGAGACCGGCGAGCAGGAGGACGAGGCCGAGCACGCAGAGCAGAGCTTGGGCGAGTGGGTCGCGCTGGATCGCGGTCGTGCCCGGATCGACGAGGGCGGGGTCGATGCCGAGAATGCTGAACGCGACCAGGAGCCCGCTGGACGCGGCGAGCATCCCTGGCATCAGCAGCACCAGAGTCAGCACGGAGAAGTCCAGCACCGACAGCGGAACGAGGAGCACGCCATGCAGCAGCTCGGTCCAGCTGATCCGCTCTCGTGCCCGGAGCCCGATCCATGCCCTCACTCCGGACCGCGGAGCCGGAATGTGCGGGTTCGGGATCGGCGCGCGGTCGAGCAGCCTGAGACGGCGTCGTTCGAGACGCCCGAGCGGTACACCTGCGAGGGGCAGCATCGGCCAGCAGCTCACGAGCCAGACCGTGGCGATCAGCGGCGTGCTGAGCAGGTACGCGAGAGAGCGCCAAGGCCATGACGTGAACAGCAGCCTGAGCGGATGGCGGCGCAGCGCGAGGCCAGGGGCGGTGACGCTCGGCTGTCCTTCTCGCATGCCTGACATTGTCATGGGTCCGCCTGAAGCTTCGTGGTGTCGCGTGCTCAGCGCCGTGTTCTTCACGCCGATCGCAGACCCACGGCGACATCGGCACGCAGCGAAGGCCGAGCCGGACACCACTGGACGAGGAAGAGGACGGACCAGCCGAGCACGAACCCGAGGGACAGGGGCATCCACGGCACGATGACGATCGGATGACCGGTGTAGGCGTGCGAGCTGATGGCCGTGATCGCCGCGGTGATGGCGATCGGGACGAGTGCGAGCACGGTGCCGGTGAGCGCGAGGAGGAACGACTGCCAGATGTACCAGATCGTGATACGTCGACTCGGCATCCCCGCGACCCTCAGCAGCGAGTGCTCGCGTTCGAGGTCGCGCGAGGCGAGCGAGACGACTGCAGCGGAGGTGACGAGGAGGACGAAGGAGATCAGCGCGGACATCACGAGCGTGTCGGCGAGGTTCGTCTCCGCCGAGCTGTCAGATGCCGTGACCACGGCCGCTGCCGACTCGACGGAGATGAGGATGACGCCCACCCCGCCGATGCCGGCCGCCAGCGGCGCGATGGTGTTCTCGCTGGTCCCCGCCCTCTCGACGGCGGCCTTGGCCGCGAGCTGCCCCGTGACACCGCCCACGGCCCCGGCCAGCCGTCCAAGGCCTGCCAGAACAGCGGGGATGACGAGCGGCCCGACGACATAGACGAAGAGCACCGCCGAGACCCCGCCGTTGACCGCGAGATTGAACATCACCGCGACACCTGCCTCATGCGCGCCGAGCGCTGCCGCAGCCACGAGCATGCCCAGCGAGGACACCAGGAGGATCGCCGCCAGCGGCGCTCGCCACCACCAGCCCTTCCGCCGACGACCGGGGATGGCACGGAAGACCTCGATCGCCTGCGCGCGCGAGGCCCGGTGCGCCGGGCCGAAGGCCCCGAGCATGCAGGTGGCCACGCCGAGGACCAGGGAGATCAGCCACGCGAGGATCGACGGTGGCAGAGCCGGAGCGTCGAAGCCCGGTGCGGCCATCTGATTGAACGTCGGGACGACGACGTAGCTCGCGGCGAGCGCGAGGATCGAGCCGGGCACGGCACCGATGCACGCCGCCGTCGCGACCAGGGCCCAGATGCTGCGCCGGACATCGCTCGGGGTGGCCCCGACAAGACGCCACTGGGAGAAGGTGCGCCGAGTGGACTCCACGGTCGCGGTGCCGACGACGGTCAGCGAGAACAGCGCGAGTGTGGCGACGAGCACGTAGATCGTCTCGGAGACGATGGTGAACTCGGCGATCGCGTGGCCCTGCGCCTCGGCCGCTGCGATGAAGCGTGCGTCGTGGGTCCACGCGAACTGGGCGGCGCAGAGGCCGACCAGCGCTGTCACCGCGGCGACAGCGGCGATGACCGGCCACCAGCTGCTGAGATCGGAGAGGAGAATACGACGGGCGTACCGGTGCATGTCATTCGCCTCCGAGCCGCGCCATGGTGTGGAGGATCTCGTCCGCACCGAGCCGTCCGGTGACGTGGGCGATCATCCCGTCGCGCATGAACACGATCCGGTCGGCCAGCGCAGCGGACTCGACATCGTGGGTGACCATGACGACGGAGCAGCCCTGAACAGCGAGGTCGCGCAGGACTCGCAGCACGATGCCGGTGTTCGCGGTATCGAGCGCCCCGGTGGGCTCATCGGCGAAGATCACCGAGGGCCGGATGAGGATCGCCCGGCACAGCGCCGCTCGCTGCTGCTCACCGCCCGAAAGGGTGCTCACCCTGGCCGCCCGCTTGTCGAGGAGGCCGAACCGGGAAAGGATCTCCTCGACGGCGGCGGCCTCGACCCGCTTCCTGGCCAGAGCCTGAGGGAGCCGTACATTCTCCTCGACGGTGAGGTAGTCGATGAGATTGTACTGCTGGAAGACGAAGCTCGCCGTCTCACGAAGGAATCGGGTGCGCTTCTCATCGGCCAGCGAATAGAGGTTCGTCCCGTTGATGGAGATCTGCCCTTGATCGGGACGCTCAAGGCCGCTGAGACAGTAGAGCAAGGACGTCTTTCCTGCACCGCTGGGACCGACCACCGCCGTGAGCCCACCACCGCTCAGATTCAGAGAGACGCCCCGAAGAATCGGAGGCTGCCCGACGCCGCCGGTGGGAACCTTGACGATCTGGTCGGCATCGATCCTCGGTGCAGCAGGAGATATCGCCTGGTGAAGAGCCATACGTCCATCCCACGCCGCAGGCGCACCGCAGTCGATGACGCTGGCACCCCGATCGGCGGTAACCCCAGCGTTACCCCGACAGGCTCCGCCGGTCGCGCGATCATGATCGCCAGGCCCATGACGCCAGCGCGCGCCCAGCCGCAGCTCCTGCCGGTGCCAGCACGGGGAGCCTCCAGCGCAGGAAGATCGCTGCGCCGACGACGACCACGAGCGCGAGCATGCCCACGAGGGCGCCGGGCGCATCCGCGGAGGGAAGCCACGGCAGCCAGAACACGCCCACGACGACGATGCCGACGCACACGAGGAGCCCGGCCGCGACGGCGAGGACGAGGCGGGCGGGAGCACCGGCCAGAAGCCGAGCTCCGACCGCGCTGCTCGACATCGCCGAGCGCGAGGACCTGGGCCGCATGCACGTCCACGTCGCGAACTGACATGGCAGTTGGCGAAGACCGGGACAGCTCGATTCCGGGCCGTGGTGCCCAGCGTAGACTTGACAATGATCCGTTCCTGATCCAGACCATCCAGGACGCCGGGGGTGCCGAGTGAACACCGGAATCATCATGAGAGCGGAGTTCGCTTCGATCGAGATCGAGGGGCTCATACTTGCGATTCCTTCAGGATCCCGGGTTGCGGGATTGTTGGGAAGCTTCGTCCCGGGCACGATCCAGATCGTGACAGGAATAAACACGGGCCCGTATCCATCGATATCGAGGTGTTGGACGCTCCGCCGGACTGGGAGGAGGATCGCTGGGAGGACGTCGCCCAGGTCCCGGTCCGGAGGAGCCCAGGTTCTCCTGTCGCCATCCACGGGCCGACCGAGAATCCTGCACCCGAGGCTGCGGATATCCTGACGGAGGATGGATCGTGCTTCATGCTCCGTGTGTCGTCGAATGGCAGGGATGCCGCGTACGACGGAGCAGTCGACGAGGTCACGGAGCATTACCTGGTCCAGCTCTGGCGCGTCGTCGACGGCGCCGCATCGATCCGATCGAGAAGAGCCACCCGCAGGGCGTCCGACGGTGCCTTCGTGAACTCGGCATCGCTCGCCAGCTCCATGACGGTCGTGGATGATCCGATGGCAGTTCCGTGGGACGACGCGTTCTCCACCGGGCCCTGATCGCGATGGGGTGAGCGTGTTGCCGTGGTGATCGGCACGAACCTCACCCTGATCCACCGCCTCGGGCCCGTTCTCGAGCGCCACCTGGACGGGCCTGCCTCGGCGACCGGATAGCCATCGGCCGTCCATGCCGGAAAACGAGCCTCCGCGTCGTGCGTGCGGGCGGTCGGCGGGGACCGACGGCCTGTCCGCTCGAGGAGGGCGCGGGCGTCCCGCGGGGCACGATCCGCGTGCTCGCAGGATGCCCGCGGAAGGCGGAGACCTATGCGGCTGCCGCCCCGGATTGCAGAGCGGTCGCCGGAGCGGTCCCGGGCCGGCGGAGGAAGATCGCCAGGACGACCGCGGCTGCGACCGCGACGGCGGCGTTGACGCCGATCGCGAGCTGCAGCCCGGGCAGCAGCGTCGCCGCCGCCACGCCGGTGGCGATCGCGGACATGACCGGCGTACCGAGCGCGATCCCGACCTGCTGGCTCATCGTCACCAGCCCGGTGGCCAGGCCCTGCTGGTGGGCGGGGACGCCGGAGGTGGCGGCGACGACGTAGCCGACGATCGCGACGAGGTTCGCGATCCCGCCCACGAAGGTGAGGATCAGCAGGGGCACCAGCCAGGCCCGGTCACCGCCCGCGAACGCGAGCGGCGCCGTCGCGGCGGCCTGGACCATGAGCCCGGCGACGATCGCGGTCTTCGCGCTAGTCCTCCCGATGATCTTCGGGGCCACCAGCCCGCCGATGACCGTGCCGATCCCGAGCACGCCCAGGATCAGCCCCGCGGTGATCGCGGAGTAGCCCAGGACCTCCTGCAGGTAAAGGGTCAGCAGGAACACGAGCGAGGTGAAGGTGCCGAAGGCGAGCAGGCCCGCCGTGTTGCCCCAGCCGATCGAGCGGCGCCGCAGCAGCCCCGGGGCGACCATGGGCTCGGCGACACGGCTCTCGATCGCCAGGAACACGGCGAACAGGACCAGCGCGGCGAGGATCGGCCCCCAGGCGCCGGGATGCGCCCAGCCGGCATGCCCGGCGGTGTCGATCCCGAGCACCAGCGCGACCAGCGCGAGCGTGATCGTCGCCGCGCCGGGGACGTCGAGCCTCGGGCGGGCCCCGCGGGCGGGCTCGCGCAGCACGACGGGGGCGATGAGGACCACGGCGAGGGCGACGATCACGTTGATGAAGAACGCCCACCGCCAGGACACGGCACCGGTGAGGAGGCCGCCGAGCACGGCGCCCGCGGTGAAGCCGGCGGCCATGAGCGCGCCGTTCAGGCCGAGGGCCTTCGAGCGGGCGGGACCTTCGGGGAACATCGTCGTCATGAGCGACAGGGCCGCGGGAGTGACCATGGCGGTGGCGACGCCCTGGCCGATGCGGGCGATGATCAGCAGCGACGGCTCGGTCGCCAGGCCTCCCGCAAGAGACGCGACGCCGAGCAGCACGATGCCGATCAGGAACAGCCGCTTGCGCCCGAACAGATCGGCCACGCGGCCGAAGAAGAGGGTGAACCCGGCCGCGCACAGCGCGAACGAGGTCACGATCCACTGCAGGGCGGAGGTGGCGAAGCCGAGCTCGGCGCCGATGTGGGGGAGGGCGACGTTCAGGATGGAGAAGTCCACGGCGAGGGTGAAGTTCGCCGTCAGGAGGACGGCCATCGCGATCGTCTGGATCGGGGTGAACCGCTCCGCGGGAGCGTTCATCGAGGAGGGACGGGACGGTGAGGGTGGTGCTTCTGCTGTGCTCATGCGTCCCAGGCTCCGACGGCCCGGCAGGCGCAGCCAGATCCCCGGCGTGCGTGGCCTGCGGGTGCCTGGCACTGCCAGGGGCAGGCTCCGCGGGCACGGGTTCGAGACAATGGGGACATGGCAGCACAGTCCCTCGCCTCATCGCCCGACAGCACCGACGGCCCGGTCACCGAGCTGGGCGAGTTCCTGCGCTCGCGCCGCGACCGCATCACCCCCGAGGAGGCCGGGGTCCGCAGCTACGGGCGCCGCCGCGTCCCGGGGCTGCGCCGCGAGGAGCTGGCGCAGCTCGCCGGGGTCTCGGTGACGTATCTGACCCGCTTGGAGCAGGGGCAGTCGCAGAACGCCTCGGACGCGATCATCGACGCCCTCGCCCGTGCCCTGCAGCTGGACGCCGATGAGCGTGCGCATCTGTACGCGCTCGCGCATCCGGTCTCGGCGAAGCGGCCCCGCGTCGCGTCGAAGCCGGAGGTCGCCAAGCCCGGCGCGGAGCAGCTGCTGCACTCGATGGGCGAGGTCCCCGCGGTGCTGCTGGGCCGCTTCAACGACATCCTGGCGTGGAACCATGCCGGGCATCTGCTGCTGGCCGGGCACCTGGACCGCGATGCTCCGTCACAGGGGGAGGACCGTCCCAACCAGCTCAAGCTGCTGTTCCTGGACGAGCACACCCGCGACCTCTACGTCGACTGGGAGGGCGAGGCCGCGCTCGCGGTCGCGTCCCTGCGGTATGTGGCCGCGCAGTTCGCGGACGACCGCCGCCTCGCGGAGCTCGTGGGTGACCTGTCGATGAACAGCCCCGAGTTCGCCCGGCTCTGGGCGGGGCACGACGTGCGGCTGTGCACGAGCGGTAGCAAGCGGTTCCGGCATCCCGAGGTCGGAGAGCTCGAGCTCGGGTACGAGGTGCTGCACCTCCCGGAGGGCAACGGACAGCGCATCCTCACCCACACCGCCGAACCCGGCAGCGCCTCCTTCGCAGCATTGCGGCTGCTGACCTCCATGGCCTGACCCCGGGCCGGGAGCTGCGGGAGAACGGCGTCGAGATGGATCTGCCCGATGAGGCTCGTCTGCCGGCGGCGGGGCTATCCGGCACGGTGTTCAGCGAGGACCGTGCCATGCGGATGTGCACCGGTATCGGCGGGCGTCTCGACGTGCGCGACGGTGAAGCCTGCCGGACCCGTTGGCGGTGGCGAGGGCGCCGATCGGCGGCGTGCGCCCAGTTCGGCCCCGGGGCCAGCCCCTAGCATCGACGGATGAGAACAACCGCGTCGGGCCCCACGCAGGAACGCAACCCCTTCGGAGTCGCCGCCTTCATCGCCGGTGCTCTCGCCGTCGCGCTCTCGGTGTGCGGGCAGCTGCTGGCGGCGCGCAGGCTGGCGACTGACTCGAACAATGGGCACCCTTCCGCGGATCAGTCGTTGGTGCATCTCATCGTGGTCGCACCGAGTCTGGTGGTCGCTGTCTTGGCTGTTCTGCTTGGAATGTTCTCCTGTCATGGGAGTCGGAAATACCGAAAGTTCGCTGCTTGCGGCATCGTCCTGGGTGTCATTGCGGTCGGGCTGACTCTGACGAACATTCCTGGAAGCGCCGCCACTGACTACTGGCTCGAGCCGTTCCCGGGCGACGGCTGAACGGAACCGTCGGCGCAGGGAGGGCTGCCTGAGCCGGAGCGTGAAGCCGCGACCGGCCCGTGAGAGGACGGGCCCGCGGAGGGTACTCCCGGGCCGTGTACGTGTGGCCGCACAACCGAGGCGGGCATCAGGTGTCGGGACACGGGGGAGTAGCTCCCGGCGGAGGATCGACGCCTCATGCCGACCGACGATGCACGCGGGCGGGATGCATCGCGGGGATGAGGCGCACGTTCCCGCCGACCTGGAACACGAGGTTGTGGATGTCGGCACCGGCGATCGCACGCAGCACTGGGATCAGCTCCTCGGCGTGGGCGGGCTCGGCGACGTTGAGCGGCCACTCGCCGATGGTGGCGCCGCGCAGATGGGGATGGTGGAAGCCGGCCCCGTAGGTGGCGATGATGCTGATCGGCGCGAGGTCCGCCGCGCGCTGCTCGGTCCAGGTCAGCAGCCAGGAGGCGATGAGCCCTCCGCGCTGGTCGCGGTGCAGGCCGGTCGCGTCGATCCTTCCGGTGCCCTCGAGCAGGTGCTCGTCGAACTCGGCCAGCACCTGCCGGGCCGGCGCATCGAGGAGCCGGACGGCCTTCGCGAAGGCGGACTCCTTGCCGGAGCGGGTGACATGCCCGAAATGGTCGCCGCCGCGCAGGTCGGTGAAGTGCCGGGCCAGCGCCTCCAACGGTGCAGGGACATGAGTGGGGGTCGTGGTCATGACAGGGTTCCTTCCAAATCTCTGCGGTGATGATCCGCAGCAGGTGCCACGGATCGGGGTGGCGGCGATGCACGGGCAGCGACACGTCAGCACCGTCCGTCGCCGTTGCGCGAGCGAGCGTCATCTCGGAAGCGAGAACCGGCGCCGTCGGATCCCGGCTCAGATCTGGCGCAGCGCGCCGCCGTCGACCGACCACTCCGCCCCCGTCACCTGCCCGGCACGGGGCGAGAACAGGTAGACGATCACTCCGGCGACGTCCTCCGGGGCGCCGATCTTTCCGACCGGCAGGCGGCGTTCCTCGCGGATGAACCGGTCCACGGCGCTATCGGGATCGGTGCTGAAGCGCTCGGCGAGCTGGTCGGCGAACCCGCCTGGCGCATCGAACAGCGCGGTGCGGGTGGGCCCGGGCGAGACGACGTTCGAGCGGATGCCTGCTGGTCCGAGCTCGGACGCGAGCGACTTCGACAGCGACAGCACCGCCGCCTTCGACGCGGCATACGCGGCCATCGTGGCGTCAGGCATCCGGGCCGCCTCGCTGCCCAGGTGCACGATGCTCCCGCCGCCGGCCTCCCGCATCGGGGGGATCACCGCGCGGGTCAGGCGGGCGAGGGCGAACAGATTGACCTCGAACGTGGCCCGCCACAGCTCATCGTCGGTCTCCTCGATGGAGTCGCGGGTGTCGAACAGGGCGGCGTTGTTCACCAAACCGTCGACCCGGCCGTACCGGTCGATGGTCGTTGCCACCAGTCCTGCGGCAGCCTCCGGGGCGGTGAGGTCGGCGGCGATGAAGTCCGCGGAGGCGGGCAGCACACCTTCGTCAGGTTCGCGGCGGGCGACGGCGATGACCTTTGCTCCCTCGCTCGCGAGCTCGTGGGCGGTGGCGAGGCCGATGCCGCGGGTGCCGCCGGTGACGATGATGACGTGGCCGTCCAGGTCGAGATGCATGAGGTGGTCTCCTTCTCAGGGAGTCGAGGTCGAGCGGATGGATGCGGTGGTGCGGCGGGCGGCGAGCCGGGCGCCGAGGATGAGCGCCAGCCCGGCGAGGGTCAGCGCGGCGCCGGTGATCGTCGGGCTGCGCAGGCCCCAGCCGGCGGCGATCGCGAAACCTGCGAGGCTGACGCCGATCGTGTTGCCGAGGTTGAAGGCGGCGATGTTCGTCGCCGACGCGAGCGTCGCCGCGCCCTGGGCGTGCCGCATCACCCGCGCCTGCAGACCGGGAACGGTCGCGAAACCGACCAGTCCGAGCAGGAACAGCAGGACCGTCACGAGCGTCGACATCCCCGCGACCGCGCCCAGGGTGAGGATCACGACCGGCAGCAGGATCGCCAGGGCCAGCACGGCATTGTCGGCGTTGCGGTCGGCGGCCCTCCCTCCGAGGACGTTGCCGGCGAACAGTCCGGCCCCGAAGATCACGAGCAGCCACGGGATCGCCGAGACCGAATAGCCGGTGACCTCGCGCAGCAGCGGCTCGATGTACGTGAACACCCCGAACATGCCGCCGAACACCAGCGCCGTCGTCAGCAGCGAGGCGAGCACCTGAGGGCGCGCCAGGGCCCGGAACTGCTGGGCGACGGGCAGCTGGTCCTGCTCCGGCTCCGTGCGGGGCACGAGTGCGATGAGCCCGGCCAGGGCGATCGCGCCGAGGATGCTGATGATCCAGAACACTGCCCGCCATCCCAGGTGCTGGCCCACGAGCGCGCCGGCGGGAACGCCCAGCACGTTCGCGATCGTGAGCCCTGCGAACAGGGCCGCCACGGCCGAGGCCCGCCGCGTGGCGGGCACGAGGGAGGAGGCGAGCACCGCGCCGATGCCGAAGTAGCCGCCGTGGGCGAGCGCCGCGACGATCCGGCCCGCGAGCATCACCTCGTAGCTCGGCGCCCAGGCCGAGAGCAGGTTCCCGACCACGAAGAACCCCAGCAGCGCGGTGAGCGCCTGCTTCGGCGGGCGTCGCATCACCAGCGGCGTGATCACGAGCGCGCCAGGCACGACCGCGAGCGCGTAGGCACCGACCAGATGCCCGGCCTGGCTGATCGTCACACCGAGATCCGCGGCGACCTCGGTCAGCAGCCCGGCGATCACGAATTCGGTCAACCCGATCCCGAACCCGCCCAGGCTGAGGGCGAACAGCGCGAGCGCCGCGCGTCGCCGCGGCAGGTCCCCCTCAGCGGTCGCGGTGTCAGGTACGGGCCGAACAGCGGTTCCCATCGGGCGGAGCCTCCTCGAGCGAATCCCGACCGCTCGCACCCTGCGAACCGGCCGTGCATCCACCCTGCGCGGACGATTCGGGAGCAGCCACGACCCCCTGATGCCTAGCATCGGCAGGGGCAGGCTGGAGGGCCGTCATCGGGTCCCGGCGAGGGACAAGGCTGCGTCGTCCGCCCATGGGGCAGCTGCCGTCAGCCTGTTGCAGCCCGCGGCCTGCGACTGCATCAAGGAATGAACCGCCCCTCGCCCGGTGGGTGGGGGCGGTGTTCTCGCACTCGAGAGATCAGTCGGGCTTGCTGCGGTCGTCTCGAGGGCGAGCCAGGTTGCGTCGCTCGCGTCGACGACCCACATATCGCGTCAAGGCGATGATCGACATCACCACGATCATTGCGAAGACGACATACGCGATCGTCATGAACACCCTTGGTTCCATCATCCTCCGATCCGATCCGGCTATGAGTTTGCCCCGCTCCCTCAGCGCTGGGCAGTCGCCCGGCGGAGGAGGTTTGCGAGGGCTGCCTGCTCGTTACGAGAGAGCGCGTCGATCGGCGCGTCGTGGGAGAGCGCGTCGAGCACGTTGCGGCGGCAGCCCTGCCCGTCCTCGGTGAGGGTGAGGATCTTCGCGCGCCGGTCCGAGGGGTGCGGCTCGCGCCGCACCAGTCCCTGCTTCTCCATGCGGTCGATGACATAGCCGGCATTGGAGCGTTCGCAGCTCATCCGCTCCGCCAGCTCGGTCAGGGTGAGCGGCTCGTCCATCTCGCGCAGCGCGATTGCCTGCGATGCCGTGATCCCCAGCTTCTCCGCCGCGCCGCGGACGTGCGCGTCCATGCGCTGGCCCAGGCGGGCCACCAGTCCGCACAGCTCCACGCCGTCGCTCGAAGAGGTCATGGCATCAGCGTACCCCAGACTGCTCCGAGTTGATCCAGTCCGAGCTCGCCGCATATAGTCCAAACTCAGAACGTCCGAACTCGGAACATTTGAAGGGTGCCCCATGACCACTCCACGACAGCGCGGCGCCACCGGAGCCGTGCTCCTGGCCGCGCTCGCCACCGCCCAGCTCCTCGTCGGCCTGGACTACAACATCGTCTTCGTCGCCCTGCCCGAGATCGCCGGTCTGGGCTTCTCGCCCGAGACCCTGCAATGGGTCGTCAGCGCCTACGCGATCGCCTTCGGCGGGCTCCTGCTGCTGTGCGGCCGACTCACCGACGCCATGGGCCGCAGGCGCATGTTCCTCATCGGCCTCGCCCTGTTCGCCGCCGGCTCCGTCCTCGGCACCTTCGCCGTCGCGGAGTGGATGCTGATCCTCGGCCGCGGCATCCAGGGCCTCGGCGGCGCCGCCCTCGCCCCGTCCACGCTGGCGCTGCTCAGCGTCGGCTTCGCCGAGGGCGCGGCCCGGAACAGGGCTCTGGGCATCTGGGGCGCGGCCGGGTCCGCGGGCATGGTGCTCGGCTCGATCCTCGGCGGCGTGCTCACCGATGCGTTCGGGTGGCGGTCGGTCTTCGCGATCAACATCCCGCTCGTGCTGCTCATCGTCCTGCTCGCACTGCGGGCCGTGCCCGCCGATGAGGCCCGCCCGGCGCTGCGCCGCATCGACATCCCCGGCGCCGTGCTGACCACCGCGGCGGCGATCCTCGTCGTCATGGGCTTCACCGGCGCCGCGGAGAACGGCTGGGACGCCCCGGCGACGCTGATCACCCTGATCGCCGGCGTGATCGCCGCGGTCGTGCTCCTGATCGTCGAGGCCCGCACGCAGGACCCCCTGCTGGACGTCCACCGCTTCACGAACCGGCACCTGGCGACCGGCACCGGATCGACATTCCTGTTCATGGCCGGCTTCGGGGCGACCGCCTACTTCCTCACCCTGTACTTCCAGCAGACCCGCGGCCTCAGCCCCCTCGTCACCGGCCTCGCGTTCGTCATCCCCTGCCTCGGCGTGCTCCTCGGCACCAGCATCGGCGCACGCCTCGCCACCCGCGCGGGCCTGCGTGCCGCGATGGTCACCGGCCAGATCATGGGTCTCGTGGGCGTCGCCGCCTTCGCGCTCCTCGTCGGGGACACGACGAGCTGGGCCATCGTGCTCGTGCTCGCGGCGTTCTTCAGCCTGGGCCAGGGCATCGTGTTCACCACCATGTTCGCCGCCGCGACCACCGGCACGGCCGAGGCCGAGCAGGGCACCGCGAGCGGCATCGCCACCGCCGGTCAGCAGATCGGCGGCGCCATCGGCCTCGCCGTCCTCATCAACCTCACCACCGCGCTCGGCGGGGACACCCTCACCACGGCGATGACCGGCATCGCCGTGATCATCACGATCGGCCTCGCCATCGCGCTCCTCATCCCCGGCAGGAACCGCCACGCAGCCGGCCGACCCGGCAAGGGAGTCCTGGCCGGCGCGGGGCGGCCGTAGAGACCATCCGCGCCGACGCGCGGGCCCGGCGGCCTGGTGATGCGGGAGAGCACCTCCGCGTCGCGCAGGCCCGATGATGCGTCGCCACGCGGGCCGATGCGCCCCCGACCGTCAGGAGCCGGCCGAGGCGAGCGAGCGGAGGCGCTGCTCCGTCCTGCGGAGCTCGGCCTGCTTCGCGGCGAGGCATGCGGCGATGGCGTCGAGCTCGGCACGGAGGTTCGGGCACATCTCGAGCTCCGTGCCGTGCTCCCCGGTTCGGGCGCAGTGGATGTACCGCCGGATCGTGGCCGTGCTCGGACCGGCGCCGATCATCGTCCTGATCTGCGCGACGCGGATGACATCGGCGGGGGAGTCGTCGCGATACCCGCTGCTGGTGCGCTCGGGGAGCAGTAGCCCGCGGTCCTCGTAATGGCGCAGCGCTCTGGTGCTCGCCCCGGTCAGCCGTGCGAGTTCGCTGATCTACACGTGTCGTTCCTCCTGCTCGACTTGACCTTCACGCTGGCGTGAACCCCTAGCGTCCGGGGTATGACCTCTGCGCGACCTCGCCCTGATCCACCGGTTGGTGATCCGGTGTAGCGAGTCGTGGAACGTGGGCATTACGGCGCCTTCCTGACTTGGGCTGTCAGGAAGGTGCGCGCGCTGGGCCGGGGAATGTCAGTGCGAGATGCGATGGTGGAGGCATGCCGGAACGGACGGAGGAAGTCATGCTCGGAGTAATCAAGGCCATCCCGGAGACGATCAAGAACTGGCGAGACAACCGGGACCTGCTGTATCAGCTTGTCGCGGGAATCTCCGCGGCACTCGTGGTGACCGCGCTTGTCGGCGGGAAGCGACCGTCCGACTCCGTCGCGGTGGTCGCTCACGGACTTGGGATCACCCCCGTCGCGAACTGGTTCAGCACGAACGCACCGCCGGTGCTGGCCGAGAACAGCCCAACGTTGCAGTCGATCGCACTGTCAGCTGTCCTGTTGCTTGTGGCTGGCATGGTGATCGTTCCGCTCTGGCGTGGCCGTCACGCCGGTAACCAGATGTTCGGCTATGAGCCGCTCCGCCTTCTTGGCTCACCGGCGGCTTCCACGACCTGGGTTTTCTTGGTCATCGCAGCGCAGCAGGGTGACATCACATCGACGCTTCAGCGCTGGGAATACACGGCGGTGTCGGTGGCGGCATGGACAATCGGTGGGCTGTTCGGGGCTGGTGTGCTGTACCTCCTCGCGAACCGGTGTGGATTCGGTGAGCTGGTCAAGATCCTGTTCTGGCCTGTGGCAGTCGTGGTCTATCGCGTTGGCTTCGGAGCCTGCGCGACGATCTTTGCGATCGCCCTCGCGGCCATCTCGTTGCCGCTGTCGATCATCAGCTGGATGAGCGGGCTTGAGTCCGACCATAGCCGCAATGCCCGCTACGAGATGGAGCGGAAACGCGCCGAACGTGCGCCGCAGCCCACCGGTGCGCTAGTCGTACCGATCTGCGCCGCGTAGCAACTCACACCCGGCGGCACAACGGCAACGCGGCGGCGGTGAACGCCGCAGCTTGCTGGCCGACGAGAAGCTGGCTCTCGCAGAAGGCTTGGATGGCGGCCGGCTGGATCGCCGCCACCCCGGCACTCGCGACCGGCATCGGCGATGAGCTTCGGCCCTTGCTGCGAGGCCCTGTGCTGCTCGCGGTCGCGACCACGGTGATCGGGTTCGCGGGCTTTAGCGTCGTCTGCACCTACCTCGAGCCGCTCCTCCCCGACGTCACCGGCATCGTCACCACCGTGATCCCCGCACTGCTGCGGCGTCGCGGCCAGCCTGCTGCGGTGGGGCGGCCTCGACGGCGCGGGCTTCGCGCTCCTCGGTCTCCTTCTCGCTGCTCTCGCGCTCCGTGCCGTCCCGGGTTCGGGGACCGGAACCGTGCAGGCCGGGACGGAGGAGACCGCCCGATGGGGACCGCGGCCCCCACCGCCTACGGCGGCGCCGACGTCTTCACCGTCCAGGACGCACCGATTCCCGAGCCCGGCCGCGGCGAGGCACTCACCGCCGTCCTCGCGTCACCCGGCCTCCGTCCCCGGGCCATCACCGACGTGCGTGCGTCACCGGCAGGTCGTGGCTCGCGAGGCCGTGCGGATCCGAGCCTGGTCGTCAGGCTGCGATCACGAGGAGCTCCAGCCCTATGAGGGCGTGGCGCGGCAGGTCACGCGGGCGACCGGCGGCGTGGCGTGGTAGCTGTTCCGGTGCTGCGTCGCCGGGGTGTCTTCGCGGGCGTTGGGAGGGGCGGGAATCTGCTGTCGTCTCAGGGACGAGATCGCCGGTTTCGTCCGGGTGGTGTCGCTGGGACGACACCAGATTCCCGCGCAGTTCTCTGATGCCCAGCCCGTGGGTCGCAGCGCCTCGGCCCCGCGCAGTCCGGCGGATCAGGATCCGAACAGCCGGTCCCACACCTCCGCGAGCCCGTCCTCGAACCACGGGTGGGTGACGGCGGGGCCGGCGACGACGAGGTGCCAGACGGTGGCCAGGCCGGTGAGGATCGCGAACAGGGCGACGGAGAGGACCAGCCCGGTGACGGCGATGCCGCGTCCATGAGCGGCGCCGCGCAGGGCGGTCGCGGCGACGAGGATCCCCGCTCCCGCGAACAGCGCGGGCAGGAAGCCGAGCACGGGGACGGCCAGCAGCGGGAACGCCGAGATCACGGCCAGCGCGCAGAGCACCAGGGACGCGGCGCCCTGGCCGCCGGCCGACCTCCCGGCAGGCGGTGTGCCGTGGTCGTGCTGGTGGAGATGGACGGGCGATCCCGGGGAGGGGTTCGGGGTGGACATGGTGGTCTCCTCTCGGACAGGGACATCGACGGGGATCGGGAGGATGGGGACCGGCATGGTCAGGCGCGGGTGTCGCGACGCTCGAGGACCGCGGTGGCCGCTGCGATGAGCACGAGGGTGAGCGCTGCGGCGGCGACGAGGACGACCAGGACGCTGCCCGCGGTCACGGTTCCCGGATCGGAGAAGGTGCCGGTGCCGAGCTGGGCGGCGCGGGTGGCCAGGCCGTAGGGGGAGATGACGGCGAGGTCGCCGAGGATCATCAGCGCGATGACGGACGCCCCGGCGCCGAGCAGCGCGATCGCGATCGGCGCCGCGAAGGAGCGCAGCAGCATCGACAGGCTCGACTGCAGCACCGCCAGCGGGACGGTCGCGACGATGATCAGCAGGGTGGTCGCCAGGTACTTGGCAGGCAGCATCCCGGGCAGGCCGAAGCCGACCGCGCCGATGACGAGGACCGCGGCGAGCATCGTCAGCTGCATGAGGGCGGCGAGCCCGGCCACGACCGTGGACTTGGCGGCGACGATGCTCAGCGAGGACGTCGGTCCGGACATCAGCGTGTTCCAGTTGCTGCCGCGATGCTCGCTGCGCCAGACCAGGGACCCGAGGATCGCGACCCCGATCGCGAGCGGGAACAGACCGTGGAAGCCGACCGACTGCAGCCAGACGGTGTGCCAGCCGTCCTCCGGCTGCTCGCCCCGGGCGAGGTTCGTGGCCGCTCCGAGCAGGGTCACCGCGATCGGCAGGAGCACGACGACGGGCCAGCTCAGGGAGCGCTTGAGCTTGATCAGCTCGGCGCTGAGGGTGTGCATGTCAGGCCTCCTGACGATCGAAACGGCTGGTGACGAGGGTGAAGACCGCACCGCCGAGGACGCCCAGGGCGACGAAGCTCGGATACGAGATGGGCAGCGCGACCAGCTCGCCGTCCCGGTAGCTCGCCGCCTCGGCCAGGGCGTAGCAGCCCCACGGGGTCAGATGCGCCAGCACCTCGGGAAGGTTCTTCGAGAACAGGCCGAGCAGGGTGCCCAGGACGGCGAGGCCGAGCCCGATGAGCTGGTTCTCGACCAGGGCGGCGAGCAGCACGTGCGCGGCCAGGAGCGTCAGGTTGACCACGAGGATGCAGGCCGTGAAGCCGGCCCAATGCCCCAGCGGCGGCGGCGCGGAGATCCCCGCGAGCACCCGGCCCAGGGCGAGCGAGACCAGGCTCGTCGCGAGGGTGGCGAGCAGGACGACGGCGCCCAGTGCGCAGAACTTGGCACGGCACACGATGCCGGGAGCGAGCCCCGCGGTGGTCTGCAGCAGCCATCCGCTGCCCTGATGCTCGATGTCGACCTGGCGGGAGGCGAGCACGGCCAGCAGCAGCGGAGCGACCAGCGGAATGCCCAGCGACAGGCCGGCCAGCATCGAGAGCCAGGCCCCGGCGGCCGCCGGATCGAAGGTCGGGTCGGAGACCACGCCGATCAGCGACAGCCCGAGCACGGCGACCACCAGGATCGTCGCGATCAGCCCGACCCGGAGATGCCGCATCTTGGCGAACTCGTTCGCCACCGCTCGCCCCATCACAGCCCGCTCCCGGCGGTGAGCGCCATGAACACGTCCTCGAGGCTCTGCTCCTCGCGGCGGACCCCGAAGATCCCGATGCCGGAGCCGACGAGCGCGGCGACCGCACCGGCGGTGCGCGGCTCGTCCAAGCCGGGGACGGCGACCTCGTCATCGGCCGTGAGCCGGGCCCCGGCCGAGCGCAGCGTGGCGACGGCGGCATGTGGGTCCGAGCAGGCGATGATCACGTCCGGGTTCGATGCCGCCATCAGCTCGGCCCGGGAGCCCTGGAAGATCAGGCGCCCGCCGGAGAGGATGCCGAGCACGGTCGCGGTCCGGTCGATCTCGCCGAGCAGGTGGGAGGACACCATCACGGTGACCCCGTCGTGCGCGAGCCGGCGCAGCAGACCGCGCATCTCCTCGATGCCCGCCGGATCCAGGCCGTTGGTCGGCTCGTCCAGGATCAGCAGCCGCGGACGCCGGGCGAGCGCCATCGCGATCCCGAGGCGCTGCTTCATGCCGAGCGAGTAGTCGCGGACCTTCTTGCCCATCTGGTCCTGGAGCCGGACGGCGCGGACCGCGTCCTCGATCTGCTGTCGCCCCAGGCCCAGCATCCGCCGGACCAGCTGCATGTTCTCGGCCCCCGTCAGATGCGCGTAGCCGGGAGGGGCCTCGATCAGGGAGCCGATGCCGCCCAGCAGCGTTCGGCGGGTGGCACGGGTCATGGGCCGCCCCATGATCCGCACCTCGCCGCCGCTGGGCCGGATCAGCGAGAGCAGCATCTTCATCGTGGTCGACTTGCCGGCGCCGTTGGGGCCGAGGAACCCGTACACACACCCCTCGGGGATGCACAGGTCCAGGTCCTCGACGACGGTGCGTGCACCGTAGCGTTTGGTCAGGTTCGAGGTTTCGACGATCGTGGAAGGCATGCCCCCACGATCCCGGGATCACGTCCGCGGAGCGTCTGGCCGCAGGGATATCTTCCGTGTACGACCTGAGGCATAGGCGCCCTCGCCCCCGCGCCGTCGGCGGCACCCGCACGGGGCCGTCAGCGCTCGCCGGCCTCGACCAGTCCCGTCTCGTATGCGAGGACGACGGCCTGCACGCGGTCGCGCACGCCGAGCTTGGCGAGGATCCGCCCCACGTGCACCTTGACCGTGCCCTCGGCGAGCACGAGCTCGGCGGCGATCTCCGCGTTCGACAGGCCGCGGGCGACCAGCCGGAGCACCTCGTGCTCCCGCGGCGTGAGCTGCTCCAGCCGCGCCCCGGCGTCCCGTGTCCCGGCCGGCCGGGCACGGGTGAAATGGTCGAGCAGGCGACGGGTCGTGCTGGGCGCGACGACCGCGTCGCCTGCGTGCACGTGCCGGATCGCGGCCGTGATGTCCTCGACCGGCGCGTCCTTCAGCAGGAACCCGGACGCCCCGGCCTGGAGGGCGTCGTAGGCGTACTCGTCCAGGTCGAAGGTGGTCAGGATCAGCACGCTCGGCGGGTCCTCGCGCTCGGCCAGGCGACGGGTCGCCTCGACCCCGCCCATCCGCGGCATCCGCACGTCCATGAGCACCACATCCGCCTCGATGCGCTCCAGGAGCTCGAGGGCGGCCTCGCCGTCGTGCGCCTCGCCCACGATCTCGATCCCGGGCTGGGACTCCAGCACCATCCGCAGCCCCATGCGGATCATCTCCTGGTCGTCGACCAGCACCAGCCGCACCATCAGCCTGCTCCTTCCTCCCGCGCCTCCCGCGGCAGCGCCGCGACGACCTCGAAGCCGCCGTCCTCCGCGGCGCCGACGTGGAGCGTGCCGCCGTGCGCGGCGGCCCGCTCCCGCATCCCGAGCAGGCCGTGCCCGCCGGAGCCGGCATCACCGGCCCCCGGCCCCTGCCCGTCGTCGGTCACGCGCAGCACGACCTCCCGGGGGCGGCAGTCGATCCGCACGTCGACGCGGCGGAGACCCGGGCCCGCGTGCCGGCGCACATTGGTCAGCGCCTCCTGCACGATCCGGAAAACCGTCAGCCCGAGCCCCTCCGACATCCCGCCCGGGCTGCCGTCCACGGTCAGGGCCACCGGCAGGCCGGCGGCGCGGGACTGCTCGACGAGGACGGCGAGCTGGGCCATCCCGGGCTGCGGGGCATCGGACCCCGGCTCGTCCTCGCGCAGGACCCCCAGCATGCGCCGCATCTCCGCGAGCGCGCTCCGGCCGGTGTCGCGCACGTGCAGCATCGCCGACCTCGCCCGCTCGGGCTCCGATCCGACCGTCGCCGCGGCCCCGTCCGACATCAGCACCACCACGCTCAGGCTGTGCGAGACGATGTCGTGGATCTCCCGCGCGATCCGCGCCCGCTCCTCGGCGACCGCGATCCGCGCCCGCGTCTCCCGCTCCCGCTCGGCCTGCTCCGCCCGCTCCTGGAGCCCGGACACGTGCTGGCGGCGGATCCGCACCAGCGTGCCCCAGGTCCACACCCATGCGGTGAGCACGATCAGCACCCCCAGCTGACCGATGTCGATGAACTCCTCGCCGAGGCGCGGGACCACGGCGATCAGCAGCCAGGCCACGGCCGCGAGCGCGCCGAGCACGGAGACGGGGGCCGTGCGTCGCACGGCGAGGTTGTAGACGGCCAGCAGCAGCATCGCATCGGCGGCCAGGATCGGTGCTCCCAGCAGCAGCTGCACGGACGTCGTCGCGATCATCAGGGCGAGCACCCCGACCGGGAACCGGCGACGCAGCAGGTAGGAGCCGCAGATCACGGCCGAGACCAGGAGCAGCGCGACCGCGTGGAGCGGATCGCGCGCATACAGCGGGAAGATCGGCAGGTTGTAGAGGAACACGGCCATCGTCACGAGAAGGTCGACCAGCCAGGTCCGCTCGCGGAACCATGATCCCGGGCCGGGCGCCGCGGGGACCGGTGCACCGGATGATGCGGGAGCAGACTGCCTCATGCCCTCCCACGCTACCTGCGCACACTGGACGCGTCCGGTCGCCGTGCGCTCGTCGTCATCGGATGTGCCGGCAGGGGAGATCAGAGGGAGGCGCTCGCAGCGGGGTCGTCCAGGGGACGCGCGTAGTGCAGCAGCGCGATGCGCTCTCCTGCAGGCGTGGTGTCGACAGCAGTGCGCTCGAGGGCGAAGCCCGCGGCGCCGAGGGTTCGCTGCGAGGCGCTGTTGTCCGGAACGGTCCGTGCCCTCAGCTCGGTCAGGCCGCTGGCACGGCAGAGACGGCAGGCGAGATCGAGCGCCGCCGTCGCGATCCCCAGCCCGCGGTGGCCGGGGTGCACCCAGAACCCGACCTCGGCGCCCTGCTCCTGCACATCGAAGATCACCAGGCTGCCTGCGAAGGCGTCGGTGGCGCGCCGTGCGATCGCGAGGACCGCCAGGTCGCCGCGCTCCAGACCGGGGACCGCGACAGCGCGGATCATCTCCCGTACGGATGCGGGGGAGTACTCCGGCTCCGGCAGATGCCCGTACTCCTGCACGGCAGGATCGGCCGCGCCGTCAGCGAACGCGGCCGCGTCCGCCTCTTGGAGGACGCGGAGGCTCACCCGATCGCCATGGACAGGAAGCAGAGCCGAATCGATCATGCGTCTAAGCTAACATTGATCGGATAGAGTGGCGCGGTGAGCTACTGGACGCATCGCCGACCGGTCCGTCGCCGCCGCAGCGTCGACATCGACGAGACGGCCTGCGCGAGTGTGTCGCTGCTGGACGAGGGCGGACCGCGCGCGCTCACCCTGCGCGCCGTCGCCCGGCGGCTCGGCGTCGCACCGGCCAGCCTCTACTCCCGGTTCGAGACCGCCGATGACCTCTTCGACCTCGCCCTCGATACCGCTCTCGCCGAGGATGGCGAGATGATCCGGGCTCTCGGCGACGCGGACGTGGTGCCGCTGATGCTGACCTGGTACCGGCACCTGCTCCGGCACCGGTGGGCCTGTCAGGTGATCGCCCTGCGGCCACCGCGGGGCCCCGCATACCTGCGCCTGTCGGATCGGCTGTGCGAGCTGCTCGTGGAGGCCGGGGTGACCGACCCGCTGGGCGTGGCGTACACGCTCTCGAACCTCGTCGTCGGCAGCGCGGCGACCGCAGGGCTCGGCGACGAGGAGGCGGCTGCCCCGGTCGACCCGGCAGTCGCACCGACCTATGCGAGGCTCCACCGCGAGCGCGGGCACGCGGATCCGGAAGCCTCCCTCCTGGCCGGTCTCGAGGCCCTGCGCACCCGGATCTGAGCAGAGGTGGCGATAGGTCGATGCATGTCACGCATCGCAGCAGGGGCGCGGCGGACGACCCGGTCGCTCTCCTCGCCTGCGTAGGGTGGGGCGATGAGCGCGCTCACCGATTACATCGACGCCTGGATCGCGAACGACGCCGAGCGCATCGCGGGCGCCGTGGCGCAGGACTGCATCATCACGGAGTGCTACGGACCGGTCTATCGGGGACGCGACCGGGTGCGCGACTGGGCGCGGACATGGTTCTCGGCCGGGGGGATCGTGCACCGGTGGGAGATCACCGATCACATCGTCGCCGACCACCGGGAAACCGCGCAGTGGAGCTTCGAGTGCACCTGGGCCGGATCGCGGGGCTCCTTCGAGGGGGCGACCATCGCCCGCGTCGCGGACGGGCTGATCCTCGAGCTGCGCGAGTACCAGACCACCGCCGAGCTCTACGATTGGCAGGGCACCTGGCGCTGACGGGCTGGTGGAGGCGGGACGAGCGCTGCCTTCCCTCCCTGCCCGACATCAGTTCCACAGAGCAGTGAAACTGGGTGGGGCGGACGTCATGGAATCGGTGGTGCACGCGCGGCGGCTGGGAAGACCTCCGGGGCGAGCCGCTACCTCGAGTCCGTCCAGGTGATCCGTGTGGACTCCATGCCGGGGACCCGGCGGCGGATGTACCGGATCGTCGCCGACCGGTACACGGTCACGCTCACCCGCCGCGCGCTGTACGGGGAGCTCGCCGCGCAGGCGGCGGAACGACCGCGCGAGCCCGGGCCGGGCGCGGCGGCGGGGGAGCGGGTGCAGGAGATGGCCGACTTCTACGCCTTCCTCGACCGTCGCTTCCCGGAGCTGCTCGAGGAGTGGAGGAACCGCAGCGATGCCGCCGCGATGTCCCTCTCATCCGCTGACGTCCCGGCGCCCCCAGGCGATGGCGGCGATGAGGGAGATCGCCGCCGCCCACGCGGCCATGACCAGCCCGCCCGGCAGCGGTTCGAGCAGCCCCATCCCGGGATACCCGGTGAGCAGCTGCACGCCGGCGAGATCCGGGGAGTACTTCAGGGCCGGGATCGCCGGCACCAGCCCGATGGTCAGTCCGAGCACCATCGGCACGAGCACGACGAGCGGCGCGATGACGCTCCGGGCGAGGATCGTGAGGCCGGCCGCGATGTGCGCCATGAGCACGTAGTTGACGACCACGCCCAGCAGGTTCCCGGCCATGGCGGTGGTGAACTCCGAGACGGGCAGCCCGTGCTCGCCGAGGGCGGCGTGCTTGAGCAGCACGGCGGCGCTGGTCGCGACGGCCCCGATGAGGGCCGCGGCGCCGGTGACGACGGCCAGCTTGGCGACCAGCAGGCGCCTGCGGTCCGGGACGGCCGTGACCGACGTCCGGAGCTGGTGATCGGCGAACTCGGTGCCGATGACGAGGGCGGCCAGGAGGATGATCAGCGGCTGGCCGAAGCCGGCGACCTCGAAGCCATGGGACTCGACGGGGAAATCGTCCCATCGGCTGTCGGCGGGACGGAAGCTCAGCCCCGTGACGAAGGCCAGCGCGGGCGGGACCACGAGCGCCGCCAGGGCGGTGACGAGGATGCTCGGCAGGGTGAGGGCCTTGGTGAGCTCGCTGCGCAGCAGAGGACACATCAGGATCCCCTCACGCGTCCCGGCGGATGAACGCGGTGCCTGCCACGACGAGCAGCACCGCGGCCCACGCCAGCTGCACGAGCCCTCCGGCGAGGGGATCCAGCACGCCGGTCGAGTCGGGCGGGGAGTAGAGGGCGCTGCCGGCCACGACGGGCAGATGCATCGCCGGCGCCCAGATCCCGGCGAGGAAGGAGCCCAGCCCGACGACGAGCGGCATGAGCACCAGCATGGGGACGACCGCGCTCCGGGCGAGGGAACCGAGGGCGAAGGCGATCAGCGCGGTGAGCGTCCAGGAGGCGACGAGCCCGCCGATCAGCCCCCAGATCCGGCCAGTGAGCAGGAACGGGTGGATGCCGTCGCCCGCGGCGGCGTGGGTGATCATGATCGCCCCGCCCATCGACAGGAACGAGATGACCGCTGTGGTCACAGCCAGCCAGGCCGCCTTCACCGCGAACACCGGTGCCCGTCGCGGGGTCGCGGTCAGGGTGGCCTGGATCTGCCGGGCGCCCCCGTACTCGCCGGCCGCCCAGAGCGCGCCGAGGACGACGATGAAGACGTACCCGAAGCCGGCCATCGAGAAGCCGTGGAACTCCGGCGGCACGGGCTCGCCGAACAGCCGGGGATCATCGGCGGACAGGGTGTAGGCGGCGGCGTTGGACCAGGCCTGCGGCCAGGTGCCGAGGATCGTCACCGCGGCGAGGACCCCGGTGGACGGCATGGTGAGGAGCTTGGAGGCCTCGGAGCGGGCCAGGGCGAGGGCGCTCATCGCGCACCGCCCTGCTCGGCGGGACCGGAGCTGTACTGGCCGCGCCCCTCGGTCAGGGCGAAGAAGGCGTCCTCGAGGGACGGGTGCTCGCCCCGCACCTCGGCGGCGGTCCCGGAGGCGAGGATCTGGCCGCGGGCGATGACGACGATGTCATCGGCGATCCCCTCCATCTCGGTCATCAGGTGGCTGGAGACCAGGACCGTCCTGCCGTCCTCGGCCAGCGAGCGCAGGAACCGGCGGGTCCAGCGGATGCCGTCGGGATCCAGCCCGTTGGTCGGCTCGTCCAGGACCAGCACCCGGGGGTCGCCGAGAAGGGCGGCCGCGATGCCGAGCCGCTGCCCCATCCCGAGGGAGAAGCCGCGGATCCGCGAGCGGGCGGCGTCGCCGAGCCCGGTCATCGCGAGCACCTCCTCGATGCGCCGTGCCGGGATGCCGTTGGACTGGGCCACCCAGGTCAGGTGCGCCCGCGCGGTCCGGCCCGGGGCGGCGCCGGGACCGTCGAGCATCGACCCGACGGTCCAGAGCGGACGGTCGATGTCGTGGTAGGCACGGCCGTCGATGAGAGCGGTGCCGGAGGTCGCGCGGTCCAGACCCAGCAGGATCCGCAGGGTCGAGGACTTGCCCGCGCCGTTGGGGCCGAGGAAGCCCGTCACCCGGCCCGGGGCGGCCTCGAAGGAGACGTCGTCGACCACGGCGCGGGGTCCGTGCTTCTTGGTGAGGGAACGTATCTCGATCATGGATCCAGCACACCCTGCCGGAGCGCGGCGGTCAGTCTGCAGGTGTCGACAATGCGCGGGATGGGCCGCATCGGATGCCGGGGAGGGGGTGCGTGCCCCCGGGGGTGCGACCGGAGACTTCTGGAGCGAGAGCGACGGGGCGCGGAGGTGAAGGCGCTTTCCGGCGCTGAGGCTCCAGAAGTCTTCGCCTCCGGCCGGAGCGGAGACGATCAGTCCTGTCAGCGTCGACCGATCGCCACCGCGCCTGCCTGCGGGGGCTCTCGTGCCTCGAGCCACCTCCGACCGGAGCGGAGACGATCAGTCCTGGCCGGGGGAGACGAGCCCGCACTCGTAGGCGATCACGACCAGCTGCGCGCGGTCGCGGGCACCGGTCTTGGCGAGGATGCGGCTGACGTAGGTCCGCACGGTCGTCGGAGTGACGAACAGGTGCCTGGCGATCTCGTCGTTCGACATGCCGCGGCCGATCAGGCAGAGAGCCTCCCGCTCCCGCGAGGTCAGGCGTGCGATCCGCGGATCGTCCCTCCGCGGGGACAGCGCGAAGCGGCCGATGAGCCGTCGGGTGACCTCCGGCGCGAGCAGCGCATCGCCCGCGCGGGCGGCGCGGACGGCCTGCACCAGCGACGCCGGCGGCGCGTTCTTGAGCAGGAACCCCGATGCCCCGGCGCGCAGCGCCTCGTAGACGTACTGATCCGCGTCGAACATCGTCAGCACGATCACCCGAGGACCCGGGCCGCCGGCGCCGAGGATCGCACGGGTCGCGTCGAGCCCGTCCATCACCGGCATCCGCACATCCATGAGCACGACATCGACCTCGTGGTCGCGGACCGCTGCCAGCGCCGCAGCGCCGTCCGGAACCGCGCCGGCCACGGCCATGTCCGGTTCGCCGTCGATCAGGAGGGTCAACGACGCCCGCAGCCGCGGGTCGTCATCGGCCACCAGCACCCGGATCGGCGTCATCGCCGCTCACCGCCGCCGATCGGCACGACGACCCGGACCAGGAATCCCTGCCCGGCGGCGGCCCCGACGTCGATCCGTCCGCCCAGCAGGGCGGCCCGCTCGCGCATTCCCGTCACGCCGTGCCCCTCGCGGAGAGGAGCCGTCGCACCATGGCCGTCATCGTGCACCTCGACCACCAGCTCGTGGGCGGCCGTCACGACCCGGATCCGGCACCGGGAGGCCCCGGAATGGCGGATCACGTTCGTGATCGCCTCCTGGAGCACGCGGCGGATCAGCTGGCGCTGCACCAGCGGCAGCGCATCGACCTCGCCGGGGATGTCCGCCTCCACCCCGACGCCGGCACGGTCGAGGCGCCGCACCATCGACCGGACCGACGCCGTCAGCGGCGAGTCCGGCACCTCCTCGTCCTCCTCCCTCAGAGAGCGCAGCAGGTGTCTCAGGTCCGCGAGGGACGCCCGCGCATCGGTCTCGACATCCCGGAGCGTCGCCCGCAGCTCCTCGCGGGAGAGCGAGGCGACATGCGCGGCGATCCCGGCCTGCACCCCGATCGTCCCCAGCGAATGGGAGAGCACGTCGTGGACCTCGCGGGCGAGCCGCAGCCGCTCCTCATCACGGGCACGGGCCGCCGTCTCCGCCCTGACCTGCCTGCTGCGCGTTCCCAGAGCCCACGCCGCGCTCAGCACCACCGTCGCGAGGACGGCGACCTGCAGCGCCTCCTGGGCCGTGCTCCCGCCCATTACCAGAGCCAGCCCGCTCAGCCCGGCGGCGGCCAGCCACAGCCACCAGGGGAACACGCGCGCGCCCCGCCGCTCGGCGACCGCGAAGAGGCACAGGCCCACCCCGATGCCGGGATCCGCCGTCGCCTGCAGGAGCCACGCGGCCGTCGTCGCGAGCGCGGCGACCAGCGTCCCCGGGACCGGGGCCAGGGAGCGCACGGACACGGCCACCACGATCAGCGCCGCGAGCCCCGCCTGCCATCCCCGTCCCGTCGACGGCGGCGGCGCGACCGTCATCCACAGACCGACCACGATCGCGGAGCCGATCAGGAGGTCGACCATGATCCTGCGAGGACCAGCCAGGCTCCGGGCGCGCTCCGCCCGTGCGAGGCTCCGCATCGGCAGGCTGGTCATGCGCCGATGATACGGATCGGGACCGTCAGGGCTCACCGGGCAGAGCAGCGAGGACGCTCACGGTCCCTGCTCGGTGGCCAGCTCGGCCAGGCGCCGCCGGGTCCTGCGCAGCTCCGACTGCCGCGCGGCCAGACGATCGGCGATCGAGTCCAGCTCCGCGCGCAGATCCGGACAGAGCTCGAGCCGGACACGGCCGCCGTCGGTCCGGGCGCAGTCGAGGTAGCGCCCGATCGTCGCCGTGTTCAGGCCGGCGGAGATCATGGCGGTGATCTGCATGGCGCGCGTCGCATCGGCCGTCGAATAGTCCCGGTAGCCGCCCGATGTGCGCGCAGGCACCAGCAGCCCCCGGTCCTCGTAGTGCCGCAGCGCTCTCGCGCTCACCCCCGTGATCCCCGCGAGCTCGCTGATCTGCACGTCCGACTCCTCCTGCTCCGCTTGACCTTCACATCGGCGTGAGGCCGTACCGTCCCCTGACATGAGACCTGCACCCCCGACGTCCCCCGCAACGCCGCGCCGCGCCCTGATCTTCCACGGCTACGGCGCCACCCCCGCGGATCACTGGTTCGGCCGGCTCGCCGAGCAGCTCGGCGCGTGCGGCATCAGCACCGAGATCCCCGCCCTGCCGGACCCGGGGGACCCGCATCCGGGGCGATGGGAGGACGCTGTCCGGGCCGCCCTGGGCACGCCCGATGAGCAGACGATCGTGATCGCTCACAGCCTCGGCTGCCTGTCGGTGCTGCGCGTCCTGCGCTCCCTCCCGGACCCGTGGGGGCTGGGCATGCTCATCCTCGTCTCGGGCTTCACCGAGCCTCTGCCCGCGCTGCCCGAGCTGGACCGCTTCATCGCGGGGGGATGCGATGCGACACGTCTGCCCGGCCGCATCGACCGACTGCTGGTGGTCCGCTCCGACGACGACCCGATCGTCCCGCCGCCGCACACCGATCGCGTGGCGGAGCAGCTCGGGGTCACGGCCCGGGTCGTTCCCGGCGCCGGCCATTTCCTCGCCGCGGACGGTGTCACGGAGCTGCCCCTCGTCCGCGACGCGATCGTGGCACCTCCTCGGCACAGGTGCGCGGGCGCCGACCGTCCGATCGAGCAGATCTCTGACGGTTCGGCGTAATGGGCCGGACCCGGGGGACCAGGCCGCGGCCGCGAGCTCCCCGGCGCCCTCGTGCCCCTAGTCTTGCCTCATGAACCGGCTCCTGCGCCCCGTGCTGCAGCTGTTCGCCGCCCCGCACCTGGACATGCGGCGCGACTACCCGCGGGTGCGCCGACTGCAGCGGGGGCTCGCCGCCTCGCCCACCGCCCGATTCCGGGCGCTCGACCTGCGGATCGGGGACGCGGACGGCTCCCGCGAGGTGCCCGTTCGGGTGTTCCGCCCCCGCAGCGTGCACCGGGAGGACGTGCTGCTCTTCTTCCACGGCGGCGGCTGGGTGACCGGCGACATCAGCAGCTACACCCCGGCCTGCGCCACGATGGCGGAGCAGACGGGATGCGTGGTCGCCTCCGTCGACTACCGGCTCGCGCCGGAGCATCCCTTCCCCGCGGGGCTCGAGGACTGCTGGCGGGTGGCCCGGGCGATCCTCGAGGAGCCGTGGCGGCTGGGAGCCTCTCATCTCGAGGACATCGTGCTCATCGGCGACAGCGCGGGCGGCAACCTCGCCGCGGCGGTCTCGCTGCTCCTGCGGGACCTGGGCGGGGTCGCGGCCCGCCGCCAGATCCTGCTCTACCCGGTCACCGGATCCGACCACGATCCGGCGACCTCCCCCTACCGGTCGGTGCGGGAGCACGGCACAGGGCTGCGGCTGACCAGCGCCGAGATGCAGGACTACGTCGAGCTGTACCTCCCGGACGAGGCGCTGCGCGAGGACCCGATGGTCGCCCCGATCCGCGCGGACGACCTCGCCCACCAGCCGAAGACCCTCATCATCACCGCGGAGCTGGACCTGCTGTGCGACGAAGGGGAGGCCTATGGCGAGGCGCTCGCCGCGGCCGGGAACGCGGTGCGCGTCCACCGGGTCGACGGCGCGCTGCACGGCTTCATCACCCTGCCCCGCTTCGCGCGCCCCGTGCGGGAGGCGTACGGGGTGATCGATGCGTTCCTGGCGGAGGGGCCGCCGTGAGCCCGCGGGCCTGGGCGCGCCTGGACAACGCCTCCAACATCTTCCTCGCCGCCCGCAGCGACGTCGACCCGAAGGTCTTCCGGCTCAGCGCGGAGATGGACCATGAGGTCGAACCGGAGATCCTGCAGCATGCACTGGACCTCACGATCGAGGAGTACCCGCTGTACCGGGCCGTGCTGCGCCGCGGCGTGTTCTGGTACTACCTCCTGGACAGCGATCTGCACCCGCAGGTGCAGGCGGACCGCCTGCCGGTGTGCGCGCCGGTCTACCAGGGCGACCACCGCTCGTTGCTGTTCCGCGTCGCGCACCATCGGCGGCGCATCATCCTCGAGGTCTTCCACGCCCTCAGCGACGGGACCGGGGCGCTGTGGTTCCTCACCGAGCTCGTCACCGCCTACGTGCGGCTGCGCGCGAGCGATGCGCATCCGGTGCAGTGCCCGTCCGCACCGCCCGCATCCCCCGCGCCCCATGAGGAGCCCGAGAGCCCGCGCACCCTGTCCCTGGACAGCTTCCGCCGCCACTTCCCGCGCCGCCGTCGGCGCGATGCGAGCGCTCCCGGGGCCCCGCTCGGCTCCGCCGCGGCGGAGCCCACCGTCGCCCCCGATGCTGCTGCCCCCGATGCCGGGGCCGCGGGAGAGGAGCAGGGGGACGAGGCCTTCCTCGAGGCGGCGCAGTCGGCCGTGCTCGAGGACCCGGTGCCCCCGCCCCCGCCGGGGGTGCGGACCGCCCGACGGCTCCGCGCGGCGGGCCGCGAGCAGCGGCACCGGGCGTTCGGGGTCCACCGGATCCGCGGCACCCGCACCCCGGACGCCCGCACCCGCGCCGTCGAGCTGACGGTTCCGGCCGCCGAGGTCATCGCCCGCGCGAAGCAGGCCCGCGCCGGGACCACGATGTACCTCACGGCGCTGCTGTTCGAGGCGGTGCGGCGCAGCGCCCGCGCCCCGGACCGGGTGGCCTCGCTCGGGGCGAGCGTGCCGGTGAACCTCCGCCAGTTCTACCCCTCGACCTCGCCGCGGAACTTCTTCACCGCCCTGCGCGTCGAGCACACCCGCCGCAGCCCCGACGAGACGGTCGCGGAGGCGGCACGGGCCCTGGACGCCGACTTCCGGGCGATGCTCGAGCCGGAGGAGCTCGACGCCCGGGTGCGCCGGCTCATCGGCCTCGAGCGGATGCCGCTGCTGCGGATCGTGCCGCGTCCGCTCAAGGACGTGCTCCTGCGCCTGGCCAACACGGTGAACAACCGCGGCCTGACCGTCGCGGTCTCCAACCTGGGACGCGTCGAGCTGCCCCTGGACGTCGCCCCGCACGTGCGGCGCCTGGGCTTCCTGGTCTCCGCGGCCCGCCCCCAGATCTGCGTGATCTCCCACGGCGGATCGCTCACGATCACCTTCACCTCCCCGTTCGAGGAGACCGGGCACGTGCGCGAGTTCGCGCGCATGCTCACCGACGACGGGATCCCCGTGAGGATCGCCGCGACGAGGGTGAAGGAGTCCAAGCTGCGGGAGGAGCTCGTATGAGGCGCTGCTACGCGTGCGGCGTCGACATCGAGGGCGCCTGGGAGCACTGCCCGCTGTGCGGAGGGACCGTCACCGGCACCTCCGTCCCCTCGCCCTTCCCCGTGCTCCCGCTGCGCTACTCGCGCCGGCGCCTCTACCAGACGCTGTTCCTCGCCTCCCTCGGCGTGATCCTCGCCTCCTTCGCGCTGCAGCTGCTGTTCGACCGGCGGCCCGCCGGCATCGGCCTCGGACGCAGCCTGTGGCTCGGCATCGCCGCCATGTGGCTGGTGACCCTGATGGCGGTGCGCAAGCGGAGGAACGTCGCGAAATCCGTGGTCTACCTGGTCGTGATCGTCGGAGGGATCTGCGCCTACTGGGACTACCTCGCCGGATGGGACGGCTGGTCTCTCACCTATGCGGTGCCGATCATGTGCGGATGCTCGATCCTCGCCCTGGTCATCGCGGTGCCGGCCCTGCGCCTGGAGACCGGCGACCACGTCCTCTACAGCGGCCTCACGCTGCTGCTGGGGCTCGTGCCGATGGTCTTCGTGGTCCTGGGCTGGGTCTCCGATCCGCTCGCCTCGATCTGCAGCACCCTCGCGAGCGTGCTGGTGCTCCTCCTGCAGCAGCGGGTCCGATTCGCCGATGCCGCCCACGAGCTGGGCAAGCGCCTGCACCTGTGACCCCATGTCTCGCCGTCGGGCCCGACGCGACCCGCGCCCCATCCCACGCGGTACCGTCGGCTCCATGCTGATCGGCATCGACCTCGGGACCACCCGGACCATCGCGGCGCAGGCCGACCGCGGGAACTACCCCGTCCTCACCTTCCCGGACACGGACGGCGACCCGCACCTCCACCTCCCGTCCGTCACCGCCCTCGCGGACGGGCGCCTGATCCACGGCTTCGACGCCCTCCGCGAGGCGCGCGAGGGGGCGCCGCTGCTGCGCTCGGTCAAACGGCTCCTGGGAGACCCGGCCACGCATCCCGGCACCCGGGTGCGGATCGGGCAGGAGGAGCCGCTGCTGCTGGACGTGCTCACGGGCTTCCTCGCGCACGTGCGCTCCCAGCTGCCGGGCCCCGGGCCGCACCAGGCCGTCGTCTCTGTGCCCGCACATGCGCACGGCGCCCAGCGCTTCCTCACCCTGGAGGCCTTCCGCGGCGCCGGCTTCGAGGTGCTCGCCATGGTCAACGAGCCCTCCGCCGCCGGCTTCGAGTTCACCCACCGCCAGCGGCGCAGCCTCTCCGGACGCCGCACCCGCGTCCTCGTCTACGACCTGGGCGGCGGCACCTTCGACGCCTCCCTCGTCGACGCCGACGGCACGAGCCACGCCGTCCTCGACAGCGTCGGCATCAACCGGCTGGGCGGAGACGACTTCGACCAGGTGCTGGCGGACGTCGTCCTGGAGGCCGCCGGGCTGTGCCGCGACGAGCTCGACGCCCCGCAGCTCTCGGCGCTGCTCGAGGAGTCGCGGGAGGCCAAGGAACGGCTGACCCCGCAGACCCGGAGGATGCTCGTCGAGCTCGGCGGCGAGGACAAGGCGCCGGTCGTCGTCGCCGTCGACCGCTTCTACGAGGCCGCTGCCGGCCTCGTCGAGCAGTCGATCGCGGCGATGGAGCCGCTGGTCGGCTCCCTCGGCAAGGACTCCGACGTCGCAGGGATCTACCTCGTGGGCGGAGGCTCCGGCCTCCCGCTCGTGCCCCGCCGGATCCGGGAGCGCTTCGGTCGGCGCGTGCACCGCTCGCCGTACCCGGCCGCCTCGACAGCTATCGGCCTCGCGATCGCCGCGGACCCCGGCTCCGGGGTGACCATCGCCGATCGGCTATCCCGCGGCTTCGGCGTGTTCCGCGAGCGCGACAGCGGCGGAGGCGTCGCCTTCGATGCGATCCTCACCCGGGACGAGCCGCTCCCGCAGGCGGGGGAGCGGACCGTCACCCGCCGCTACCGGGCTGCCCATGACCTGGGGGTCTTCCGATACGTCGAGCACTCCGCCATCGACGCGGCCGGGGAGCCGCGCGGCGACCTCGTTCCCTTCGCCCAGGTCGTCGTCCCCTTCGACCCGGAGCTGCAGCGGCGCGCCGCAGTCGAGGGCGAGGAGTCCCTCGTCGGGCTGCCGGTGCGTCGCCGCGAGGACGGCCCGCTCATCGAGGAGACCTACACCGTGGACGCCGCCGGCATCGTCCACCTGCGCATCGAGGACCTCGGCACCGGCTTCCGGATCGAGCGCGGCCTCGGCCGCTGACCCTCCTCCGCCCAGGGGTGCCCTGGCAGTGCCTGGTGCGGACCGCGCCGATGCGATGGAATCGGGGCACCCGCACCGCACGCGAAGGAGCAGCACATGCACACCAGGACGCTGGGACAGGGCCTCGAGGTCTCCGCGATCGGACTCGGCGCGATGGGCATGTCCCAGAGCTACGGCCCGAACCCGGGCGACCGGCAGGAGATGATCGACGTCCTGCGCTACGCCGTCGAGCAGGGGGTCACCTTCCTCGACACCGCCGAGGTCTACGGGCCGTACGTCAACGAAGAGCTGGTGGGCGAGGCGATCGCTCCGATCCGCGACCAGGTCACCATCGCCACGAAGTTCGGCTTCGACATCCGTGACGGCGCGAGCGTGGGCACCGACTCGCGGCCGGAGCAGATCCGCCGCGCCGTCGAGGGATCCCTGCGTCGTCTGAGGATCGACACGATCGATCTGCTCTACCAGCACCGGGTCGACCCGGACGTCCCGATCGAGGAGGTCGCCGGGACGGTCGGCGAGCTCATCGCGGAGGGGAAGGTCCGCCACCTGGGACTGTCCGAGGCCTCGGCCGCGACCATCCGCCGCGCCCACGCGACCCACCCGGTGACCGCGGTCCAGAGCGAGTACTCGCTGTGGACCCGCGACCCCGAGCCCGAGGTCCTGCCGACCTGTGCGGAGCTGGGGATCGGATTCGTGCCCTTCAGCCCGCTCGGGAAGGGGTTCCTCACCGGCACGGTCACGGCCGATGCCACCTTCGGCGAGGGCGAGATCCGCGCCCGCGTGCCCCGTTTCGAGAAAGACAACCTCGCCGCGAACCAGGCGCTCGTGGACCAGGTGACGGCGCTCGCGGCGCAGCGGCAGGCCAGTCCCGGACAGGTCGCGCTCGCCTGGCTGCTCGCGAAGGCGCCGTTCATCGTGCCGATCCCGGGGACGCGCCGCCGGGAGCGGATCGACGAGAACGCCGGGGCGACGGCCCTTGCGCTCTCCGCCGACGACATGGCCGAGCTCGACACCCTGGTGGATCGCCTCGGTGTCGCGGGGGACCGCTACGACGCCGCAGGCATGGCGGCCGTCGGGCTGTGACGTCCCCGCAGGGTCAGGCGGCCGCGTCCAGCTTGGCGAGGTGCTCCGCGGACAGCTCCAGCCCCGCCCCGTCGAGGGCCGCGTCCAGCTGAGGGACCGTGGACCCGCCCAGGATCGGGCGGATCCCCTGGGCGACCAGCCAGGCCAGCACCACCTGGCCGCGGCTGGATCCGGTGGCGCCTGCGACCTCGGTGAGCGCGGCCAGGCGACGCTGTGAGCCCGGATGCTCGAAGACCGGGTCGATGGGCCGGTCCTCGCGGTCGTACGCACCGCCCAGCAACGCCGTGTACGCCCAGACCTCGAGCCGGTGCGTGCGGGCGTAGTCGCGCTGCTCATCGCTCAGCACTCCGGCGGGATGGACGTTGCCGGCGGGCTGGGCACCGGGGCGCGGCCGCAGGTAGGTCGCGCTCAGCTGCAGCGCATCGATCGGGACCGTGCCGAGGGAGGCGGCATGGGCGCGCGCCCGCTCGACCCGCCAGGCGGGATGGTTCGAGGCGCCGACCCGGGCGACGCGGCCGGTCGCGACGAGCTCGGCGATAGCCTCGACCGTCTCCTCGATCGGCGTGGCCCTGTCCTCCTGGTGCAGCCAGAGCAGGTCCACGGACTCGACGCCGAGTCGCTCCAGGCTCCCGGCGACGGCCTCGTGGACCGCGCGCCGGCCGAGCCCGCTGCGCTGCGCGGGCCAGGACCCTGCCCAGAGCGGCTGCGCACCCGCCTTGGTCGAGATCAGGACGCGGGAGCGCATGCCGGGGCGGGCCGCGAGCCAGCGTCCGAGGACGCGTTCGCTCGCACCGCCCATGCCGTCCGGGGAGTCCCAGAACGCGTAGCAGTCGGCGGTGTCGATCCATCGGCCGCCGCGCTCGACGAAGCGGTCGAGCACGGCGAAGGAGGTCTCCTCGTCGATGCGCGTCCCGAAGGACATGGCGCCGAGGATCAGCGGCGTGGCGGGGGAGAGGCGGTCGGACGGGCTGCGGGATGCGGTCATGGCAGGAGCCTCGAGGCTGGAGCGCGCTCCAGGTCAAGCGGTAGCCTCCGAGCATGACGACCTACACCCCGGCGGAGGCCGCCCGGCGCACCGGATTCTCCCTGGACACGCTGCGCTACTACGAGCGGGAAGGGATCCTCCCGCCGGTCGCGCGGACCGCCGCAGGCCACCGGACCTATTCCGAAGCGGACCTCGCGACCCTGGACCTGCTGCAGTGCCTGCGGGGCACCGGGATGCCGATCGAGCGGCTGCGCCGGTACGGGGAGATGTGCACCGACCCGGCGACGATGGCGGAGCGCGCCCAGCTCCTGCGCGAGCACGCGGCCGCCGTGGACGAGCAGATCGCCCTGCTCCGGACGCGGCGTGATCGCCTGGCGGAGAAGATCGCATGGTACGAGGAGCAGCTCGCGTGACCGGACCGGCAGGAGGGCTCGAGGAGGATCCGGTCAGCCGCGACGGACGTCGTCTGCACTCCCGGCTGACCGGGCAGGGCGAGGCCGTCGTCGTCCTCGAGGCCGGGCTGGGGGCGACCCGTGACAGCTGGGCGGGGCTCGTGCCGCTGCTCGAGCCGCACGCGCGGGTCCTCGTGTACGACAGGGCCGGACTCGGGCGCAGCGAGCCCGCCCAGGACGATCGCAGGCTGCCGTCCCTGGTCGCGGACCTGCACGCGGTGACCGCCCGCGTCGAGCGGCCGCTGGTGCTGGTGGGGCACAGCTGGGGCGGACCCATCGTGCGCCGCTTCGCCGAGGCGCACCCGCGGCGGGTGCAGGGCCTCGTGCTCGTGGACCCCTCCGACGAACGATGCCTCGCCTACTTCAGCCGCGCCAACGCGCTCCAGACGGCGCTCGCGGTGCCGCTCATGCCATTGCTGGCGCGGCTCGGGCTGATCGCCGCCGGCGTCCGGCCGATGACGGCGGGACTTCCGCAGGAGGCGGCGGCCCGGCTGCTCGACGAGTCCTCCACCGTGCCGGCCGCGCGGGCGGCCGCCGCGGAGATGGCCGCGAGCGGACCGGACCTCGTAGAGCTGCGCGATCACCCGCCGCAGCTGCCCGACGTCCCGGTCACGTGGATCTCCGGGGTGCAGGCGAGCCGCCTCGAACGGGGGCTGCGCGACAGCCTCGTCGCCGCGCACGAGGCATCGGCCCGCGCCCATGGACGAGGACGTCACGTCCGGGCCGAGCGTTCCGGGCATCTGGTGCCGATGACCGAGCCGGAGCTGATCGCCGCGGAAGTGCGGCGGATCCTCGCGGACGAGCACGAGGCGGCCGCCCCGGGCCGGGGACCGGGCACGAGAGACGCCACGTCCGCGTCGCCGCACCTGCCGCCGTCGCCGGGGTCGCCTCGGTCGGCGGGGACGCACCTCAGCTGATCGTCCGTCGGCGCAGGACGACGATCGCCGTCGCGGCCAGGAGCACGATCGGAGCGGCCCACAGGGCGGCCCGCGCACTCGCCGCGTCGACCAGCATCCCACCCAGGCTCGATCCCGCCACGGCGCTGAGGGGGACGGAGAGCAGGCCGAGGGTTCCTGCCCGGCTGTGGGTGAGAGCGGCGCCGAGCGAGGGGTGCGTGGATGCAGGCATGGAGAACCTTCATGGTTTTCCCGCCCACCCGAGAGACGTACTCTCTATGCGCGCCGGGTATCAGGGGCAACGGGGCGCTCGCACGGACTGAGCTCCGGCACGCCCAGCTTCGCGAGCAGCGGCAGATGGTCAGAGACCCCGCGGGCGGACTCGAGGACCTCTGCGCCGTGGTGGTCGAGGCCCCGCGCGAGGACGTAGTCGATCCTGGCGGCATGCGGGTCCTGGCCGTCGCCGACGAAGGTGATGCCCGGCGCATCCTGCGTCCAGACGTCGTCCAGACGGGTGCGCAGCAGGTGCAGCGCGGGATCCTCCGGGGAGGAGTTCAGGTCCCCGGCGAGGATCATCGGCCCTTGCTCCGGAAGCGCGGCGAGCAGCGCGCGTGCCTGGCGTTCTCGCAGCCCGCTGTCGAGAGGGTCCAGGTGGGTGGCGCCCACGGCCACGCTCGTGCCGTCGATCTCGATGCGGGCGCGCAGCACCAGTCGCGGCTCCGTGATCGAGGAGGGGCCGTCCGTGGGCAGGGGGATCCGCGCGACCTCGTGCAGCGGGGCACGGGACAGCAGGGCGTGGCCGTACTCGCGGGGCGCCGAGGAGCCGGGCTCCGGGGCGAGGGTGAGCGCCGGCGCGAAGGCGACATGCATGCCGAGGGCCTCCGCGATCAGGGTCGGCTGGTCGGCGAGGTCGCTGCGTGCCCAGAAGCGGTCGACCTCCTGCAGGGCGAGGACGTCCGCGTCCGCGCTCCGCAGGACCTCGATCACGGCCCCGAGGTCGAGACGGTCGTGGGCATCCGCCCCGTGGTGGATGTTGAACGTGACCACGCGCAGGCGGCGCGCTCGTGCAGCGGACATCGGTCCTGAAGCCTTCCGTCGGGATCTCCGGAGCACCACCGTATTCTCCGCCGCCTGCGGGGACCTGCGTGAACCCGGGGAACGTGAGCGATAGCGCGCAGGCTGCCGATCCGGGAGGCCCCGGGCCGATGCCGCTCTCATCCGCCGTCACCGGCCTCGGCCTGACCGGTGATGAGCCAGAATCCCACGGCCTGCTGCGGCTGACCGCCGTTGAGGCAGAGCCACGTGGGCCCGCTGTGGTTGACCGGTGTTGAGGCAGAGTGACGTGGGCCCGCTGTGGTTGACCGGTGTTGAGGCAGAACGACCTGGGCCCGCCGTCGCTGACCGCCGTTGAGGCAGAACCCTGTCGGCTCTGCCTCAACGGCGGTCAGCGACTCCGTCGTGACGGGCCTGTGCCTCAACGACGGTCAACGGGAGGTGGTCAGCGGTGGGAACCGGATCTGTGGTGCTCCGGGGAGGCCGGTGCCCACCCGTCGCCGCTCCGGACCGGCTCGCCGTTGCCCGCTTCCTGCCCGGTGCGCCGCTGCCCGCCGGTCAGGCGGTCGGGACTGCCCGGGACCGGCGCGGGCGCAGGAGGAGGCTCGCGAGCCCGGCGAGGGTCAGCAGCGGCCAGGCCCACTGCAGGCCGCCCGGGCCGACCATGCCCGCGTCGGCCATGATGGCGAGGCCCGCACAGATCGCGATCGCCGCGGCGAGGGACTGGGCGAGCGGCGCATCCGGGCGCGGATCCGGTCGCGGCGACTCGACGCGGCCGACGGCGAGGACCATCATCCCGGTCAGGATCAGCAGCGCCAGGCACCACAGCGGGCGCGTCGCCCACCAGATCCCGCTCAGCGGCTCCGGCAGCAGCACCCGCGCGTCCAGCGCGAGCAGCAGATGCGCGAGCCCCACCAGGGCCGTCAGGTGCCACAGGAACCAGCTCATGATCCGCTGGTTCACGAGGACCGTCACGAACCACACCCGCGGACGCCGCAGCCACGCCGCGAGCGGACGTTCGAGGAGCAGCACGATCCCCGCCTGGGCCATGCCGAGGAACGCCATGGTCACGCGCGTCGGGCTCGAGTTGGAGATCTCGTCCGTGCCCGCCGTGATCATCGAGACCGGATACGGGCCCGGACCCACGAGCACGCCGAGGCCCAGCAGCCCGACGCCCACCAGGGTGAGCCGGCGCCACGGCCCCGACAGGCGCCCGTCCAGCCAGGCGACGCCGACCTGGTGGAAGCTCGCCCACACCAGCAGATAGTTCGGATAGCCCAGCAGGGGAGCGTCGGCGACGATGCTCACCGCGTCGACGGCGCCGGCAAGGACGATCCCAGCGAGGATCGAGAACCAGCCCAGCCGCTCCCAGAGCACGAAGCAGGCGGGAGCCACGAGGATCACCAGCAGATATGCGGCCAGGAACCAGGTGGGCACGAGCGCCATCTGCGTGGCCAGCTGCAGGGTCGCCTCGGGCGCCCCGGCGGCGAGGCCGATGGCGCTGATCCCGAGCCAGGCCAGCAGCAGCGGGATCAGGGGGAGCCCCAGGCGCCGCAGGCGCGCCCGCAGCCAGGGTGCGTAGCCGAGGCCCTTGCGGCGCGCGGATCGCCAGGACAGGGCGTTGGAGTAGCCGCCGACCAGGAAGAAGATCGGCATCACCTGGAAGATCCAGGTCAGCGGATGCGTCCAGGACGCTCGGTCCAGCACCCCATGGGGCTGGATCCCGCCATCGGCGCTGACGGCGATGATCGTCCAGTGGCCGAGCACGACGACCGTGATCGCAGCGGCGCGTAGCAGGTCCACGACCCGGTTGCGGCTGTCCGGGGTCGCGGCATCGACCTGCTCGGCGCGGCTGAGCTCCCGCGGAGCGTCGCCGCCGCCCTTCGCAATCGTCCCGCCCATGGGTCCCCTTCCGGTCGCGGCGGGGCTCGCCGCCGCCTGCGGTCAGAGTAGCCGGGAGCGGACCTGCGAGGATGGTCCCATGGCCAACTCCGCCGACTCCGCTCCTGAATCCGATCGCCTCATCGGCCATCTACGCGACCAGATCCTCGACGGGGAGCGTGCGCCCGGCAGCCGCCTCGTCGAACGCGAGCTCGCCGAGGAGCTCGGCGTGAGCCGGGTCCCGGTGCGGGAGGCGCTCAAGGCCCTCGCCGCCGAGGGGCTCGTGACGCTGCGCCCGCGCACCTGGGCCGTCGTGCGGGAGTTCACCGCGCAGGACATCGCCGAGTTCACGGAGGTCCGCGAGGCCTTCGAGACCCTCGCCTTCCGTCTGGCCGCCCAGCGCCGCACCGAGGAGGGGCTCGCCCGGCTGCGGGCCGTCGTGGACCGCGAGCTCGCGGCCGCCCGTGCGGGCGACGGGGTCCGGGCCCGCCGTGCGGCCGCGGACTTCCACGAGTGCATCATCGAGATCGCCGGGAACGGGATGCTGGGGGAGATCGGACAGCTCATGGGCAGCCGCATGCGGTGGTTCATGTCGCAGCACGATGATCTGCTCGGGACCGCAGGGCAGCACGCGGAGCTCTGCGAGGCGGTCGCCGCGCAGGACCGGGAGGAGGTGGCTCGCCTCGCGTCCGCGCATCTGCGCGCGAGCGAGGAGCAGCGCAGGTCGAGGCACGGCCTCTGAGCGGTCCCCGACGCCGGGGCCCGCGCTCGGGGGCAGGCCGAGGCGGCGCGAGGGAGGAGGCGGGAATGACAGCCGCGGAATCTTTGGTATACCATTTCGGCATGACTGAGAAGATCCTCCGCAATGTGCGTCCCTGGGGCGCGGACGCCGTCGACGTCGTCATCGACGGATCGACCATCACCGAGCTGCGCCCGACCGGCTCCGAGATCCCGGCGGGAGCCGAGGTCATCGACGGACACGGCCACCTCGCGATCCCCGGCTTCGTCAACGCCCACGCCCACGCCGACAAGTCCTGGTGGGGCCATCCCTGGGTCTCCTACGGCGGCGAGGCCACCACCCAGGGCCGCATCGCCCACGAGCGGGCCGAGCGCGCCAAGTACGACATCCCCAGCCCCGAGGCGACCGAGCTGGTGCTGCGCGAGTTCCTGCGTCACGGCACCACCGCCACCCGCAGCCACGTCGACGTCGATCTGGGTGTCGGCCTGGACGGCATCCATTCCCTGCATGAGGCCGCCGCCCGCCTGGACGGCGCCGTCCAGGTCGAGGTCGTCGCGTTCCCGCAGGACGGCGTGATCCGCCGCGACGGCGTCCTCGACCTGCTGGACAAGGCGGCCGCGGAGGGCGCCGAGAACATCGGCGGCCTGGACCCGTGCCTGATCGACCGCGACCCGGTCGCGCAGCTCGACGGGCTGTTCCGCATCGCCGAGAAGCACGGCTGCGGCATCGACATCCATCTCCACGCCGGCGGTGACCTGGGCGCCTTCGAGTACGACCTCATCATCGACCGGGTGCGCCGGACGGGCCTCGTCGGCAAGGTCAACATCGCCCATGGCTTCGCGCTCGGCGACATGGCCGGTGCCCGTCAGGAGCAGCTGCTCGAGGACTTCGCCGAGCTCGGCATCTCCTGGAGCACCGTCGCCCCGGTGAAGTCCTCCCCGCTGCCGTGGACGCGGATGCGCGAGCTCGGCATCGGCCTGGGCATGGGCACCGACGGCGTGCGCGACCTGTGGTCGCCCTACGGCGACGGCGACATCCTCCGCGTCGCCCTCGACTTCGCGCGCATCCACCGTGTGCGCTACGACGAGGACTTCGTGGAGGTCGGGAAGCTCGCCACCAGCTCCGCCGCGTCGTACGTGCATCGCGAGGTGCACGACATCGCCGCCGGCGCCCGGGCGGACATCGTCCTGATCGATGCCCAGAACGTGCCGGACGCGATCGTCCGCGCTCCGCGGCGCGAGCTCGTGATCGCCAACGGCCGCGTCGTCGCCCGGGCCGGCGACGTCGTCATCTGATCGGCCCGGCATCACGCACCGATGAGCGCGACCCGTCGCGCGCTGCTCCTCAGCGCACTGGCGCTCCCCCTGGCCGCCTGCACCGCAGGCGGCCAGGACCGCGAGGGCGCCTCCCCGGCGCCGCAGGACACGACAGACAGGACAGGAACCGCGATGAGCACCGACGCCCCGACCACAGCCCTCCTCGACGCCGCCCGGACCGGCGAGACCGAGGCCGCCCGGGCCGCCCTGGCCGACGGTGCCGATCTCGACGGCCGCGACGGCGACGGCCGCACCGCGCTGCTGCTGGCCACCCGCGCCGACCACGTCGAGCTCGCCCTGCTCCTGCTGGAGGACGGCGCGGATCCCGATGCGAAGGACGACATCCAGGACTCGGCGTTCCTGTACGCCGGGGCCGAGGGCAGGGACGAGATCCTCTCCGCCGCCATCGCCCACGGCGCGGACGTCCGCAGCACCAACCGCTACGGCGGCACCGCGCTGATCCCCGCGAGCGAGCACGGCCACACCAGCACCGTCGCGATCCTCCTCGAGGCCGGGGTCCCCGTCGACCACGTCAACAACCTCGGCTGGACCGCCCTGCACGAGGCGATCGTCCTCGGCGACGGCGGCCCCGACCAGGTCGAGACGGTCCGCCTGCTGCTGGCGGGCGGTGCGGATCCGAGCATTCCCGACGGGAACGGGACCTCGCCCCGGGATCTCGCCGCCCAGCGCGGCTTCGACGAGATCGTCGCCCTGCTCGAGGACGCCGAGGACCGCGCGTGAGCGGAGCCCCCGTGGCGCGTCCCGGATTCGGGGCGGCGCTGTCGTCCCTGCGCGGGAACCGTCCCTTCCAGCTGCTGTGGTTCTCGAACCTGTTCTTCTTCGGCGGCGTGTGGACGCAGACCCTCGTGCTGGGCTGGCTCGCCTATGAGCTCACCGGCTCCGAGTTCCTCGTCGCCCTCTACACGGCTGCTCGGCTCGCCCCGCTGCTGCTGGGCCCGTTCGCCGGGGTCCTCGCCGATGCGATCGATCGGGTCCGGCTGCTCCTGCTGGCCTGCGGGTGGGCGACCGCCGCCGTCGCGATCGTCGCCCTGCTCGCGAGCACGGGGCACCTCAGCTATGCCGCGCTCGTGATCGGCGGTCTCGCGATCGGCCTCGCGCAGTCGCCGTCGCAGCCCGCGCGAGCCGCCCTCGTGCTCGAGCTCGTGGGCCGGCGTAACCTGTCCAACGCCAATGCGCTGAACTCGATCGCCATGAACATGACCCAGGTGATCGGTCCCGCGCTCGGCGGCGGGATGATCGCCGTGCTCGGAGCGCCGGCCGCGATCTGGATCTCGACGCTGTGGTACCTGGTCTCCTTCGCGCTGCTGCTCCCGCTGCGTCGTGGACGATCGGCGCAGACCGCACCCCGCCAGGGCGCCTCCGTCCTGCGGATGGTCACGAGCGGGATCGGAAGCATCCTCGCGAACCGGCTGGCGCTCGCGGTTCTGCTCGTGACGCTCGCCGCGAACACCCTGCTCTGGCCGATCTTCCAGAGCTTCATGCCGGTCTTCGCCGATTCCCAGCTGGGTCTGGACGCGGCAGGGCTCGGCGCCCTGCTCACCTGCGCGGGGCTCGGCGGTCTTGTGGGCTCCTTCATCATCGCCGGGCTCGGGGACTTCCGGGGCAAGGGAGCGATGTTCGTGCTCGGCACCCTGGCCTGGGCGCTGGCCTGGGCGGCCTTCGCCCTCACGGAGAAGATCGGCCCGGCCTTCGTCCTGATGGCTCTGATCGGCCTGTTCAGCGCGGCCTTCGGCGTGCTGCAGACGACCCTGCTGCTGATGACGACCGAGCCGGAGATCCATGGACGCGCCCTCGGCGTGCAGGAACTCGCGATCGGGATCATGCCCGTGTCCGCGCTCGTGCTGGGGCAGGTCGCCGAGCACGTCGGCGTGGGAGCGACCACCTTCGGCGCCGCCCTGCTCATGGCGGCCTTCCTCGTGGTGCTCATGCTCAGGGTCCCGGGCCTCCTGCGCTTCGGCATCCGCGGCGACGCCGAGGGGTGAGCTCGGCGCGCCCGGAGGGCGTCATCCAGCGCTCAGTGCGCCCGATGGTACGCGTCCTCGACGGTCTGCGGGATCCGTCCGCGGTCGCCGACCTCGTAGCCGTGGGATCGGGCCCACCTGCGAATCGCTCGCAGCTGCTCGGGGTCCCGGCGTCCGCGGCGCGAGGGATCCGTCGGCGCGGGCTCCTCGCCGCGCTCCCGCAGCGCCCGGGCGGGGACGCGCCGCGCCCCGGAGAGCCAGGAGGCCATCCCCGCCCGCATCGCCGCAGCGTTGCTCGCGCTCAGGTCGATCTCGTAGCCCACCCCGTCCAGGGAGAACATGACCGTCTCCGTCGCGGGAGTGCCGTCGAGGTCGTCCACGAGCTCGACAGTGGTGCGTCGCGCCATCGGGCACGTCCTTCCATGGAGGGGAGGCCAGTCTACGAGCGGGAGGGCCCGCGGGCGAGTCGTGCGGCGACGACGCGCGCGAACTCCTCCGGATCCACCGGCCGCGCCCGCCGCGGCAGCTTCTCCAGCACCAGCAGGTAGGACTCGGTGACGAGGTCGTCGACGAGCTCGCCGTCCAGGTCCTCCCCGCCGCGCAGCGTGATCCAGTGCCGCTTGTCCATGTGGTACCCCGGGGCGATCGAGGCGAAGGCGCGACGCAGCGCGACCCCGTCGGCGGGCCGGGCCTTGAGATTGACCAGCGGGACGCCCCGCAGCGCGGTCGTCAGCAGGAAGACTCTTCCGCTGACCTTGTACACCTCCCAGCCCTCGCCGAAGGGGTGGGTCAGCTGTGCGCCGGGCAGCTCCTGCGCCCGATCGACCGCACGTTCCACCAGCGCCGTTCCGTCCATGACGGGAATCTATCGCGGACCCGCCCCCGCGGATCCGACGCCCGCGGCCAGCGGCAGCACGATCTCCACGCGCAGCCCGCCGCCCGCCCGGGAGCGGAGGGCCAGCGCGCCGCCGTGCGCCTCCACGATGCTGCGCACGATGGCGAGGCCGAGCCCCGCATGGGCCCCGGCCCCGGGGTCCGCATGGGTGCGCCCCGCCCCGCGGACGAAGGGCTCGGTCAGCTGGGAGAGGATCGCCTCGTCCAGGACGGCGCCGGTGCTCTCGACCTGCAGCAGCGCCCGGGAGCCGTCGGCCCGGAGCCGCACCTGCACCTCGCCGTCGGCCGGGAGGTTGTGCACGATCCCGTTGTGCACCAGGTTCACCACGAGCTGGGCGAGCAGCTCCGGGTTCCCGTCCACGAGGACGGGCGCGGCGTCCGTCCGCACGGTGACGCCTCGGGCCTCGGCACGGACCAGCAGCGTCTCGGCCGCGTCCTCCACGGCGAGGGACAGATCCGTCGGCTCCGTCCGGAGCGCTGTGCTCTCGACCCGGCTGAGCAGCAGCAGGGACTCGGCGAGCGCGCTCGCCCGGGCCGTGGTGGCCTCGAGCCGGGCCAGCAGCGCGGGCACGTCGGCCGCAGGGTCCTGGCGGGCGACCTCGAGCAGCGCCCGTGCCGTGGCGAGCGGCGTGCGCAGCTCGTGGGAGGCGTTCGCGGCGAAGCGGCTCTGCTCCCCGACATGCGTCTCGACGCGCTCCAGCATCGCGTCGAAGGCGTCCGCCAGCTCCCGGAACTCGTCCCGCGGGCCGGGAAGCGCGATCCGATGGGCGAGCGAGCCCGCGTCGGCAAGACGGACGGCTCCGGTGATCCGCCGCAGAGGTGCGAGCATCCGACCGGCCAGGAACCAGCCGCCGACGAGGCCCAGGACGAGAAGGAACGCCATCGCCCACAGGGCGCGCGGGATGAACGCCCGCTGGAGGTCCCCGCGGTTCGGGACATGCGGGCCCGCGGTGATGATGGTCCCGTCGGGGACGTAGCGCAGCAGGAAGACCCAGACGACGGCGAGCAGGAGTGCTCCGGCGAGGAGCAGGAACCCGGCGTAGCTGAGGGTCAGGCGCAGCCGTACGCTGAGCCCGCGGCGCCGCGGCAGGAGCGCGGGCATCAGGGCTCCGCGTCCTCGGGCGCCTGGATCCGGTATCCGGATCCGGGGACCGTCGCGATCACCCACGGCCGGCCGAGGCGCTTCCGCAGCGCGGAGACGGTGATCCGCACCGCATTCGTGAACGGGTCCGCGTTCTCGTCCCAGGCCCGGGCGAGCAGGTCCTCGGCGCTCACGATCCCGCCGCCGGCGGACACCAGCACCTCGAGCACCGCGAACTGCTTGCGCGTCAGGGCCACGTAACGTCCCTCCCGGAACACCTCGCGGCGGAACGGGTCCAGTCGCAGCCCCGCGATCTCGAGCACCGGCGGCCGATGCTGCTCCGCCCGCCGGGCGAGGGCGCGCAGGCGCAGTACGAGCTCCTGCATCGCGAAGGGCTTGGTCAGGTAGTCGTCCGCCCCCAGCTCGAAGCCCGTCGCCTTGTCATCCAGGTGGGACGCGGCGGTCAGCATCAGCACGAGCGGTCCTGTCCCGCGCGCGACGATGCTCCGGGCGACCTCGTCCCCGTTCGGTCCCGGGACGTCCCGGTCCAGCACGGCGACGTCATAGTCGTGGAGGTCCAGCAGCTCGAGGGCGGCGCCTCCGTCCGGGGCGATGTCCGCCGCGATGGCCGCGAGCCTCAGCCCGTCGCGGATCGCCTCGGCCAGGAGCGGCTCGTCCTCCAGGATCAGAACTCGCATGGGCGAAGCCTACGGGGAGCCGCATATCGTCCGCGTATGCGATCTCGCATACGGCGGTGCAACACGGGGCGTCCTGGGATGAGGGCATGACCCACCGCCACCCGGCCCACTCCTCCGCTTCCCGCCGCAGCGCCCCCGGGCGCTCGCCGATCCTTCCGCTGATCGCGGCTGCCGGGCTCCTCCTGCTCGCCCTCACCGCTCTTGGGACCTTCGCCTCCGGGACCCCGGAGCAGGGCGGCGCCGCGGCGGGCTCCACCGGACGCGACGGAGGACGGATCCGGGCGGGGGAGGACGTCTCCGTCTTCGACGTGGACCACCCTGCCGTCGCCGGTCTGGACCCGGACCTCCGCGATGCGGTGCAGCGCGCCGCGGCGGATGCGGAGAACGAGGGCACGGTCTTCCACGTCACGAGCGGCTGGCGCTCGCCGGCCTACCAGCAGCACCTGCTGGACAGGGCGGTCGCCGAGCGCGGCTCCGCCCAGGAGGCGGCGCGGTGGGTCGCCTCCCCGGAGACGTCGGCGCACGTCGCCGGGGACGCGATCGACATCGGAGGCGTCCAGGCGCAGGACTGGATCGCTCGCCGCGGTGCGGGATACGGGCTGTGCCGTGTCTACGAGAACGAGCCGTGGCATGTGGAGCTTCGGCCCGAGGCCGCGCGCTCCGGATGCCCGCAGCCCTTCCGCGACCCGACGGAGGACCCCCGCCTGCGGTGATGGGCCCCGAGCCGTGACCTGCGGCGCGGGTCACAGCCGCAGGGGGTTCCCGGAGGGCGGATCCTGCGTATGATCACTCGATATAACAAGTTGTCTTGTCGGGTGCATGGCGCGCTCGGCTCGCAGCATCGAGGCCGTGCAGGGAGGTGCGCGCATGTCGACGACTGCTGGGCGCGCTGCCGTACCCAAGTACCAGCGGGTGCGCGAGGCCCTCCGCGCCGACGTCGTGCACGCCGCCGCAGGGACGCTCATCGCCTCCGAGCACGAGCTGTGCGCCCTCCACGGCGTCAGCCGCATCACCGTGCGGCGAGCGATCGACGATCTGATCCGGGATGGGCTCCTCACCCGGCTCCACGGGCGCGGGACCGTGGTGGCCGGAGCCGCCCCCGTCTCCGCGGCCGAGCGGCTCGACCTGCGGGGCTTCCACCGGCAGAAGACCGACGAGGGGCATCGCGTGACCTCGAAGGTCATCGCCCAGGGGTTCGTCCTCGCCTCCCCGGAGATCGCCCGCGCCCTCGCCCTCGATCCGGGGAGCCAGCTCGTGCGCATCGACCGCGTGCGTTCGCTGGACGGCACGATCGACCATCTCGCCCGCACCTGGATGGACGGCGACCGCTTCGCCGATCTCGTCGACCAGGACTTCTCCGACCAGTCCCTCTACGGGTACCTCGAGGTCTGCCACGGGCTGACCATGAGCCGCAGCGACATCACCGTGGGCCTGCGCCGGCCCTCCGGCGACGAGGCCGCGCACCTGGGCATCGGATCCGAGGACCTGCGCCTGGCGACCCGGACCACGACCTTCGACCCCTCCGGGGCGCCCCGCGTCCACGGGATCACCCTCTACGCAGGGGAGGCGGCACAGGCGCAGTTCACCGCCGTCGCCCCGCACAACCCCCGCTGAGAAGCCGGGAGAACCAGGAGACATCATGCTCGACGACGTGCTCACCGACGACCGCATCCAGTTCGCGCAGCGCACCACCTGGCGAGAGGCCGTCACCCTCGCCGCGGCCCCGCTGCTCGCCGACGGCTCCGTCCGCGCGGAGTACGTGGAGCAGATCCTCGAGAACATCGCCGCTCCCGGCGGCACCTACATGGACCTCGGATTCGGGATCGCCCTCGCGCATGCCCGGCCCGAAGCGGGCGTCGATGCGACCGCGCTCGCGCTGCTCGTGCTCGAGGAGCCGGTCGCGCTCGCCGATGATCCCGCGCACCAGGACTCGCTCGTCTTCGTCCTGGCGGCCACCGATGGCGAGGCGCACCGCGGACTCATGGCGCAGCTCGCCACGCTGCTGATCGACGCCGAGGCCCGTACCCGGCTCACCCGTGCCCGGAGCCACGCCGAGGTCAGGGCGGCGATCGCCCCTGCCCGCTGAAGCCCGGTTCGCCGGCTCCGGACCATCTCCCGCAGGACGCCGACCGGTGTCCCGCTCCCGCAGAACCCCCCTCAGAACACAGGAGAGAACCATGAAGTTCATGGCCATGTGCAGCTCCGGCCTCGGCAGCTCCTTCCTCGTCCACATGAACATCGAGAGCGCGCTGAAGACCGTCGGCGCGAGCGGTGTCGAGGTCGATCACGCCGACCTCGGCTCCGCCTCGCCCTCGGACGCCGACGTCTTCTTCGTCGGCAAGGACCTCGAGAACTCGGTGACCGAGTTCGGGAACGTCGTCATCCTCGACTCGATCATCGACCAGGACGAGCTCGTCGAGAAGGTCCGCCAGGCCTGCGCCGATCACGGGATCCCGACCTCCGCCTGATCCCGCGCGCCCCTGCCTTTCACCGTCGAAAGAGAAACTCGAATGAATGCATTCCTGGACATCCTCGTCCAGATCCTGTCCCAGCCCTCCATCCTCGTCGCGCTCATCGCGCTGGTCGGCCTCCTGCTGCAGCGCAAGGCGGCCGCGGATCTCATGAAGGGGACCGTGAAGACCTTCGTGGGCTTCCTCGTGCTCTCCGCGGGAGCCGGAGTCGTCGTGGCGAGCCTCGACCCCTTCGGGCGCATGTTCTCGGAGGTGTTCGGGGTCCAGGGCGTCGTGCCGAACAACGAGGCCATCGTCGGCCCGGTCCTCCAGGAGTACGGAACCGTCGCCGCGCTGATCTTCTTCTTCGGCATGATCCTGAACGTCGTGCTGGCACGGATCACGCGGTTCAAGTACATCTACCTCTCGGGACACGTGGCGCTCTACCAGTCTGCGATGATCGCCGTCATCCTCATGGTCGCGGGCTTCAGCGCCGTCGAGGCCGTGATCTGGGGATCGATCGCCGAGGCGGTGATCACGACGGTCTCCCCGGCCGTGGTCCAGCCCTTCATGCGGAAGGTGACCGGCAACGACAAGGTCGCCCTCGGACACACGGGCGGCTTCGGCATCGCCCTGTCGGGCCTGGTCGCCAAGGTCACCGGCGGCGACCCCGAGAAGTCCACGGAGAAGCTCAACGTCCCGAAGTCCCTCGGCTTCGTGCGCGACTCGACGATCGTGGTCGCCCTCTCGATGGGGCTGATCTTCGTGGTCGTCGCGCTCGTCGCGGGTCCCGCCTATGTCCAGGCGGAGATCTCGGACGGACAGAACTACCTGCTGTGGGCCGTCATGTCCGCCGGGCAGTTCGCGGCGGGCGTGTTCATCATCCTCGCGGGCGTGCGCGTGATCCTCGCCGAGATCGTCCCGGCCTTCAAGGGCATCTCCGAGAAGCTGGTCCCGAACGCGAAGCCGGCCCTGGACGTGCCGATCACCTTCACCTTCGCCCCGAACGCCGTCATGGTCGGATTCTTCTCCTCGCTGATCGCGGGCATCGCGGGCATGGCCGTCATGGGATTCGCGGGCACGGCGGTCATCATCCCCGGCATCGTCGCCCACTTCATGACGGGCGGTGCGTCCGGCGTCATCGGCAACGCGGTCGGCGGGCGTCGCGGGGCCGTCCTCGGCTCCTTCGCCAACGGCCTGCTCATCACCATCGTCCCGCTGCTGCTGCTGCCGGTGCTCGGGGAGATCGGCACCGCGAACTCGACGTTCGGGGACTCCGACTACGGGATCATCGGCCTCTACCTGGGCTGGCTCGGCATGGGCGGCGGCAAGGGCCTGATCGTCGGGGGCATCGTGGTCGCGGTGGCCGCCGTCCTCGCGGCGAGCCTGATCGGCGGACGTCTCCAGGCGCGTCGGGAGACGTCCGCCGCACGCGCGGCCGATCACGCCTCGGCCTGATCCCCGCGATGTCATGGCGCCGGCCATGGAGAGCCCGTCCCCGCCCGGGAGCGCGCCCGCCGTGGCCGGCGCCCGTGCGCTCCCGCGGGCGGCGCCGGAGGCTCCGGCTGCGGTCGGGAGGGCACGGGCAGGAGTATCCTCTGCGGGCATGGACGAGGGCGCGATCGCGGAGGTCCTCGAGCATCTGGACCGCTACGATCCCGGCGGGGTGCTCGGGGTCTACCTGTACGGCTCCGCCGTGGCGGGCGGCCTGCGCCCCGGCAGCGACATCGACCTGCTCGTCGTGACCCGACGGAGCCTCGACGCCGAGGAGCGCGCCGACCTCGTCGCCGTCCTGCTGGAGATCTCCGGCTGGGGAGGACACGGCGCCCATCACCCCACGGCGACCCGCCGCCGCCCGGTGGAGCTCACGAGCGTCGTCGCCGAGGACGTGGACCCCTGGCGCGACCCGCCCCGCGAGGACCTCCAGTTCGGGGAATGGCTGCGCGACGAGCTCTCCTCCGGCCGCCCGGCTCCGGTGCGGGAGGACCCGGATCTCGTCGTCCTCGCCGCGACGGCGCTGCAGGCCCATCAGGTCCTGCGCGGCCCGGCGCTCCGGGAGCTGATCGCCCCGCTGCGGCCAGGACAGCTCGAGACGGCGATGGTGGGCTGTCTCCCCGGGCTCCTCGCGGACCTGCACGGTGACGAGCGCAACGTCCTGCTCACCCTCGCCCGCATCCTCGTCACCCTCGAGACCGGCAGGATCGTTCCCAAGGACCGGGCGGCGCATTCCGTCGCCTCGCGGCTCCCGCCCGCCGAGGCCGAGCTCCTGGAGGAGGCGCGTCGTGCCTACCTCGACGGGAACGCCGGGCGTCTCGGACACCGCCGGGACGCGGTCGCCGCCCTCGCCGAGCGCCTGGCCCGCACCGCACGGACGACGGCCCGCGGCACGGCCGAGGAGGCGTAGCCTCCGGCGCATGGACGAACGCAGCACGGACGAGACCAGCGGCGGCGGGCCCGCCACGCACCGCTACACCCACGGCTACGGCGCCTCCGTCCTCCAGGGGCATCGGCGTCGCACGGCCGCGAACTCCGCCGCTCACCTGCTCCCTCATCTGCTCCCGGGCCAGCGGCTCCTGGACGTGGGCAGCGGCGCCGGGACCATCACGGCGGACCTCGCCCGCGCCGTCGGCCCCGAGCGCACGACCGCGCTCGAGGTGACGGAGGAGGCGGCCCAGCTCACCCGGGCCGAGCTCGCCCGGCAGGGCCTGGCCGAGGTCGAGGTCCTCGTCGCCGACGCCCACCGTCTCCCGCTCCCGGACGACAGCATCGACGTCGCTCACGCCCACCAGGTGCTCCAGCACGTCGCCGATCCCGTGGGCGTCCTCGCGGAGCTGCGTCGCGTGGTGCGTCCCGGCGGGGTCATCGCCGTCCGTGACGCCGAGTATCCCGGCTTCCGCTGGTACCCCGACGTGCCCGGGCTCGACGACTGGCTCTCCCTGTACCTGGCGACCGCCCGGGCCAACGGGGGCACCCCCGACGCCGGACGCCGTCTGCTCGCCTGGGCCCGCGCCGCCGGCCTCGACGACGTCGAGATGACGTCCTCCACCTGGACGTACGCGACGCCCGGCGACCGCGCCTGGTGGGCCGACTCCTGGGCAGGACGCATCAGCGCCGGCCCGCTGGCCCAGCAGATCCTCGCCTCCGGCCGTGCGGCGCAGGAGGACCTCGACCGCATCGCCCGGGCCTGGCGCGGCTGGGCCGAGAACCCCGACGCCAGCTTCATCGTCCCTCATGGCGAGATCATCGCGCGCCCGCGCTGAGCGGTCGCGGATCTAGGCTGGAGACATGCTGCCCGTCCTCTCCGCCGACGCCGTCCGTCGCGCCGAACAGGCCCACGTCGCCGCGCATCCGGGCGCGGACCTCATGGGGCGTGCCGCGGGCGTCCTCGCCGAGCACATCACCCTCATGCTCGGCGGGGCGCATGAGCCCCTGATCCTCGTCGTGGCCGGTCCGGGTGCGAACGCGGGGGACGCCCTGCACGCCGTCTCCCTCCTGCCCCGCACCCTTCGCGCCTGCGTGCGCGTCCGCCTCGTGCGCGGGAGAACCCATGAGCCCGGCCTCGCCGCATGCCGGGCCGCAGGAGGCATGGTGATCGGAGCGCAGCAGACGCAGGACCTGCTTCCGCGCGCCGACCTCGTGGTCGACGCCGTGGCGGGACTCGGCAGCCGTCCCCTCGCGGGGGAGGCCGCCGAGCTCGCCCGCGCCGCCCGCACGCACCGCCGGAGGGTCCTCTCCGTGGACCTGCCCAGCGGTCTGCGCGCCGACTCCGCGGTGCAGGACGGGGCATGCTTCGCCGCGGAGCGGACCGTGGCCCTCGTCGCGCCGAAGCTCTGCCATGTCGCGGCCCCCGCCGCGCTCGCCTGCGGACAGGTGCATCTCGCCCGGCTCGGCGTGGATCCCGGGGCGGGCGCGGTGCAGCAGGTCCAGGACACGGACCTGCGGGCCTGGTACCCGTTCCCGGATGCCCGGTCCCACAAGTACACGCGCGGGGTGCTCGGGCTCGAGACCGGCTCGCGCCGCTACCCGGGCGCGGCGGTCCTCGGGGCCGCGGGCGCCCTCCACGCGGGGGTGGGCATGATCCGCCATCCGGGCGAGGCCGGGACCGCGGTCCTCGCCCGCTTCCCCAGCGTGGTCCCCGCAGCCGGCCGGGTCCAGGCCTCGGTGTGCGGATCGGGCTGGGATCTCTCGGATCCCGGAGCACGCCTCGCGCATGAACGCCGTCTCGCCCAGCTCCTCGAGGACGCGCTCCCGCTGGTCGTGGACGCCGGCGCTCTCGATCTGCTCCCGGGGCGCCCGGCGCTGCCGGACGGATCGCTGCTCACGCCCCATGCCGGGGAGCTGGCCCGGCTGCTGGGCCGGGACCGGGCCGACGTCGAGGCGGATCCGCTGGGCAGCGCGCGGGAGGCCGCGGCTCGCACCGGGGCGAGCGTGCTGCTCAAGGGTGCGACCCAGCTCGTCGCCGATCCGGACGGCCAGGTGCTCCTCGCGGTGCCCGGACCGGCCTGGACCGCACAGGCGGGTTCCGGGGACGTGCTCGCCGGGGCGTGCGGAGCCCTGCTCGCCGCGGGCCTTCCCCCGGCACGCGCCGGGATCCTCGCGGCCTCGCTGCAGGCCATCACGGCCTCCCGGCATCCCGGTCCGCTGCCGCCCGAACGGCTCGCCGCGGCGTTCCCGGAGGTCCTCGCCGACTGGGAGGCGCAGCTGATCGGGGCCGGGGAGCGCCCGCCGCGCGCTGCGGAGCGCATCCTCCTCACGGACGAGGCGGAGGAGCACGGAGGCGGACGACGCCGATGACGCTCGGCGACGGGGCGGATCAGCTCGCCGGACCCAGCCGCGGCAGCGTGCGGATCCCGAAGCGCTGACGCAGCACGCGCCGCGCCGCATGCCAGCCGTTCATGCCGTGCACGCCTGGAGCCGGAGGCGCCGCCGAGGAGCACAGGTAAGCCCCCGTGTCGCCGAGGCGGAACGGGTCCGCGGAAGCCGTGGGGCGGGCCATGAGCCCCCACAGGCTCACCCGGCCCAGCGCGATGTCCCCTCCGACGAGATTCGGATTGTGTCCCGCCATGCGATGCGCGCTGACGCCGTGCGCGGCGACGACCAGGTCACGGACGCCGGGAGCGAAGCGCTCGAGCTGCGCGAGCACCGCTTCCGTCGGATCCCCCGGGTCGTCGAAGGGGACGTGCGCATACGCCCAGACGGGGCGCAGGCCGTTCCTCTCCCGCTGCGCATCGACCGCGGCGGGGTCGCTGACCAGCACCATCGGCTTCTCCGGGGTCCGTCCTCGGGCGACCTCCGCCTCGGCGAAGGCCATCTCCGCGCGCGTCCCTCCCACATGCTGCGTCCCTGCCCGGCCCACCTCCGGGTCGCGCCAGGGGATCGGTCCCGACAGCACCAGATCGACCTTCGCCGCGGCATTCCCGTGCGGGACGCGGGACAGCGCCCGGCGCAGGGGCGCCGGCAGCGCGGAGCCCAGGATCCTCGCAGCCGCTCCCGCGGTGGTGTCCAGCAGGAGGGCCCGTGCGGGCGGCAGCTGCGCTCGGGACGTGACGTGGACCCCGGTGCGGATGCGCCCGCCATGGGCCAGGAGGTCTGCGACCAGGGCATCGGAGATCGCCTGTGAGCCGCCGCGGACGACGGGCCAGCCCCCGGCGTGCCCGAGGGTCGCGAGCATGAGCGCGACGCCGGCCGTGGCGGGGGAGGGAAGCGTCCCGATCGCATGCGCAGCGACGCCGGAGATCAGCGCCCGCGCCCGCTCCGTCCTCCACGCCAGGTTCCACGCCGGGGTCCCCTGCCACGCGAGAGCCGCCCCGAGACGGGCCGCGGTCCCCATCGGCCCCGGTCTCAGCAGCCCGCGCGGCACCGAGCGCCTGTCGCCCAGGCTCAGATCGACGACGGCCTCGACGTCCTCGACCAGCGGGCCGAGGAGCGCGCGCCAGCGCCGGCCGTCCCTGCCGAGCCCGTCGGCCGTGCGGTGCAGGTCCCGCCAGGCGATCGCGGCGGGCTCCCGCTCGAGCGGCTGCGCATAGGAGGCCTCGGGGACGAGCAGCTCGACCCCGCGCGCGGACAGGTCGAAGGCCTGCAGGAAGGGGCTCGCGAGCGCCATCGGATGCACCGCGGAGCACACGTCGTGGACGATCCCCGGGGCGAGGCCCAGACCCCGGGTCCGGGCGCCGCCGCCCAGGCTGTCCTGGGATTCGAGCAGCTCCACCTCGAGGCCCGCCCGGGCCAGGGTCACCGCCGCCGCGAGACCGTTGGGACCCGACCCCACCACGACGGCGTCGACGGGGGAGGGAGCAGACATGGGGCAAGGGTAGGACAGGTCACGCTCCGGGAACAGCGGGGGTCCTCGCGCCGTTGGCGAGGGGGCAGCGTCCCCACCGCGGAAGGCGGATCCCCTGTGCGCGAGAGCGATGTCGTCGTGATCGGAGCCGGCCAGGCCGGCCTCACCGCAGGTCATCACCTGCGGCGTCGCGGTCTCGGCTCCCGGTTGATCATGCTCGACGCGGAAGAGGGTCCCGGGGGCGCCTGGCGTCACCGATGGGACTCCCTGACGATGCGGACCGTCAACGGCATCACGGAGCTGCCCGGGATGCCGCTGCCGCCGGGAGATCCGGACCTCCCCTCCTCTCTCGTGGTCCCGGCCTACTTCGCCGATTTCGAGTCCCGGGAGGAGCTCCCGGTCGAACGTCCCGTCGAGGTCCTCTCCGTCCGCGAGGAGGAGCCCGGCGGGGCGCTGCTGATCGCCGCGCGCAGCCGCGGCCGCGACCGGGAGCCGATCCGCACCCGCTTCCTGATCAACGCCACCGGAACCTGGCGTCGCCCCTTCGTCCCGCACCTGCCCGGCGCCGGGGACTTCGCCGGGAGGCAGCTGCGCACCGTCGACTATCCCGGGGCGGCAGAGCTGCTGCGCGGCGGCGCGCGGATCGCCGTGATTGGCGGCGGGATCAGCGCGGTCGGCTTCCTGGCAGAGCTCAGCGCGGTCGCGGCGGAGACCGACGCGCCGCAGCCGCGCTGGTACACGCGTCGCGTCCCCGTCTTCCGCGAGGACGGCTTCACCCCGGAGATCCAGGGCCGGGCGGCCGTCGCCCAGGTCGAGGACCGGGTGCGCCGCGGGCTGCCGCCGCGCAGCGTGGTGTCGGTGACCGGTCTGCTGTGGACCCCGCAGCTGCGGGCGGCCCGGGAGCGGGGCGGTCTCGACCGCCGTCCGATGCCCGTCCGCATCGTCCCGGACGGCGTCCTCGAGCCCGACGGCGCCCGGACCCGTCTCGACGTGCTCCTCTGGGCCACCGGCTTCCGCGCGGACCTGGGGCACCTCGCACCCCTGCACCTCCGCGGCCCCGGAGGAGGGATCCGCATGGACGGCACCGCCGTCGCCGGGGATCCCCGCATCCACCTCATCGGCTACGGCCCGAGCTCCTCGACGATCGGTGCGAACCGCGCCGGGCGGGCGGCGGTCGCCGAGATCGCTCGCCGCCTATCCATGAGGTAAGGCTCTCCATAGCGATCCACGGCGCATTCCCGTAAGGTCGGAGGCATGTTCGACGCCAGCAGCACCCCAGCTCCCGCCGCCGCGGCGGAATCCACGACGCAGGCCCGCCCGGCCCGTCCGAACCGCCCGCAGGCGGTCCTCGAGGTCATCTCCAAGGAACGCATCACCCCGCAGATGATGCGGGTGCGCCTGGGCGGCGAGGGACTGGCGGACCTCAGCCCGAACGATTTCACCGACAGCTACGTGAAGCTCCTCATCGCCGCTCCCGGCAGCGGGCTCACACCGCCCTACGACCTGGACGCCCTCCGCGCGGAGAGCCCGGAGCTGCTGCCGTCCCGCCGCACCTACACGGTGCGCCGCTGGGACCTCGAGGCCGGGTTCATCGACATCGACTTCGTGCTGCACGGCACGGGGGAGGACGCCGGCGTCGCCGCCCGCTGGGCCGATGAGGCGATCCCCGGCGACCTCGTGGCCGCCTCCGGGGCCGGAGGCGCCTACGCGCCGCGTCCCGAGGTCGGCTTCCACCTGATCGTCGGCGACCACAGCGCCCTGCCCGCGATCGTCCGTGCGATCGAGGCGCTCCCTCCCCGGGCGCGGGGCGTCGCGCTCATCCAGCTGCAGCAGGACCGGGACCGCCAGCGCATCGAGGCGCCGGAGGGCGTCGAGGTCCGCTGGCTGATCGGCGAGAACGAGCTGCTGGTCACCGCCCTCGAGCAGCTGGACCTCCCCGCGGGCGAGGACCTCCAGGTCTTCGCGCACGGCGAGCGCGGCATCATCAAGCGGGTCCGCCGCGAGCTCGTGACCGTCCGATCGATCCCGAAGGATCGCATCTCCATCAGCGCCTACTGGGCCCTGGGCCGTGTCGAGGACCAGTTCCAGGCGGAGAAGCGCGAGCCCGTCGGCCGGATCGACGACTGAGGATGACCGCGGAGCAGACGGGCCTCGTCCTCGGCGAGGACGGGCTGTCGCGTCCGCAGTGGGCCAGCGTCCACGAGGATCTGCGGGAGTACTACGACACCGAGTGGGGCATGCCGGTGCGCACCGAGCGCGGCGTGTTCGAACGGCTCAGCCTCGAAGGATTCCAGTCGGGTCTGTCCTGGGCGACGATCCTGCGCCGCCGCGACGGGTTCCGGCGCGCCTTCGCGGGCTTCGACCCCGACGAGGTCGCAGGCTTCGGGGCGGCGAAGGTCGAGCGCCTGCTGGGCGACGCCTCGATCATCCGGCATCGAGGGAAGATCGAGGCCACGATCTCCAATGCCCGCGCCACGATCGCGCTGCGCAGCATGGACGGCCTCGGGCGGGTCGGCGAGCTCGGCGCCGGCTCCACCCTCGCCGACCTCGTCTGGTCCTATCGTCCTGCCGAGACCCCCCGCCCCGCATGCGCCGCGGACGTCCCCACGACGAGTCCGGAATCCGTCGCGCTCGCGAAGGAGCTGCGGAGGCATGGGTTCCGCTTCGTCGGGCCGACCACGATGTTCGCGCTCATGGAGGCGATCGGGATCGTGGACACGCATCTGCTGGGCTCCCACCGGAGGGGCAGCTCGGGCCTCTGGCCCGCATGAGCCGTCTGCCGGGCATCGACCTCGCGCGGTGCGCGGCCCTCGTCCTCATGGTGATCGCCCATGTCGCGCCGTCCGACGGCCCGGCGCGGATCCTCCTCGTCTCCGAGTTCCTGACGGCTCCGCTGTTCGCCCTGCTGATCGGCGTCGGCGCGCAGCTCGGGGAGGAGGCCGGAGGACCGCATCGGGCGCGGAGGACGCTGGTCCGCGCCGCATGCATCCTGCTGCTCGGGCTGCTGCTCGAGCAGAGCCGCGCCCAGGTGATCATCGTGCTGAGCCACCTGGCGGTCCTCACCGCGGTCTGCATCCCGCTCGCCCGGCTGCGCAGCCGGGCCCTCGCGATCGTGCTCCCCGTGGTGTGGCTGTCCGCGATCGCGCTGCCGATCCTCGCCCGGACCTGGCCGTCGCAGCTCGTGCAGCTCGCGGGCGGCTCCGGTCCGTACCGCTTCGCCGCGATGACGGCCTACGCGCTCGCGGGGATCCTGCTCATGCGCCTGCTGCGCCGATGGGAGCCCGGACCGGGAGCCGCGCTCCTCTCGGGTGCCGGCGCGCTCGGCCTCTTCGCCGCTCTGGTGATCGCCCCGAACCTGCTCGGGCTGTTCCCGGTCCACGCCTATGACGGCTCCGCGGCAGAGACCACCGGCGACCTCGTCGGCTCCTGCGGCGTCCTCCTGCTGTGCTGGGGCGCAGCGCAGCTGCTCTCGCGGACCGCGGGCACGCGGCGCGTACTCGCGCTGCTGGCGGCGCCGGGCGCCATGTCCCTGACGCTGTACTCCGGGCAGATCCTGCTCCTCCACCTCGCCGCGGTGGCGAGCGGGGACGCCCGCGACGACTCCTGGGCGATGCTCGGCCTGCTGCTCGCGGCCGGTGGCGTCGTCGCAGCGCTCTGGCGTGCGCTCGCCCCGCGGACGGTCCGGGAGCGGGGACCGCTCGAAGCCGTCGTCACCGCGCTCGAGCGCCGGGCCGCCGGCGCCCCCGCTGTGCCGCACCGTCCGTGACCGTCGACATCGCCGCAGGTCATGCGCGCCACACGCGGAAACATTCCTTGGGGCCGGCGCGCGCGGCGTTCCACGATGGAGCCTCGGAACCATCGTCACGTCGCGGGAGGCCCCCATGAGCACGTCGGACAGCAGCGGGTACTCGAGCACCGCGCAGACCCACGCCGGCTACGAGCCGGAGGGCCCGCACCGGTCGATCGCCGTGCCGATCCACGCGACCACCGCCTATGCGGCCGAGTCCCACCAGCAGCTCAAGGACCTCTTCGCCCGCCGGCGCGACGGCTACGCCTATTCGCGGTCGGGCAATCCCACCACCTGTGTTCTCGAGCGGCGCGTCGCCGCTCTCGAGGGCGGGATCGGCGCGATCGCCGTCGCCTCCGGGCAGGCCGCCGTCGCCGTCGGGATCCTGGGCCTCGTCGCCCCCGGCGATCACCTGGTCGCGGCGAGCCGGCTGTACGGAGGCACGGTCGAGTTCTTCGACGACTCCCTCGCCGATGCCGGGGTGACCTGGTCGGCGGCGGACCCGTGGGACCTCGCCGCCGTCGAGGCCGCCTTCACCGACCGCACCCGCGTCCTGTTCGTCGAGTCGATCGCGAACCCCGGCGCGCAGCTCGCCGACATCCCCGCCCTCGCGGACATCGCCCACCGGCACGACGCGGTGCTCGTCGTCGACAACACCGTCGCGAGCCCGGCGCTCCTGCGGCCGGGGGCGCTCGGCGCCGATGTCGTCATCCACTCGGCGACCAAGTACCTGGGCGGGCACGGTGCGGCGCTCGCGGGTGTCGTCGTGGACACCGGCCGCTTCGACCCTCGGCGATGTCCCGCGCTCTTCCCGCGCCTGACCTCGCCGAACAGCCGTTTCGGCGTCACCTTCTCCGACGAGTACGCGCGCGGCGCCTCCGGCTATCTCGCCTACGCGCGCGCCAAGTACCTGACCGATTTCGGCGCGACCCTGCCCGCGCACAGCGCCTCGCTGCTGCTGGCAGGGATCGAGACCCTGGACCTGCGCATGGAGCGCATCAGCACCACCACGGCGCAGCTCGCCGCCGCGCTGCGCGAGCACCCGCTGGTCGCCCGGGTCCATCACCCCTCCTCCCCGGGCCGCCCCGATGCCGGGATCGCCCGGCGCGACTTCCCGCGCGGCACCTCCGGGGTCTTCGCGATCGATCTCGTCGGGGGAGAGGCCGCGGCCGAGGCCTTCCTCGATGCGCTCGAGCTCGTGACCCTCGCCGTGAACATCGGCGACTCCCGCTCCCTCGCGGTGCACCCCGGCAGCACCACGCACTGCCACCTCACCCCGTCCCAGCGCGCGGCCTGCGGCGTGAGCGAGGGGACCGTCCGGCTGTCCATCGGCCTCGAGGACCCGTCGGACCTGCGCGCGGACCTCGAACAGGCCCTCGTCACCGCTGCCGCGGTCGCGGAGCGCGCCGAATCGGCCTCCGCAGCCGAGCCGGACGTGCGGGAGCTGGCCCGAGCCCGCGCCTGATCCGGTACGGTCGGCCCCATGACCGATCCGCCCGCACGGCCCGCGCCCGATCCGCTGCCTCCGTTGCCCGAGGACGGCATCGCCTCGGTGCTGTGCATCGTCGCCCACCCCGACGACATGGAGTACGGCGCCTCCGCCGCGGTGCACGCCTGGACGCGCACCGGGGTGGCGGTCGACTACGCGCTGATGACCTCGGGAGAGGCCGGGATGGCACAGGCCCCGGAGGTCGTCGGGCCGCTGCGCGAGGTCGAGCAGCGTGCCGCCTGCCGGGCGGTGGGCGTGCGCGAGCTGGAGTTCCTGGGACATCCGGACGGAATGCTCGAACCGGGTCTGGCGCTGCGCCGGTCCGTCGCCCGGGTGGTCCGCCGGCACCGGCCCGATGTCGTCCTCACCGCGAACTTCGAGGTCGAGGCGTACGGCGGGCTGAACCAGGCCGACCATCGGGCCACGGGCCTCGCCGTCGTCGACGGGCTGCGCGACGCCGCGAACCCGTGGGTGTTCCGCGAGCTCGCGGAAGTGGAGGGCCTCGCGGCCTGGAGCGTCGGTGCCCTCCTGGTGGCGGGCCACGAGCGCCCCACCCACGCGAAGGCGGTCGCGCAGGAGGACGTGGACGCCGCGGTCGCGTCTCTGCACTGCCATGCGGCCTATCTCGCGCACGTGACCGGGCACCCGGCACCGGAGGACTTCATCCCGGAGCTGCTGCGCGCCGGGGGCGAGGCTGCCGGTGCCGAGCATGCCGTGGCGCTGCGCGTCCATGACCTCGGGGGACTCGGATCCCGGGACCGATCGTGATCGCCCTCCCTGCTCATCGGGAGCACCGTCAGCATCCGTCCGGGGAGCAGGTCCGGGCCTTCGTCCTCACCCGGAGCGGCGCACCTGCTCGGCATAGGCGTCCAGCACGGCGAGGATCCCGTCGTGCTGCCAGACACGTCCCCGGCTGCGCCCGGTCCGCTCGGTGAGCACGCCCGCCTCCGCGAGCTGGGCGAGGGCGCGCTGCGCGCTCATGGCGCTCGTGCCCAGGGCCTCGCGGACGAAGGCGGCATGCACGATCGGCTGGGCCACCAGCAGGGGAAGCAGGCGGAACGCGAAGGCATGGCGACGCAGCCCCGAGAGCCTCTCGCGCGAGAGGTCGAGCTGCGCGGAGAGGTCCTCGACCAGCCCGCGCCCGGTGACGGCGGCATAGCGGGCGGCCCGCGCGAACTGCTCGAGGACGGGGCGGGCGTCCCCGGCGCGGAAGGCGTCGAGGGAGGCGATGTATCCGGGGTGGTCGGTGAGCAGCCCGGCGGAGACCGGCGCCGTCGTCCGCGTGACGAGGCCCTTCCCGTGGATCATGGCGTGCACGAGGGCGCGCCCGGTGCGGCCGTTGCCGTCGGTGAACGGATGGATGGTCTCGAACTGGGCGTGCGCGATCGCGGCCTGCGCGAGGATCGGCAGGTCCTCCCGTCCGATGAAGGCGATGAGGTCCTCGAGCGCGGCGGGCACGTCCTCGGCCTCGGGGGCGATGTGGGCCGCTCCGCGAGGGCTCGAGCCGCTGCGCCCCACCCATACCAGCTGGCGGCGCAGCTCCCCTCCCGGGGGAGCGGAGGGCGCGGCCATCAGCTCGGCATGCATCCGCAGGATCGCTGCCAGGTCGAGGCGGTCGGCCAGGCGCAGCGCCGCCTCCATGGTGCGGACGTTCGCGACGACCGTCATCGCGTTCGGGCTCGTGGACTCCGCGAGCTCGGCGAGGGCGAGCTGACGGGCGCCCACGGTCAGGTCCTCGATCTGGGAGGAGGAGGCGGATTCGGTGCGCAGCAGGACCGAGCTCATCGGTCCGATGGCCTGGCTCTGCGGGCCAAGCACGGCCGTGCTGTGGAGGTCGAAGGCGACCAGGGCGGCCTCCGCGTCGGCGAGGTCCGCGGCGAGATCCGCGGGCAACTCGAACCGGAGGTCCGCGAGACGGGCCGGCAGGCAGGCCTCGTAGGGACCCGTGCCGCGCGCACGGGCGGCCCGGGAGGCGAGGCCGTCATCGGCGACAGACCACATGCCGGGACGGCGTCCGACGGCCGGGACCGGCGCAGGAGCGGGAACGGTGACCATCGCCCCATCGTAGTAACACTTTCGCGGAAAGTGTTACTACGGGGAGTGCGGGGTCACCGTTCGGCACGTGGTACTGCGGGAGGAGCGGGGTCAGCGTTCGCGGCGGACCAGGCGACGTGAGCTTCGCACCCAGCTGAGCAGACGGCGTCGACGTACCCGGTCGACCCGATACCCGGCGGCGCAGGCGGGCCCGATCGACGTGACGGCATCGTCATGCTCGGTCAACGTGACCGCATCGACATGCCCGGTCGGCCGCGCACGAGCGCGCGCGGAGCCCGTTGTTCCTCGGCACGGGACCACTGGACGATCGTCAGCGGTCTGCGGACAGAGGAGCATCGCGGAGGCCCCGTGGGGTGATCGAAGGATTCGTGTCGTTCTGATGCCCCGCGGGCGATGCGGATACGTCGGTGGTCTGTTTGCTGGCCTGCGGGCGACGCGGAGGCTTCGCCGGCGTATCGACGGCTGGATGAGCCTGGCCGATCGCCACCGATTCGGCCAGGGCATCTGCTCGATGATCGCCACGGCATCGGCCGGAGGGCCTGCTCGCTCTTCGCGGGCGCTCCGGTCGGAGCCCGCTCGATCAGGCGGGGTCGAGCCCCAGGCGCTCGAGCTCTTCGGAGACGATCGTCGGGTCCAGCTTCGTGAAGACCGGCGTCGGCTTCGCGACCGGGGCGCCGACCGCCACCGGATGATGCGCCCACGCCGGAGCGTCCGAGTAGTCGCCCGTGATGATCGGGTAGGACGGGCCGCCGTCGAGGTCCTCGACCTCCTCCATCCGCGGCAGGGGCGCGATCACCCGATCGCCGCCGAGGGCCTTCTCGACCTCGTTGGCCGAATGCGGGAGGAACGGCGAGAGCAGGGTGTTCAGGTCCGTGACCGCCTGGGCGAGGACGTGCAGGACCGTGAGCAGGCGCGGACGCTGCTCCTCCGCCTTCATCTTGAACGGCTCGGTCTCCGAGACGTAGCGGTTGGCCTCCGAGACCAGGCGCATGGCCTCCGCGATCGCGGCGCGCTGCCGGTGCGCCCGGATCAGCGAGCCCACCGAGTCGAAGCCCGCACGGATCTCCTCGAGCAGCGCACGGTCCACGTCCTCGAGCTCTCCTGCGGCCGGGATCTCTCCCACGTTCTTCGCGATCATCGCCGCGGTGCGGTTCACGAGGTTGCCCCAGCCGGCGACGAGCTCGTTGTTGGTGCGGGAGAGGAAATCCTCCCAGGTGAAGTCCGCATCCTGGTTCTCCGGACCCGCCGCGGAGATGAAGTACCGCAGGGCATCCGCCTGATAGCGGGAGAGCACGTCGCGGACGTAGATGACCACGCCCTTCGAGCTGGAGAACTTCTTGCCCTCCATGGTGAGGAACTCGCTCGAGACGACCTCGGTGGGCAGGTTCAGCTCCCCGAAGGCGCCGGGCTTGCCGCCCTTGTCGCCCTTGCCGTTCTGGGCCAGCATCTCCGCGGGCCAGATCTGCGAGTGGAAGACGATGTTGTCCTTGCCCATGAAGTAGTACGACAGGGCCTCGGGGTCGTTCCACCACTTGCGCCACAGCTCCGGGTCGCCCTGGCGGCGCGCCCATTCGACCGAGGCGGAGAGATACCCGATCACGGCGTCGAACCACACGTACAGGCGCTTGGTCGGCTGGTCCTCCCATCCCGGCACGGGGATGCCCCAGTCGATGTCGCGGGTCATCGCGCGCGGGCGGATGTCCTCGAGGATGTTCTGGCTGAAGCGGATCACGTTGGGGCGCCACAGCCCCGTCGCCTCCCGCTCGTCCAGCCAGCGACCCAGCTCGCTCGCGAGCGCGGGAAGGTCCAGGAAGTAGTGCGTGGTCTCCACGAACTCGGGGGTCTCCCCGTTGATCCGCGAGACCGGGTCGATCAGATCGGTGGGGTCCAGCTGGTTGCCGCAGGCGTCGCACTGGTCGCCGCGAGCCCCGGGGGTGCCGCAGATCGGGCAGGTGCCCTCGATATAGCGGTCCGGGAGGGTGCGGCCGGTCGACGGCGAGATCGCCCCGGAGGTCACCTGCTCGAGCATGTAGCCGTTCTCCCGCACGGCCACGAACATCTCCTGCACCACGGCGTAGTGGTTGCGGGTCGTGGTGCGCGTGAACAGGTCGTAGGACAGGCCCAGCTGGACGAGGTCCTCGACGATCACGCGGTTGTTGCGATCGGCGAGCTCACGGGCGGAGACGCCGTTCCTGTCCGCCTCGACGAGGATCGGGGTGCCGTGCTCGTCCGTGCCCGAGACCATGAGCACGTCGTGGCCCGCCATGCGCATGTACCGCGAGAAGACGTCGGAGGGGACGCCGAAACCGGCGACATGACCGATGTGGCGGGGACCGTTGGCGTACGGCCAGGCGACCGCGGACAGGACTGTGCTCATGGTTCACCAGTCTACGGACTCCGCCGGGGTGGGCCGACCGCGATCACGGATCGCGGGAGGTGATCCTGCGCGATACTGGGACCGGCGGGGCGGCCGATGCTCCGCAGGCGAAGGCGGGGTCGAGGATGAGCACGCATCGGGCCGGGCGCGGCGAGCAGCCCGCAGGGCGGTTCCTCACGCAGAGGCCGCGTGATCTGGCGGACGAGCACCGCCCGGCGGAGGAGAAGCGCCGCCTGGCGGAGGAGAAGCGCCGCCTGGCGGAGGAGAGCAGCCCCGCGCCCCCGACGGCGAGGCGCGGCCGGCGTCGGCGGGAGGGGCCGGCCGAGGAACGGCCGGCGTCCCCGACCCGTCGGATGCGCGCCGCGGACCCAGATCCCGGCAGGGACGCCGGGACGCGCCCGCCGGAGATCCCGGCGCAGCTCGAGCGGGCACGTCCGCTGCCCCCGCTGCGCACCCCGGCCGAGGCCCAGGCGCAGATCAGCACGGAGGTCGACGGGTACCGGCTGCGAGCGATCCTGCTGTCCGCGCTCGGTCTGGTCCTGCTGGCGATCCTGCTGCTGCGACCGGGTCGGCTCGCAGCCCTGCTCGCGCAGCCCGGAGCCGCGCTCGTGCTCGGCCTCGCCGGCGGCATGCTGCTGCTGGCAGGGCCGGTCGTCTGGGTCATCGGCCGGCTCCTCTACGACCGGGCCCTGGAGGAGCTCGGCACCCGTGTGCTGCGCGACGGCGTCCGGTGCGACGTCCTGCCCGGCGCGCCGGGAGCCCGGATCCTCGTCGCCGCCGATCTCTCCTCCCTCCGCGCGACGCGCCTGCACGCCGCGCTGCTGGGCTGCCCCGCCGCGGACGGAGAGCTGCTGACCTCCCAGGAGCTGCTGGGCCCCGGAGCAGAGGGCGCCTTCGTCGCGCCCGCCGCGACCCGGGGCGCGGACGGGCTCTGGGCGCTGGTGCTGCCCGCGATGACCCCGGCCGATCCGCACCGGCCCTTCTGTGATGCCCGGGTCCTGCCGCTCGTGCCGGATCCGCGGGTCTCGGGATGGGACCGGCTCTAGGGTCCCCCGTGGGATGATCCCTCCTGCCGCCCCTCGCCGTCGAAAGGCCGTCGCCCGATGTTCGTCGCCCCGGATCCGCATCTCACCCGACCTGATCTGCAGGGCACCTTCGGGATGGTCGCCTCGACGCACTGGCTCGCCACCGCGAGCGCGCTGAGCGTCCTCGAGCGGGGCGGCAACGCCGCCGATGCCGCGGTCAGCGCAGGATTCGTGCTCCACGTCGTCGAGCCCCATCTGAACGGTCCGGGCGGCGACATGACGGCGCTGATCGCCTCGCCCGCGGACCCCGTGCCGCGCGTGCTCATGGGGCAGGGCTGCGCGCCCGCGGCCGCGACCATCGCGCATTGCCGCGCCGAGGGGCTGGACCGTGTCCCCGGCACGGGCGCCCTGGCCGCGGCGGTGCCGCTCGCCGTCGACGCCTGGCTCCTGCTCCTGGCCGAGCACGGCACCTGGGAGCTTCCGGAGGTGCTCGACCACGCGATCGGCTACGCCCGCGACGGCCACCCGGTCCTCGCCCGCGTCGCCGCGCAGATCGCCTCCCTGGAGGAGACCTTCGCCCGGGCCTGGCCGACCTCCGGGGCTCTGTGGATGCCCGACGGCCGCGCCCCGCAGCCGGGAGAGCTGATCCGCAACCCCGAGTACGCCCGGGTGCTGCAGGACCTCGCGGAGCACGCCGTCGGACCCACTCGGGAGGCTCGCATCGAGGCCGCGCGCCGCCGCTGGCGCGAGGGACCCGTGGCCCGGGCGATCGCGGCGTTCCAGGAGGTGCCGCACCGGCATTCCGACGGCGCCGAGCACCGGGGCGTGATGACGGCGGCCGATCTCGCCGGGGCCGTCGCGCGCCTCGAGCCGGCCGCGACCGCGACCTTCCGCGGGCGCACGATCGCGAAGACCGGGCCCTGGGGCCAGGGGCCCGCGCTCCTGATCGCCCTGCGGATCCTCGACGGCTTCGCCGATGAGGAGCTGGACCCGTCGACCGAGGCCGGCGCCCACCGGATCCTCGAGGCGCTCAAGCTCGCCCTCGCCGACCGCGACACCCATTTCGGGGACGGTCAGGATGTCCCTCTCGCCCAGATGCTGAGCGAGGAGTACATCGCCTCGCGTCGCGCGCTGATCACCGAACGCGCCTGCGCCGGCTTCCGCCCCGGGAGGCCCGGCGGGAGGACCGGAACGGTCCCGCCGCTGCTCACCGCGGAGCAGCTGGCGACCGCCGGCGGCCGCCTGCCCGATGCTGCGACGGGCGAGCCCACGGTGCGCGTGGGCGAGGAGGTACGGGGCGACACCTGCCACCTCGACGTCGTCGACGCCCGCGGCATGATGATCAGCGCGACCCCCTCGGGCGGCTGGCTGCAGTCCTCCCCGGCCGTGCCCGGCATCGGCTTCTGCCTGGGGACCCGGCTGCAGATGACGTGGCTGGACGAGTCCTCGCCGACCGCTCTGCGTCCGGGTGCGCGGCCGCGGACGACCCTCACCCCCACGCTCGTGCTCGAGCACGGGCAGCCGGTGATGGCGCTTGGTTCACCGGGGGGCGACCAGCAGGACCAGTGGCAGCTGCTCTTCCTGCTGCGCGTCCTCGTCGGCGGCTACACCCCGCAGCAGGCGATCGACGCGCCCGCCCTGCACACCACCGCGATGCCCGGCTCCTTCTGGCCGCGCACCTGGACGCCCGCCGGAGCCGTCGTCGAGGAGCGCCTGGGGGAGCAGGTGATCGCGGGGCTGCGCGAACGGGGGCATGAGGTGACCGTCTCCGGCCCCTGGTCGCTGGGGCGGCTGTCCTGCGTGACGCGGGACCCGGCCACCGGCGTGCTGGGCGCCGCCGCGAACCCGCGCGGCGCCCAGGGGTACGCCGCCGGGCGCTGAGCTCAGCTCGGATGCTCGCCCTGCGCATGCCGCCGCTGCGGAAGGGGCCCGATACCCTGGCCCCATGAGCATCGAAGGCCTTGCCGCAGCACAGCAGAAGATGACCGACGCGGGCGTCCCGCAGACCGCCATAGACGTGTTCACCCACTACTACGCCCAGCTCGAGGACGGGACCACGGGGTCCATCCCGGAGGAGACCATCGAGCCGTATCTCGACCCGCCCGAGCTCGAGGACGTCACCATCGACCCCTTCGCCGCGAAGGAGGTCTTCGACCAGCTCGCGATCATCAACCTCAACGGCGGGCTCGGCACCTCGATGGGCATGGACCGCGCGAAGTCGCTGCTGCCGGTGCGGGACGGGAGGAGCTTCCTGCAGATCATCGTCGAGCAGGTCCTCGCGGCGCGTCGCGCGACCGGGGCGCGCCTGCCGCTGATCTTCATGAACTCCTTCCGCACCCGCGAGGACACCCTCGAGGTGCTCGCGCAGTACCCCGATCTGCCGGTCGGGGACCTGCCGCTGGACTTCCTGCAGAACAAGGAGCCCAAGCTCCGGGCCGACGACCTGACCCCCGTCGAGCACCCGGCGGACCCGGACCTCGAGTGGTGCCCGCCCGGCCACGGAGACATCTACACGGCCCTGCAGACCTCGGGCCTGCTGCAGCAGCTGCTGGACGCGGGCTTCCGCTACGCCTCGGTCTCCAACTCCGACAACCTCGGCACCGTCCCGAACCCGGTGATCGCCTCCTGGTTCGCGAGCACCGGCGCGCCCTACGCCGCGGAGCTGTGCCGGCGCACCCCGGCCGACCGCAAGGGCGGTCATCTCGCGATCCGGAAGTCCGACGGGCGCCTCATCCTGCGCGACACCGCGCAGACGCCGGAGGAGCAGATGCACTTCTTCACAGATGAGCACCGCCACCCGTTCTTCCACACCAACAACCTCTGGTTCGACCTCGAGCAGGTCGCGGCGATCCTCGCCGAGCGCGACGGGGTGATGGGCCTGCCGCTGATCCGCAACGAGAAGACCGTCGACCCGGCTGACAAGGCCAGCACGAAGGTCTACCAGATCGAGTCCGCGATGGGCGCGGCCATCGAGGTCTTCGACGGCGCCACGGCGATCGTCGTGGACCGCTCGCGCTTCCTGCCGGTCAAGGCGACCAGCGACCTGCTGCTGGTGCGCTCGGACGCGTACGAGCTCGACGAGCGGATGGCGCTCGTGCAGAAGGTCGAGAAGGTCGCGGACGTGTCGCTGGATGCGGAGCACTACAAGCTCGTCGGGGACTTCGAGACGCGCTTCCCGGAGGGGGTGCCGTCCCTGCGGGAGGCGAGCTCGCTCGCCGTCGAGGGCGATCACGTCTTCGGCGCGGGGGTGGTCGTGCGAGGGGATGCCCGGGTCACGGCCGAGGACCCCGCGCAGATCCCTGCCGGAACCGTCCTCGACGGCTGAGGAGGGCAGCGGGAGCGCCGTCCGCGCCGCCGGCCAGGGCCTGCGGCGGCGCTCCCGCACCGCAGGATCAGGTGAGGTGCCGCCAGAGCGGCCGGGGGAGCGCGGCCAGCGCCTGGGTGCGCGCGAAGCCGGCCTGGTCCAGCAGCTCCGTGCCCTCGGCGTCCGCCCCGCGGCGGAACAGATCGGTCTCCGGGTCCCGCAGCAGGCGCCACTGGCGGTCCGCCATCGCGGCGACGAGGCGGCGTCCGGGAACCTCCGGACCCAGCACCGATTCCGCGAGCAGCAGGTTCGAGGCGAGGATCGCGTTGAAGGCGACGGGCTGCGCGTCGAGCGAGCCGCCCTCGGTCCACACGTCGTAATGTCCGATGAGCGCCTCGACGATGGCGAGGCATCGATCCCGATGCGTCGAATCGCCTGTCACCTCGAACAGCAGCGCCTCCACCCCGAGCGGGACTCCCTGGTTGTAGGTCCACTGGGTGCGGTCGATCGAGCCGTCGAGCTTCACGTTGTCCCAGAACAGGCCGTTGTCCGCGAGGAGGTGCTCGCGGGTCCAGTCCACGCATCGCAGCGCGAGGTCGAGGTGCTCCTGGGCCCCGGTGAGCTGGAACAGGCGGATGCCGAGCTTGGCGGTGGGCATGTTCGACACGGTGTTGCGGTCGTCGTTCCAGTCCGTCTGCGCCCACCACACGCCGCCGGGCGCCGGATGCGTGGGATCGTCGTCCCAGCCGGAACGCAGCAGGGCCATGACCTCCTCCGCCCGGGCCACGTCCCCGCGACGGCCGTCGGTCAGCAGATGCTCCTCGACCTCGAGCATGCCGACCCAGGCGTTGTCGTCGTAGAAGTAGTCCCCGTGGGCGCCGGTTGCCGGGTCGGTCGCGGACGCATAGCCGGGCAGGCCCGTATCCCCGCCGGCCGCGTGCCAGTAGCGCTCCTGGGCGCGATCGCGGGAGGCGAGCATCGGCGCGAGATCGGTGACGCCCGGCGCATGGGACAGCTCGGCGGTCGCGGCGCGCGCCTGGGACAGCGGCCACTCGTAGGACGAGGGCGGATCGTCCTCGCGCCGAGGGGCGTGCTCGAGCAGCAGGTCGCTGCCGTCGTCGATCGCGAAGTGCCTCTGCAGCGCCTCGAGCGCGGCCCGGGCACGGTCGCGGGCCTCGCCGTGGCCCGGGCCGGAGCCGGGCTCCGCCTGCGCGGAGGACAGCGGGCCGGTCGCAGCGAGAGCACCGATCGTCCCGGCGGCTCCGAGGGCGGCGCGGCGGGACAGGGCGGGGGAGGGGGACCGGGGAGCAGGGGATGAGGGGGACATGCGATCTCCTCGTCGAGAACGGGACTGCCAGATGAGGCAGCACACCCACCCTACGGACCCGGCCTCCTGTCCTGCGGGATCCGCGGTCCCGTGTGGCTGCGGGAGCCTGTCGGCAGCGCCGCGGAGCCGGCCCCCGAGGACCGGCTCCGCGGCGGCGGACCTCGCCTCAACCCCGCCCGCGGGCGAAGCCGACCCCGCCGGTGAGGTCGTACTCCTGGGGCAGCGGGTTGCCGTAGCGGTGATCGGTCGCGCTGATGACCTGCTCGTGCAGGAAGGCGAGCAGCTCCACACGGCCGCTGACCGTCGGCACGGCCGGGAACAGGGCGACCTCGACGCGCCGGGAGATCGCCGTGAGGAGCTCGTCGTCCGCCTCACCGATCAGGCGGATCCGATGCCGTTCGAGCTGCGGGACGCGCCCGGCGAACGCGGACGCCGACTCGACGCGGACCTCCGGCGCGGCGGCCAGCACGCGGCGGACCACCGGCTCGAGGGAGGCATCGGCCAGGGAGACCTCCACATCCGCGCCGACGGCATCGGCCGCGAGCAGCACCCGCTCGAGGTGATGGGCGGGCGCGCCCTCCGCGGCCCGCACCACCGTCGGCACCGGCAGGTAGCGCAGCACGTTGATCTCGCCGTGCAGATCCTGCGGGTCTCGCGGCAGGAAGGTGCTCGCCAGATGCGCACGATCGGATTCCCGGGCGGCGTCGAGCCAGGCTCGGGGATCCGATGCCGGAGCGGCGTCGACCAGGTCCACCAGATGCAGCAGGTAGTTCGGGCCCCCGGCCTTCGCGGTCTGCCCGATCGCGGAGCGCTTCCAGCCGCCGAAGGCCTGGCGCTCCACGATCGCCCCGGTGATGCCGCGGTTGATGTACAGGTTCCCGGCCTCGACGTGATCGGTCCACCAGGCGACCTCGTCGGGATCCAGCGAATGCAGGCCCGCCGTGAGCCCGTAGGCGGTGCCGTTCTGGATGCGCACGGCATCCTCGAGCGTGTCGGCATGGATGACGCCCAGAACGGGGCCGAAGTACTCGGTCCGGTGGAACTCGGACCCCTCCCGGACGCCGAGGCGCACGCCCGGGGTCCAGAGGCGGCCCTCGGCGTCGAGCTGCTCGGGTGCGCTCAGCCAGCTCTCCCCGGGAGCCAGCTCCGTCAGCCCTCGCCGGAGCTTCTCACCGGGAGCCTCGATGACGGGGCCCACCTGCGCGGTGGGATCCTCGGGGGTGCCCACGTGCAGGCTGAGGATCGCATCGGCCAGCTGCGCGTCGAAGCGGCGCGAGCGGGACACGGAGCCGACGGTGATCACGAGGCTCGCCGCCGAGCACTTCTGCCCCGCATGGCCGAAGGCGCTCGCGGCGACGTCCTTGGCCGCGAGGTCGAGGTCCGCATGCGGGGTGACGACGATGGCGTTCTTGCCCGAGGTCTCCGCCTTGATCCGCAGCTGGGGTCGCCAGGAGGCGAACAGCGCGGCCGTGTCGTAGGCGCCGGTGAGGATCAGCTGGTCCACGCGCGGATCCGAGACGAGCGCCCGGCCGACCTCGTCCTCGGGGACGTCCACGAGGGTGAAGACGCCCTCGGGAACCCCGGCCCGTGCGAGCAGCTGCGCGATCACGGCTCCGCAGCGCCGGGCCTGGGGAGCGGGCTTCATGACGACGGCGCTGCCGGTGACCAGCGGTGCGAGCACGGAGCCGGTGGGGATCGCGAGCGGGAAGTTCCAGGGCGGGGTGACCAGCGTCAGGCGGCGCGGGATCGCGACGACCTCCGTGAGCCCGGCGAGGCGCTCGGCCTGCTCGGCGTAGTAGAGGGCGAAGTCGATCGCCTCGCTGACCTCCGGGTCCCCCTGCTCGAGAGTCTTGCCGGTCTCCGCGGCCGCGACCTCGAGCAGCTCCGCGCGATGCCGGGAGAAGACCTGGGCGACGCGGCGCAGCACCGCGGCCCGCTCGGTGGCGGGCCTGGCCGCCCAGGTCTTCTGGGCCTCGAGCGCGTGGCGGTAGACCGCGTCGACCTGCTCGACCGTGTGCAGGCGGGCCGCATCGGCGGCATCGGTGCCGAGGCGGGAGCCCCGGATCCGGTGGGTGATCGCCTCGGCCCACTGCTGGTTGGCCCGGGTCGCCATGTCGGTGTCGGGCGTGTTGGCGAAGGCGCCGGGCAGCGCCGGCAGCGACGTGCCGCCGAGCGCGGGTGCGTCCTCCTGCGCCTCCCGGGCACGGTCCTGATCCCGGTGCGTGGGGCGCGGCACCTCGTCGAGGGCGCGGGCGAGGGAGCGGCGGAAGCGCCCCTCCTCCCGGGCGAAGAGCTCCTCGGACCGGTCGAGCTCGAACACGGCGGACATGAAGTTGTCGGGGGAGGCGTTCTCCTCGAGGCGGCGGACCAGGTAGGACACGGCCACGTCGAACTGCTGCGGCGCGACGATCGGCACGTACAGGCGCATGCTGCCCACGCTCTCGCGCACCACCGCCTGCTGCCCCGGGGCCATGCCCGCGAGCATCTCGAATTCGACGCCGCCGGCGGTTCCGGGGGCGATGCCGCGGCGCTCCATGAGCAGATGGGCGAAGGCGACGTCGAAGAGGTTGTGCCCGGCGATGCCCAGGTGCACGGCCTCCAGATGACGCGGGTGCAGGGAGTCCATGAGCACCCGCTTGTACTGCGCATCGGCCTCCTCCTTCGTGTGGAAGGGGGCCTGCTCGTGTCCGTGGAGAGCGGCCTCGACCTGCTCCATCGCGAGGTTCGCGCCCTTGACGACCCGGACCTTGATGGGCGCGCCGCCGCGGGCCACGCGGGCGCGCGCGAAGGCGCGCAGGCGCTCCATGGCGGCGAGGGAATCGGGCAGGTAGGCCTGCAGCACGATGCCGGCGTGCAGGTGGAGGAGCTCGGGGCGGTCCAGCAGCCGCTCGAACACGTCGAGGGTCAGCTCGAGGTCGCGGTACTCCTCCATGTCCATGTTCAGGAAGGTGGGCCGCTCGCCGCGCGCCGCGTCGAGGTACAGCGGCAGCAGGGTCTCCACGATGTGGCTGACGGTGTCCCGCGCCCCCCACAGGGACAGATGGTCCACGATCGAGGACACCTTGATGGAGGCGTAGTCGACGTCGGGCCGCCCGACCAGGCGGCGCACGCCCTCGAGCCGCCGTCCGGCCTCGCGAGCGCCGAGGACCGCCTCGCCCAGGAGGTTGATGTTCAGGTCGATGCCGTCGGCGCGCAGGCGCGCGATGGCGCTGCCGAGCTGGGCGTCCCGGGCGTCGAGGATCAGATGGGAGACCATGCGGCGCATCACGCGCTGGGCGATGGGGACCACCAGGTGCGGCGCAAGGGGGGCCATGCCGCCGCCGAAGGACAGCACCCGGCGCAGCGGCGCGGGCAGGAAGGCGGGCGGGTGGGCGGCGAGGCGCCGCAGCTCCTGCGCGGCGGCGCGCGGATCCTCGGGACGGATCACGCGGTCCACGAAGGAGACGGTGAACTCGAGCCCCTGGGGATCCTTGAGGAGCTGCGCGAGCATCTTCGCAGGCCCCGGGACATCGTGCTCCGCGGCGGCGTGCACCCAGGTGCGCACCTGCTCGGTCACCGCCTCCGCGGAGACGTCGGCGCGGGGACGGTCATGGCTGATGCCGGTCAATCTGGGTGCTCCTCGGTGACGTGCGGGACGGCTGCGGAGCAGGTCGTCGACGACTGCCGGCACGCCGTGGTGGTCCGAGGATCATCCTATGTCCGGATCGTGGTCTCCTCGTGCGATCCGGGCCCGGCTGCGCTATCCGATCACCGGATCGCCGGCGGCCTCCTGCTCCCGCAGGAAGCAGCTGCCGCACAGCGACTCGTAGCTCACCTCGGAGCCGTCGTCGATCGCGACCTGCTCGCCGCGGAAGACGTGCACCCCGCCGACCAGGCGGCAGTTGAACTCGGCCTGCGAGCCGCACCGGCACATCGTCGGCAGCTTCTCGAAGTTGTCGGCGAGCTCGAAGAGCCGCTGCGACCCGGGGAAGACGCGGGCGAGGAAGTCGGTGCGCAGCCCGTAGCAGATGACGGAGATGTCCTCGCTCTTGGCGACGAGGAAGAGCTGGTCGATCTGCTCCCGGTCCAGGAACTGCGCCTCGTCCACGAGCACGCAGTGCAGGGGGCGCAGGTCCAGGCGATCCGCGGTCTCGCGGATGCGCTCGCGCAGGTCCTCGCCCGATGCGGCGAGCACGTCGACGCGGCGCCGCGCACCGCCGCGGGCGATGACCCAGTCCTCTCCCTTGGTGTCGATCGCCGCCTTCACCGTGAGGGTCGCCAGCCCTCTCTCCGCGTAGTTGTAGGCGGTCTTGATGAGGGTGTCGGACTTGCCGGAGTTCATCGCTCCGTACTTGAAGTGCAGCTTCGCCATGCGGGGGGGGCTCCAGGGGTCGGGGCGGGGCCGGGCGGGCCGGTGCGTCGGGGGACGGCGGTCAGGCGGACGATCAGAAGAAGTCGAGCACGCTGGGGCGCGGACCGGCCAGCAGGGTATCGAGGAACGCCTCGGCAGCGGGGTCCGCGTCCGCGCGCAGCCCCAGCCGTCGCGCCTCGGCGAGGGTCCGTCCGCCTGCGAGCAGCAGCGCCGCGGCGTGGACGTCCAGGCGAGTCCGCGGCAGGGGCGAGGAGCCCGCGGGCAAGACCTCGACCCGCCCTGATCGGACGCGGACCGCGCGGACGCCGGCGGCGCGGCAGACACCCTCCGGCACCGCGGCGTCCTCCACCTCCAGGTGCACCTCGCCCTCGAGCCCGGGCGGTGCGGTGCGGGCCTCGAGCGCCGCCGCGGTGTCCAGCAGCCGCATCATCACCAGGGGAACCGTGCGCGGGTCCGGGCGCAGCCCCGCCCCGGGGAGGACGTCGAGCAGCGGGTCCTCCGTGCGTGTGCGCACGAGGGCGGAGGAGACGACGGTCGACCAGCTGCCCAGCCACGACAGCAGCGCCTCGAGTGCGGCTCTGTCCTCGCCCACCAGGTCGAAGACCTCCAGCCCCGTGCCCCCGACGCCGTCGGCGGTGCGCGCGTAGGACAGGTACCCGCGCGGAGCCGAGGTGCCATCGCGCACGATCACCGCGTTCCATGGTGCGGCGGGGAGGCCGTCGTCCCCGAAGAGGGGGCCCTCCCGCAGCAGCAGGGCGTTCTCCCGGTGGGCCATGGCGAGGTAGAGCGCACGGAGGGCCGGCATGTCGGCGGCGAGGACCGGGGAGATGCGCAGCGACGGATCCGTGCGGATGCCCTGCAGATCGGCGAGCGGCAGCACGTATCTCCGCACCTGGGCGACGGTCTGATAACCCAGTCGACGGTAGATGCCCTGGTGGGAGGGATAGAGCATCGAGAAGGCGTCCCCTCGGGCCGTGCTGCGGGCGAGCGCCTCGCGCAGCAGGGCGCCGAAGTGGCCCTGCCCGCGGTGCCCGGGGTGGACCGAGAGTCCGGCGATCCCGCCGCATCGGACGGATCCCGCTCCGAGGGCGATCGCATCCTCACGCAGGAGCAGGGAGGCGGCGAGGTCGCCCTCCGGACCGTCGATGCCGAGCGCCGTCACGCCGGCGGGGAAGGGCTCCGGCTCGGTCCGAGGGGAGCGGCCTCCGAAGGCCAGGGAGATCATCCGATCGACGGCCGGGCGGTCCGCCGGCCCCAGCTCGCGCACGGGCGCAGGATCTGTCATGGAGAAAGTCTAGGGCGCGGGGGTGACGTGGTTCGCTTTCCGCGCTACGCTCGGTATACCAACGACGGTACGGGACTCGAACCTGATGAGGAGCCGAGATGACCGACGCAGTATCGACCGCAGCGGGCACCGCTTCGCCGCGACCGGGACGAGCGCCCACCAAATGGTGGGTCGTAGCCCTGATGTTCTTCCTGGGCTGGATGTTCATCTATGCGGACCGGACGATCCTCAATCCGGTCATGTCGGAGATCGGCGCGGAGTTCGGCCTCGACAAGGCCGGGCTCGGTCTGCTGAACTCGGTCTTCTTCTTGGTATACGCACTGGTGCAGGTCCCGTCGGGGATGATCGGCGACCGCTTCGGGCGGCTGAAGCTCATCGTGCTCGGCTTCGTGATCTTCGGCCTGTTCACGGGCCTGACGGGCGTGGTCGGCGGGGTCGGCATGCTGTTCCTCATGCGGGCGGTGGCCGGCTTCGGCCAGGGGTTCTACTACGGGCCCCAGTACTCGCTCTCCGGCGAGATGATCCCCGGGCGCCTGCGCACCCTCGGCTCGGCGATCATCAACTCCGGGCAGGCCTTCGGCATCTCCCTGGGTCTGATGGCCTCCAGCTGGATCGCCTTCGACCTGGGCGGCGGATGGCGGGCGCCGTTCTACGTCTTCGCCGTCCCCACGATCCTCGTGGGCCTTCTCATGTGGGTGCTGATCCGCGAGCCGCGCGCGCACGTCGACGCCGCCGACGCAGGGCCGAAGCCCAGCGTCCTGAGCCTCTTCCGCGTCCGCAACCTCGTGCTGACCTTCGTCATGGTCTTCTGCTCGATCTACGGGTTCTTCGTGATGATCACGTGGCTGCCCACCTATCTCGCCGAGGTCCGCGGGGTCGAGGCCTCGCAGACCGGGTTCGTCTCCTCCCTGGTCGCGTGGACCTCCGTCCCCGCCGCGCTGCTGATCGCCTGGATCTCCGACCGCATCGGCGTGCGCAAGCCGCTGCTGCTGATGGTGTTCCCCCTCGCGATCGCCTCGATCCTGCTCCTGGTCCTCGCCCCGTCCATGCCGCTGGTCATCCTCGCCCTGGTCATGTACGGCTTCTTCGGCAAGCTCGCCACGGACCCGCTGCTGATCTCGCTGTGCGGCCTCAACTCGCCGGCCTCGATCACCGCGAGCGCTTTCGGGCTGTTCAACTTCATCGGCATGTCCTCCTCGATCCTCGCGCCGTACGTGACCGGGCTGCTGGTCGACGTCACCGGCAGCTGGAACGCGGGGTTCTACCTCGCGATCGGCCTGCTCGCGATCGCGATCGTCGCCGCGCTGGGCCTGCGCGAGAACCGCCCCGCGGCCCCCGCACCCTCCCCCTCCGACTCCCGCGAAAGGGCGTGAGCGCTCATGCTCCACACGATCATCAAGCCCGCCACCTACCAGGACTCCGTGAGCCTCATGGTGCTCAGCACCCAGCTCAGCGGCCTCGACGAGGTCGAGCGGGTCTCCATCATGATGGGGACCCCGGCGAACAAGGGGATCTTCGCGGACACCGGCTTCGTCTCCCCGCAGATCGAGGCGGCCGGGCCCGCGGACCTCGTCATCGCCCTCGAGTCGGAGGATCCGGAGGCCCCGGCGCTCATCCTCTCCCGGGTCGAGGAGTACATCGCCCAGCAGGCCAGCGCCTCGCGATCGGCCAGCTACCCGCGCGTGCGCTCCCTGGAGCGGGCGCGCTCCGTCCTGCCCCAGGCGAACCTCGCGCTCGTCTCCATCCCCGGGGAGCAGGCGGCGCCGGAGATCGAGCGCCTGCTGGACGCGGACCTGCACGTGTTCGTCTTCTCCGACAACATCCCCGTCGAGGACGAGGTCCGCCTGAAGACCCGGGCCCGCGAGCGGGGCCTGCTCATGATGGGACCCGACTGCGGCACCGGCAGCCTCGGCGGACTTCCCCTCGCCTTCACCAACATCGTCACCCCCGGCCCCATCGGCATCGTCGGCGCCTCCGGCACCGGCACCCAGGAGGTCATGGTCCAGATCGACCTGGCCGGCGGCGGGGTGAGCCAGGCCATCGGCCTGGGCGGGCGCGATCTCTCGGAGAAGGTCGGCGCGATCACGTGCATCCAGGCACTGCAGGCGCTCGACGCGGATCCGGCCACCCGCGTGATCACCCTCGTGTCCAAGCCTCCCGCGCCGTCCGTGCGCGAGAACGTGCTCGGGATCTGCCAGCAGCTGTCCACGCCGGTCGTCGCGATCCTGCTGGGGGAGGAACCCGCACAGGAGCAGGACGGCAACGTCGCCTTCGCGCGCACCCTCGAGGATGCGGCACGGCTCGCCGTCGCGCTCGCAGGACCGGTGCGGGAGGGCGACGGCGAGGTGCCGGAGGCCGACCCCGCCGCGCCGGCGCCCGGCCAGCGCACGCTGCGCGGTCTCTTCTGCGGCGGCACCCTCGCCGCCGAGTCCGCGCTCATGCTCTCCCGCGCCCTCGGCGTCCCGCCCGATGCCGAGCATCCCGCCGGGTTCATGCTCGACCACGACGGGCATCGGATCATCGATCTGGGCGACGACGCGTACACGCAGGGACGACCTCACCCGATGATCGATCCGTCGCTGCGCGCCGAGAAGGTCCGCGAGGCCTTCGACGACCCCGAGGTCGCCGTCGTCCTCGTCGACGTGGTGACCGGATACGGCTCGCACGCCGATCCCGCCGGGGCTCTCGTCCCCGCGATCGAGGAAGGGCGGGCCGCCGCGGCGGCCGCGGGACGCGAGGTCGTCGTGGTCGCATCCGTGTGCGGCACCGAGCTGGACCCCCAGCCGCGCTCGGCGCAGATCGCCGCGCTCGAGGCCGCCGGGGCCGTGGTCCTCGATTCCAACGCCGCGGCCACCCGGCATGCTCTCGCAATCCTGCGCGGCCTCGGCGAGTCCGCCGTTCCCGCCGCCGTCCCGGCCCCGACGCGAGCACTCGTCTCGGCGCCGCCGCAGGTCATCAACGTGGGCCTGCCGTCCTTCGCGGCAGCGCTGCACGAGCGCGGGGGCGAGGTCGTCCAGTACACCTGGTCGCCGCTGGCCGGCGGGAACCCACGGCTGCAGAAGATCCTCGCGGCCCTGACATGACCAGCACCGCCCCCGACACCCCCGCACCCACCGTCCTCGAGGAGGAGACCATGACCATCGCCGCGAGCATCGACGAGGCCAACGAGCAGATCATCCAGCGGATCACCGGAGCCCAGCCCGTGCTGGTCGACGTCGTCCGCGCCGCCACCGTCATCCCCGAGCTGGCGCAGGAGCAGAAGACCCTCCTGCACGCCGGCCCGCCCCTGCCCTTCGCGGAGATGACCGGCCCCATGCAGGGGTCGTGCGTCGGGGCGGCCCTCTTCGAAGGCTGGGCGAGCACCGAGGAGGAGGCCCGGGAGCTCCTGGCCTCCGAGGTCCGCTTCATCCCCTGCCACCACGTCGGCGCCGTCGGGCCCATGGGCGGGATCACGAGCGCCGGCATGGCGGTCCTCGTCGTCGAGGAGTCCGGCACGGGGACCCGCGCCTACTGCACCATGAACGAGGGCATCGGCAAGGTGCTGCGCTTCGGGGCCTACGACGAGGAGGTCGTCGAGCGCCTGCGGTGGATGGCAGAGGACCTCGGCCCCGCGATCGCGGAGGCGGTGCGCGGCCTCGACGGCGGCCTGCCGGTGATGCCGCTGGTCGCCCGGGCGATCACGATGGGCGACGAGTTCCATCAGCGCAACATCGCCGCCTCCGCGCTGCTGCTGACCAAGCTCGCCGGGCCGATCGCCGCGCAGGACCTCGACCCGGCCAGGAAGCAGAGGATCCTCACCTTCCTCGGCGACACCGACCAGTTCTTCCTCAACATCATGATGGCCTCCTGCAAGGCGGTCATGGACGCCGCCCGCGCCGGGGCGGACGGCTCGATCGTCACCGCGATGACCCGCAACGGCAAGAACTTCGGCATCCGGGTCGCCGGGCTCGGCGACCAGTGGTTCGAGGCGCCGGTGAACACCCCCGAGGGCCTGTTCTTCACCGGCTTCTCGCAGGAGGACGCGAACCCCGACATCGGCGACTCCGCGATCACGGAGACGTTCGGCGTCGGCGGGATGGCGATGATCGCCGCGCCCGGCGTGATCCGCTTCGTCGGGGCGGGCGGCTTCGGCGACGCGCTCGCGGCGAGCGAGGACATGCTCGAGATCGTGCACGGCCACAACTCCGGTCTGCCCATCCCGACCTGGGACTTCCAGGGCGCCTGCGTCGGCATCGACATCCGCAAGGTCGTCGCGACCGGCATCACGCCCATCATCAACACGGGGATCGCGCACCGGATCGCGGGACGGGGCCAGGTCGGAGCGGGCACCGTGCGCGCGCCCCTGGCCTGCTTCGAGAAGGCGCTCGAGGCGCTCGCGGCCAAGCACGGCGTCGACGTCGACGCCGCCTGAGCCGAGGGCCGGACGCGAGAAGCGGGCGCAGGAACAGGACGGAGAGGGGCGCCGGATGGCACAGACGGCATGGGTCGGGCCGACCGCCCGGGAGCACCTCGCGGCCTCGGGCAGCTGGCTCCTGCACAGCGTCTTCGCGCGCGGAGCGAATCTCGTCCGGCTCGGCGCCGGGCCCTCCGGCGCCCCTCCGATGCTGCATCTGAGCGCGCGGCCGGAGCCCCTGGCGGGGAAGGGCTCGCTCGCCGTCCCCTTCGGCGTCGAGCTCGACGGAGCGACCTGGGGGCGATGGCGCCGGGCGCTGCGCGCGATCCCGGGGTCTGCCCGGTGGCGGTTCGACGCGGCGCAGGGCACGCTGCTCGCCCCGGGGGCTGCCGGGATCGCGCTCCCGCTCCTCCCGGGACGGCCCTCCGGGGCGGCCGCGCCCGGGGCGGTTCCGTCCGCTGCGGGCTCCTCCGGCGCGGCGCCGGCGAGCCCGTCCGCCCCCGGGGCCCCTCCCGCGGACGAGCTGGTGGAGGCCCTCGCCGCTGCCGAGGGGGACGAGCAGACCGGATGCGCGGCGGCGGCCGCCGGGATCCTGCGGGGCGATGCCGCGCCGGCTCGGGAGCTCATCGGCCGCGGCATCGGGCTCACGCCGAGCGGGGACGACGCGCTCGTGGGGATGATGGCGCTGGCCCCCGCGAGCGCCCCCGCGCACCGAGCCGTCGCGGAGGTCGCGGAGCTGATCCGCACCCGCGGGCGCCGGCTGACGACCGATGTCTCCTGCGCCTACCTCGTCGACGCCTCCCGGCACCGCTTCGCAGGTCCCCTGCAGGCCGTGCTCGACGCACGACCGGGACCGGAGCTCGATCGCGCCCTGGAGGGACTGCTCGCCGTCGGGCACAGCTCCGGCGCCGACACCCTGCAGGGGCTGCGGTCGATGGCGCGAGCTCGGAGGCGCGCGGCATGAGCGCCCGCGACGGCAGGACGCGCTGGCTGCTGTACTGTTTCCTGTTCTTCCTGGGATGGGTCGTCATGTACGCCGACCGGTCGATCCTCTCGCCGGTGCAGGAGCTCGTCCGGGTGCAGTTCGGCCTCACGAACTCGCAGGTCGGTCTGATCTCCAGCCTGTTCTTCATCGTCTACGTCCTCACCCAGATCCCCTCGGGCATCCTGGGCGACCGGGTGGGACGGATCCGTCTGATCACCGTCGGCTTCGTGATCTTCGGGATCGCGACGAGTCTCACCGGCGTCGCCGGGATGACGCATCTGTTCGGCGCCCTGCTGCTCATGCGGGCGATGGCGGGCTTCGGCGAGGGCTTCTACTACGGCCCCCAGTTCGCGAAGTCGGCGGAGGTCACCCCGCTGCGGCGGCGTGCGCTCGGTGCGGCGATCATCAACTCGGGCCAGGGCTTCGGGACCGCACTCGGCATCGCCGCCTCCTCCTTCCTCAGCTATCGCGTCGGTCTGCCCTGGTACTGGACGTTCATCGTCTTCGGGGTCCTCACCCTCGGCGTGGGCACGCTCATCGCGGTGCTCATCCCGGATGGGAAGGGGCACCGCGACGGCTCCCTGCGCGAGGAGATCAGCGGCTTCCTCGCCCTGCTGCGGCGCCCCGTGCTGCTGGGCGCCTTCGCGATGCTGTTCGCCGGCGTGTACGCCTTCTTCGTCATGGTGACCTGGCTGCCGACCTTCCTCAGCACGCAGTGGGGGATGGAACCCGGACGCGCGGGGACCATCGCCTCGCTGCCGTTCTGGATCGCCGTCCCCGCCGGGATCCTCGTGGGCTTCCTCTCCGACAGACTGGGCCACCGACGCGCCTTCGTCGCCGTCCTCGCCCCCGCCGCCGTGCTCACGATCCTGGTGCTCGGCTGGACCGGATCCGAGGCCGTGCTCATCGGCGCCATCGTGCTGTACGGCGCCGTCGGCAAGCTCGCCCTGGACCCCGTGCTCATCAGCACCGTCGCCGATCACGTCGACAACGCCTCCCGCTCCACCGCCTACGGCCTCTACAACTGCATCGGCATGGGTGCCGCCGTGCTCTCCCCGCCGCTGAGCGGACTGCTGGTCGACGCCGGCGGCAGCTACCGCTCCGCCTTCGCCCTCGCCGCGTCGCTGCTCGTGCTCGGCGCCGCCTGCTTCCTGCTGACCTACCGACGGCCCGCCCCGACCGGGGCGGGCACCCCCATCGTGGAAGGATGACCCATGAAGATCGTCGCCGCACTGGGCGGCAACGCCCTCTCCCGCCGGGGCGAGCCCATCACCTCCGACAACCTGCGCCGCAACGTCCGTGCCGCGATGGAGCCGCTGGGCCATCTGGCCCTCGAGCACGACCTGATCCTCACCCATGGCAACGGACCGCAGGTGGGCCTGCTCGCGCTGCAGAACCTCGCCTACGAGGACGTCGCCGCCTATCCCCTCGATGTGCTGGGTGCGGAGACCCAGGGCATGCTCGGCTACGTCGTGGGGCAGGAGCTCATGAACGCCCTGCACATGCGCAAGGACATGGCCACGATCCTCACCACCACCGTCGTCGCCGAGGACGACCCCGCCTTCGCCGAGCCCACCAAGTTCGTGGGTCCCGTCTACGAGGAGGCCCGCGCGCGCGAGCTCGCCGCCGAGCACGGCTGGGAGATCGGCCGGGACGGCGACTGGTGGCGTCGCGTCGTGCCCTCGCCGGAGCCGGTGCGGATCCGTCAGGCTCCGACGATCCGCATGCTCTCCGAGGCGGGGCTGATCGTCCTGTGCGTCGGCGGCGGAGGCATCCCCGTCATCGTCGACGAGGCGGCCGGACAGATGCGCGGCGTCGAGGCCGTCATCGACAAGGACCATGCCAGCGCGGTCCTCGCGGGGGACGTCGACGCCGATCTCCTGCTCCTGCTGACGGACGCGGACGCGGTGTACCTCGACTGGGGGACACCGCAGCAGCGCGCGATCCGCCGCGCGACCCCGGCGCAGCTGGCCCAGCACGGCTTCGCGGCCGGATCGATGGGACCCAAGGTCGCCGCCGCGCGGCGCTTCGCCTCCTCCGGCCGCGGCGAGGCCGTCATCGGATCGCTCGACCGGCTGGACGAGATCCTCGCCGGCACCTCCGGGACCCGCATCGTCGCCGAGGGCGACCTGCTGTTCTACAGTTGAGCGGTCGGGCCGCCGACCCTCGGGAGGGAGGACCATGCCGCAGGATCGCACCGCTCTGCGCGGACGCATCGTCACCTCCCTGCGCGAGGACATCATCAGCGGGGAGCTGCCCGGAGGCGCGCGCCTGAATGAGCGCGAGCTCTCCGGACGCTTCGACGTATCGCGCGTCCCCGTGCGCGAGGCGCTCATCACCCTCGCGGGCGAGGGCCTCGTGCGCATGCGGCCGGGTGACGGGGCGAGCGTCGCACCGCTGACCAGGCGGGACGTGCGTGAGGTCTTCGAGGTCCGCGCGGCGCTCGAGCCGATGGCGGCCCGGCTGTGCGCGCTGCGGGCCTCCGAGGATCAGATGCGCGAGTTCGCGCGCCTGACCTCGGAGGCGTTCGAGGCGGAGATCCAGGCGGATCCGGCACGCGGGTCGACGGCCAACGCCGACTTCCACGACCTGCTCGTCACCGCCGCCGGGAACGACCTGCTGGACGCGATGGCCCGTCCGATGATGGGCATCACGCGCAGGCTCTTCCGGCGCACGATCATCGACCACGAGGCGATGATGTGGACGGATCACCGGGAGATCGTCCGGGCGATCTCGACCGGTGACGCCGATCTCGCCGCGCACCTGGCGACCGTGCACCTGGACAACACCCGCCGCCACACCTTCGCCCTCTTCGAGACCGGAGAGGACGTCCGGGGGAGTGCGGCATACTGACCGGGCCGCCCCGAGCGGGACGGCAGTCCAGGCGAGGAGGAGAGCGTGGCCAGGAAGCGATCGGGGACGACGCCCGAGACCAGTGCGAAGAAGCCCTACACGCGGCCCAACAGGGCGCACCAGAGCGGGCGCGACGCACTCTCCCGGCGCCTCAGCCAGGGCGATCCGCTCAGCGCGCAGTCCCCGGCACGGCGCATCCCCGTCGGCGTGAGCACCTCCTCCGTGTTCCCGGCGAGCGTCGAGGAGGGCTTCCGCCTCGCCGCGCTCACGGGATACGACGGCATCGAGGTGATGGTCTCGACGTCGCGGGTCAGCCGCGACGTCGACGAGCTCGCGAAGCTCTCGCGGCACTACCGCCAGCCGATCCTCTCGCTCCATGCCCCGACCCTGTTCCTCCTCCAGCACGTGTGGGGCGCGGACCCGTGGGTCAAGATCGAGAAGACCGCGCAGATGGCCGTCGACCTCGGTGTGCCCACCATCGTCGCCCACCCGCCCTTCCGCTGGCAGGGCGACTACGCCCGGGACTTCGTGGGCGGCGTCGCCCGGCTCCAGGAGAAGTACGGGATCGGCATCGCGGTGGAGAACATGTACCCGTGGCGCCTGGGCGTGCGGGAGGCGATGATCTACCTGCCCGATCATGACCCGACCGACGAGGACTACACGCACGTCACGGTGGACCTCTCCCACGCCGCCACCGCCGGGGACGACGTGCTCGCCATGATCGACCGGCTCGGGGACCGCCTGGCCCATCTGCATCTCGCCGACGGGACGGGACGCACCACCAAGGACGAGCATCTGCCCCCGGGGGAGGGCAACCAGCCCTGCGCCGAGGTGCTGCGTCGCCTCGCCAACCGGGGCTGGAGCGGCTCGGTGCTGCTCGAGGTGAACACGCGCGGCGGGGGCCCCGAGCATCGGGAGCGGGTCCTGCGCCAGAGCCTCGCCTTCGCCCGTCACCATCTGGGCCACGGCCTCGACGAGGAGGACGGGAGCTGAGGACGGGGCCGAGTGGCATCGGACACCCGTCGGCGCACGTGCAGACGGCGGGTGGAAGAATGTGCCGGGTGCGCGCCTGCCCCTCGGGCGCGCCCCGAGTCTGAGGGACAGAGGTAGAAACGACACATGGGGAACACGTCATTCGTCCACCGCAACGTGGCGCTGCTGTCGGTGGAGGCCACGGTCGCCCAGGTACCGGTCACCTCCGACGAGATCGACGACATGCTCGCTCCGGCCCGCCGCCGGCTGCGCCTGCCCAAGGGCGTGCTGCAGCGCGTGGCCGGGGTGTACGAGCGGCGCTGGTGGCGCGATACGGACACCGGCTGGAAGCAGGGCATCGTGCTCGCCGCCGAGCGCGCCATGGCCAAGGCGGGCATCACCCGCGACCAGGTCGGGCTGCTGATCAACGCCTCCGTCTGCCGTCAGCACCTGGAGCCGGCGGTGTCCACGACCGTGCACCACGCCCTCGGCATGCCGCGCAGCTGCATGAACTTCGACATCACCAACGCCTGCCTCGGCTTCGTCAACGCGATGACCATGGCCGCCGGGATGATCGACTCGGGCCAGATCGAGTATGCCCTCGTGGTGGGCGCCGAGGACGTCGAGGAGGTCCAGCGCGGCACCATCGACCGCCTGAACTCGAAGACCTCCACGCGCGCGGACTTCAACAACCAGTTCGCCGCGCTCACCCTCGGCTCGGGCGCCGCCGCGGCTGTGCTCGGACGGGCCGACGAGCATCCGGAGGGGCATCGCATCACCCTCACCGAGGGCCGCGCCGGCACCGAGCACCACGAGCTGTGCATCGGCGATATGGACGACATGCGCACCGACTCGACGGGTCTGCTCGAGAACGGCATCGAGCTGATCGTGGACACGTGGAAGGACGCGAGCTCGCGCGGCCTGGACTTCAAGAGCATCGAGCACGTGATCCCGCACCAGGTCTCGATGGTCTACACCCGCAACTTCTCGAAGATCACCGGGGTGGGCATGGACCGCATCCCCGTCACCTTCCCCGACTGGGGCAACGTCGCAGCCGAGGCCGTGCCGATGACCCTGGCGCATCATCAGGAGAACATCTCCCGGGGCGAGCGCGTGCTCATGCTCGGCGTGGGCTCCGGTCTGAACACCGCATTCATGGAGGTCACCTGGTGAACCCGCGCATCGCCCGTGCCGACGTCGCGGAGGTCCCGGCCATGCTCGGCGTCGACCCGCGGCTCTCCCGGACCCTCGAGGTCCGCGACCACATCGGGCAGCTGCGGCGCTGGCATCTGCTGGACTCCGCGCCGCTCCTGGCCGAGCGGGGCATCGCCCCGCGCGGCACGCTGCTGGCGGTGCACGGCAACCCCACCTATTCCTTCCTCTTCCGCTCGCTGGTGCGAGAGGACATCCCCTGGCGGGTCGTGGCCGTCGACCAGCTCGAGATGGGCTGGTCCGAGCGCACCGGCGAGGTCCGCCATCTCCAGGACCGGATCACCGATCTGTCGCTGCTGACCGACGCGCTGTCCCTGCGCGGCCCGGTGGTCACGGTCGGCCACGACTGGGGCGGCATCGTCTCGACCGGCTGGGCGCTGGACAACCGCCACGATCTGGCGGGCATGATCCTCACCAACACCGGCATCCATCAGGAGCTCGGCGAGTCCCTGCCGAAGGCGCTCCAGCTCGCGACCGCTCCCGCGGTGCTGCCGGCGACGACCTCGCTGACCGACGCCTTCCTCCGCACCACGATCGCGATCTCGAACCCGCCGCTGCCCGCGGAGGTCGCCCGCGAGTACCTCGCCCCGTACCGCTCGCGCGCCCGGCGCCGGGGCATCGAGGCCTTCGTCGCCGACATCCCGGCGACAGCCGACCACCCGAGCCGCCCCACCCTCGAGCGCCTCGCCGAGGGCATCCGCGAGCTGCATGTCCCCACGCTCCTGGCCTGGGGGCCGAAGGACGTCACCTTCTCCGACCGCTACCTGCGCGACCTCCTCGAGCGGGTGCCGCACGCGGACGTGCACCGCTTCGAGGGCGCGAGCCACCTCGTCTGGGAGGACGCGGACACCGCGGGACTCGTCGCCCGCTGGCTCGAGCGGACCTTCGGCGAGGACGCCCGGCCGCGCCGCGCCGTCTCCACCTACGCCGAACAGGCGCCCGAGGGGCACCTGGGCGCCCCCATCGCCCGCCTCGCCGCGGACCCGGCCCATCGCCATGCGAGCGCCGTGGTCGAGATGGGCTCCGCCGGGGACGAGCCGCGCGAGATCAGCTGGCAGCTGCTGCACACCCGCGTCGAGGACATCGCCGCGGGCATGCTCTCCCACGGCATCGCCCCCGGCGACCGGGTGTGCGTCCTCATCACCCCGGGCGCGGACCTCACCGCGGTCCTGTACGCGTGCCTGCGCATCGGTGCGGTCGCCGTCATCGCGGACGCGGGGCTGGGCGTGGACGGCCTCACCCGCGCCGTCATCGGCTCCCATCCCGACTGGATCATCGGCATCGACAAGGCTCTGCTGGGGGCCCGCGCGCTGGGCTGGCCCGGCCGGCGCATCAGCGTCGCCCAGAAGCCCACCCTGGACCGGGCGGCCCTGGGACTGTCCACCTCCGTCACCGAGCTCGCCGCGACCGGTCGGCAGATGCGCGAGCTGGGAGCGCCGCTCGATGCCGCGTGGCCCGATCCCGAGGCCGACGCCGCGATCCTGTTCACCTCCGGATCGACCGGTCCCGCCAAGGGCGCGGTCTACACCCACCGGCAGATGAACGCGATGTTCACCGCCGTGGGGGACACCCTGCGGCTCGATCCCGAACGCGGTCTGGTCGCCGGCTTCGCTCCCTTCGCGCTGCTGGGCCCGGCCCTCGGCGCGCCCTCCGTGGTCCCGGACATGGACGTCACCCGGCCCGGGGAGCTCACCGCCCGGGCCCTCGCCCGAGCCGTCGACGCCCTCGGCGCGCCGGCGGTGTTCACCGCCCCGGCGGCGCTGCGGAACATCCTGGACACCGCGGGCGTGCTCGACGCCGCCGAGCGGGCGGCCCTCGCCCGGGTCCCGAGCTTCTTCAGCGCCGGAGCTCCGATCCCCGCCCCGCTCCTGCGGGAGCTGCGCATGCTCATGCCCGCGGCCGAGGCGCTCACCCCCTACGGGATGACGGAGTGCCTCGCCGTCACGGCGATCGATCTCGCGGGCATCGAGGCCGCGGGCGAGGGCACCGGGGTGTGCGTGGGAACGCCCGTGCCGCGGGTCGAGATCGCGATCGCGGTCATGGACGAGCTGGGCGCGACCACCGGGGAGATCACCCGCCGGCCCGGGGTGACCGGTGAGATCCTCGTGCGGGCCCCGCACGTGCGGGACCGGTACCTCATGCTCTGGGGAACCACGGACACGGCGAGCCGCTTCGAGGGCTGGCACGCGACGGGCGATGTGGGCCAGCTGGATGCGGCCGGCCGGCTGTGGGTCGAGGGGCGTGCCGCGCACGTCCTGGCGACCGCGCAGGGACTGGTGACCCCGGTCCGGATCGAGGAAGCGGCCGAGTCCGTCGCCACCGTCCGTCGTGCCGGAGCCGCCGCCGTCGGCCCCGCCGGGACGCAGCAGGTCGTCGTGGTCCTCGAGACCGAGGACGGCCACCGACCCGGGAAGGCGGCGCGGCCGCGGCCTGCCGACCCGGCCCTCCAGGAGGCTGTGCGCCGCGCCGTGCAGGACCGGGCGGGCGTCCCCGTGACGGCCGTGTTCACCACGCGCGCGCTGCCGACGGACATCCGCCACAACTCGAAGATCGACCGGGCGCGTCTGGCCCTCTGGGCCGAGGCGACCCTGCAGGGCCGTCCGGGACGTCCGCTGTGAGCGCGCAGAAGGTCCTGGTCACCGGCGCCTCGGGGATGCTGGGACGGCACATCGCCACGAGCCTGCGGGATCGCGGGGACGCCGTCCGCGTGCTGCAGCGGCGCACCGCCGGGATCGAGGGGGTCGAGGAGTCGCTCGGCTCGCTCACCTCGGCGGACGACGTGCGTCGCGCCGTCGACGGCGTCGACGCCGTCGTCCACGTCGCCGCGAAGGTGTCCATCTCCGGGCCGGAGGAGGAGTACCGGGCCGTCAACATCGAGGGCACCCGCCACGTCCTCCAGGCGATGCGGGACGGCGGCGTCGAGCGTCTCGTGAACATCTCCTCGCCCTCGGTCGCGCATCTGGGCGCCTCCATCGTGGGTCTCGACGCGACCCCGGCGGACCCGCAGCGCGCCCGGGGCCCCTACGCCCGCACCAAGGCGGCCGCCGAGCAGCTCGCCATGGCCGCCGACGCCTCCGGACAGGCGCTCGTCACCTCGATCCGCCCGCACATCGTGTGGGGGCCGGGGGACACGCAGCTCGTGGGCCGGATCGTCGACCGGGCGGCGCAGGGGCGGCTGCCCCTGCTCGACGAGGGCATGGCCCTCATCGACACCACCTACATCACCAACGCCTCCGACGCGATCCTCGCGGCGCTCGACCGGATCGAGGAGGTGCACGGGGAGAGCTTCGTGGTCTCCAACGGGGAGCCCCGCACCGTGCGGGACGTCATCGGCGGCTTCTGCGACGCGGCCGGGGTCCCCCGCCCGCGCCTGCGCGTCCCCGGCGCCGTCGGGCGCCTCGCCGGCCGGCTCGTCGAGAAGGTCTGGGAGCGGCGTCCGGGGCATGACGAGCCGCCGATGACGGAGTTCCTCGCCGAGCAGCTCTCGACCGCCCACTGGTTCGACCAGCGGCGCACCCGCGATCGTCTGGGCTGGACGCCCGCGGTCAGCCTCGAGGAGGGCTTCGCCCGCCTCGCGGACTGGTACGCCGAGCATCCCCATACCCGCTGAGCCACCCCGGGAGCACCCGTGCACGAGAACGCCGACGGACCCACCGACGAAGACCTCCTCGCCGAGATCGATGCGGAGATCGCGCGGGAGGCGGCCGGACGCCGCCGCGCCCCGGACCGGGCGGCGGGGGCGGTGCTGCTGCTCGGCGGGGCGATCGCATGGATCGCGGCGCTCGTGCTCCTCGTCGACAAGCTGTTCCTGCTGGAGAACCCGGGCGCGAGCCTCGGCTGCGACGTGAACCCCTTCATCTCCTGCGGGAACGTCATGATGACCTGGCAGGCGGAGGCCTTCGGGATCCCGAACATGGCGATCGGCCTGGCGGGCTACGCGATCATGGCGGCCGTCGGGTCGCTCCAGCTGAGCGGGGCGGTGCTGCCTCGGTGGTTCCGCTGGGCGACCCTCGGGGGGATGACGTTCGCCTTCGGGTTCATCCAGTTCCTGGCGATCTCCGCCCTGTTCGTGATCAGGGCGCTGTGCCCGTGGTGCATGCTCGTGTGGCTCGTCACCGCGCCCATGTTCTTCGTGACCCTCGCCCGCACGGTCGAGGACGGGACCTGGCAGGCCCCGCCCGCCCTCGCCCGGATCCTGCGGCACTGGGTCGTCCTGACGCTCGCCTGGTACGCCCTGGTGGTCCTCGCGATCCTCGGCGCGTTCTGGCGGCAGTGGCTGTTCATGATCGGGATCGGCTGATCGGTCGCCCTCGGGGCTGAGATCGAACCGCCCCGGCCGCTGGTCCTCCCCATGCCTCATCTCTCCACAGCCGGAGGGTGAACCGGGCGGGAAGGACGCCGGCCGCCTAGCGTCGGAGCATGGATCTCGACCCCGCTTCCGATCTCGGCACCCGCGCTCGCGCCGGTCGCCATCGCCGCGGCGACCTCGTCGAGAGGATCGACCGACGGCGCGAGGGGAGACGCCCGGGCCTCGCGGCACTGCCGCGGCCCAGCGCGACCGCGCTGCTGGGCCTGCTCGTGCTCGTCCTCGTCGCGGCCGGGGCGATCCACCTGTCCACCCGTGGCTCGGCGATCCCGGCCGAGCCCTCCACGCCGCCGTCGACGGAGCGGATCGCGCAGGAGACGGACGGGCCCGCGCAGGCTCCTGCGGGCGATCCCGCATCGAGCGCGGGGGCGGTCTCGACATCGGCGCCTCCCGCCCCCGTCGTCGTCCACGTCTCCGGGCAGGTCGCGAACCCCGGGGTGGTCGAGCTGCCCGCGGGGTCCCGCGTCGAGGACGCGATCTCCGCCGCCGGAGGAGCCGGAGGTGAGGCGGACCTGGACGCGGTGAACCTCGCGCGCCCGGTCGTGGACGGCGAGCAGATCCATGTGCCCGCACCGGGGGAGGAGCCCGCCCCGCAGGGCCCTCCGCCCGCGGGAGGGAGCAGGACGGGGGAGGCCGGCGGCGCGCCGGGAGGACCGATCGATCTGAACTCGGCCGATGCCCCGACCCTCCAGCAGCTGCCGGGCGTCGGGCCGGCGCTCGCACAGCGGATCATCGATCATCGCGAGGCCAACGGTCCGTTCCAGGACGTGGCCGATCTCGAGGAGGTCTCCGGGATCGGTCCTGCGACCCTCGCGAGGATCGCGCCGATGGCCACGGTCTGAGATGCTGTCCCGGTCCGATCTGCGTCTCGCCCCGGCCGCCCTCGCGCTGTGGATCCTCGCCGTGATCGGGGTCCGCGGCGGCCTCGCCGTGCTGTGCCCGACGATCCTCGCGGCGCTCTCCTGCCTCCTCCTGATCGGCGTCCTCTCGCGGCGCCTCGCCGTCGTGCGCCGGCTGCTCGCGCACCTGGGCGTCGTCGTGCTCGGGCTCGCGCTCCTGGTCCCGGCCCTGTCCCGGCACGAGGCGGCGGTCTCCGTCCTCGAACGCGCCTCGAGCCAGGGGCTCGTCCTCGAGGTCGAGGTGGAGGCGCTCACGCAGGCGCGCTCCCCGAGCTCCGGTCCGTCGTTCTCGCGCGAGGACGTGCAGCTGCGTGCTCGCACCCTGCCGGGCAACGTCCGCGTCGGGCGGGATTCGGGGCATCTCGGGCAGGTCGCGGTGCTCGTGCGCGCCTCCGGCGCGGCGGCCGGGGACCTTGCGGGCGTGGACGCGGGGGAGCGGGTCCGGATGCGGGCGGCGGTGCGGGTGCACGGCGATCTCGTGGTGCTCGATGTGCACCGTGCCGCGCCCCTCTCCTCGGAGCCGTCCTGGCGCGGGATGCTGCGCGATCGGGCCCGGCAGGCGACGGCCCACCTGCCCGCGGACGAGGGCGCGCTCCTGCGGGGGATGACGACAGGGGACACCGAGGGGCTGAGCCCGGCAACGGAGGATATCATGCGTCGCGCCGGAATACAGCATATTGTGGCTGTTTCCGGTGCGAACATCGCATTCGTGCTGGCCGCGGTCCTGGTGCCGCTTCTGCTCGTGGGCGTGCCGCGTCGTCCCCGCCTCGCTCTGGCGGCCCTCGTCGTCGGCGGCTACGTCCTGCTCGTGGGACCGGAGCCCAGCGTGCTGCGGGCGTCGACGATGGCGGTGCCGCTGCTGATCGCCCGCTTCGTCGGGGTGCGCGCCTCCCCGGTCGCCGCGCTCGCCTTCACCCTCGCCGTGTGGTCGGCCCTGGACCCGGTGACCTCGGCCTCGGTCGGCTTCGTGCTCTCCGCCCTCGCGACCGCGGCGATCCTCGTGCTCGCCCCGCCGCTGTCCCGCGTGATCGTCGAGCTGGGCCGCGGCCGCATCGGCGAGGCCGTCGCGCTCGTGCTGGCGGTCCCTCTCGTCGCCCAGGCCGCCTGCACCCCGGTGCTGATCCTGCTCTCGCCCGAGATCTCCCTCTGGGCCGTCCCCGTGAACCTCGTCGTCGGCCCGCTCGTGGGCCCGGCGACGGTGCTGGGCCTGGTCGCGGTGGTGGTCGGCGCCGTGAGCGTCCCGGCGGCCGCGGCGATCTGCGACATGGCCGTCGGCGGAGCGCATCTCGTGCTTCTGGTCGCCGTCGCCGCCGACACGCTGCCGGGATCGCGGATCAGCGTGCCCGAGGGCGGAGCCGGGGCGCTCTCCGCGGTGCTGGTGCTGGCAGCGGCCGTGCTCGCGATCCTCGGCAGGCGCCGCAGACCCGTCCGGTTCGCGGTCGCCCTCGTGCTCGTGGCCTCGCTCGCCCCGCCGCTCGCGCTGCGTCTGCCGGTGGACCTGAGCGGCCGTCAGGGGGACTGGATCGTCGCCGCCTGCGCCGTGGGTCAGGGCGACGCCGTGCTGCTGCGCGCGGAGGAGACCACCGTCCTGGTCGACACGGGACCGGATCCGGCCGCGCTGACCGACTGCCTCGACGCGCTCGGGGTCCGGAGCATCGACCTGCTGATCCTGACCCATCCCCATGCCGATCACGTGGGCGGGAACGCCGCTCTCCGCGGCGGACGGACCCCCGCCCGGCAGTGGATCTGTCCGCTGCCGGAGGCCCGCGACCGCACCGTCCCCTCCGTCCCTGCGACCGCGGTCGCCCGCGGCGAGGAATTGTCCGCCCCCGGTCTCGACCTCGTCGTGCTGTGGCCGCCCGATGCAGAGACCGCGCGCGCCGTCTCCGCCCGGGAGAGCGGCGGCGGCGAGGGTGATGCCGCCAACGACTGCTCGCTCGTGATCGCGGCGACCTGGTCCGACGGCACCCGCTACGTGGGCCTGGGCGATCTCGAGCCGAAGGCTCAGGAGCAGCTGCGCCGGCTCGGTCCCGGAGACGCCGACATCGTGAAGATCGCCCACCACGGCTCCGCCCGACAGGACCCGGACCTGTACGCGGAGCTGGACCCGGAGGCGGTGCTGGTCACCGTCGGTGCGGAGAACTCCTTCGGACATCCGAGCGATGCCGCGATCGCGATCGCCCGGCGGAGCACCGGGCACATCGGCCGCACGGACCGGCACGGAACCGTCCTGGTGCCGCCGGGGGACATCACGGACCTGCGGGGTGTCGGCGGTGCCCGATAGGATCGATCAGCGCTCCCGCGGACCCGGCGGGCGCACCCGTTCGAGGAAGGACCCCCGCATGGCCGACGTGGCCTGGCACTCCGTGGACCTCGCCCCCGTGATCCTGATCCACGGCACCGAGCCGCTCATCGCCTCCCGCGCCCTCGAGCGGCTGCGCGAGCAGGCCCGGCAGCGGGATCCAGAGGTCGCGTTCCACGACCTCGCAGGGGAGACCGGGGCCGGTGCGCTCAGCCAGGTCACGAGCCCGTCCCTGTTCGGGGAGGCGCGGTTCGTGCTCGTCCCGGAGCTGCAATCGGCCTCCGAGCAGCTGATCGGCGACGTCCTCGCCTACCTGAAGGCGCCCGAGCCGGACGTGACCCTCGTGCTCGTGCACCGGGGCGGCAGCCGCGGCAAGAAGCTCCTCGATGCGGTGAAGAGATCCGGCGCCCCGCGGGTGGCCGCGGATCCCATCAAACGCGCAGCGGACAAGCAGACCTTCGCCGCGGCGGAGTTCACCCGTGCGGGACGCCGCATCCAGCCCGAGGCCGTCGGCGCTCTCGTCGACGCCTTCGGGACCGATCTGTCCGAGCTCGCCGCCATCTCGCGTCAGCTCATCGAGGACACGACCCCGGAGCCCGGGGAATCCGTCCAGCCGATCACCCTGGAGGACGTCCAGGCGCTGACCGCCGGTCGGGTCGAGACCACCGCCTTCGCGGTCGCGGACGCCGCGATCGCGGGCCGCGAGGCGGATGCGCTGCAGCTCCTCGCCCAGGCGCAGCTGGTCGGCGCCGAACCGGTGCCGATGGTCGCGGCGATCGCCTCGAAGGTCCGCTCCCTGGCCAAGGTCTCCGCCCCCGGGGCGTCGGCGCGCACCCTCGGCATGCCCGACTGGATGATCCGCAACCTCTCGCGCGAGGTGCGCGCCTGGAACGACCGCTCGCTCGCCCTCGCGATCGAGGCGGTCGCCCAGGCCGACCACGAGGTCAAGGGAGCCGGTCGGGACCCCGCCTGGTCGGTGCAGCACCTCGTGCTGCAGATCTGCCGGGCTCGGCGCACGCGCTGAGGGTCCCGGCCGCAGGAAATCGTCTTGTCGACGGGGCCTCGTCCCTTCTACCGTCGAGGCATGAGCGAGGACACAGCTGGGCTGGATCTTGCCCGCAGCCTGTACCGAGAGGTGATCGCGCCGCAGCTGGATCTGCCACACGCGGCGTGCCTGATCGGCGAGGGGTCAGAGGTCCTCAGCTTCGACGACGCGCGCTCACGGGACCACGAATGGGGGCCGCGGTTGCAGCTGTTCGTCGAGGCTTCAGCCGTACGCGGCCTTCGCGACCGTCTGCGCCGAGCACTGCCGGCGGAGCACCGCGGCTTTCCGACGCGGTGGTTCTCGTTGGCGTCCGGCGCGATCGATGACCACCTCGAGGTCGACACGCTCGCGGGCTGGCTCGCGGCTCGGCTTCCCACCATCACCACCACGGTGCCGGATTCGGCACGCTGGTTGGCGACGCCTCAGCAGCATCTGCTCCAGCTGACACAGGGAGAGGTCTTCCACGACGACACCGCCGAGCTGACCGCACTGCGCCAGGCCCATGCCTGGTATCCCGCGGACGTCGAGCGTTGGATCATCGCCGCGCAATGGGAGCTGCTGAGCAGCGTCGATCCGCTCATCAGCCGGGCTCGAGAAGCGGGAGACCTGCGCGGTGGGCAGCTGCTGACGGTTCGTGCAGTCCAGCTCGTCATGGAGATGGCGTTCCTGCAGGAGCGGCGCTATCGCCCCTACGGGAAATGGTTCGGCAGCGCCTTCGCACGGCTGGATGCGGCGGACGAGCTCGGTCCCATGCTGGACGCGGCGCTCGATCCGCATGACCCCGGTGCTTCCCGAGCGGCGCTGGACCGGGCGCTCCTGGCCATCGGCCGCGCTCATGATGCACTCGGGATCTGCGCCCGAGTGACGCCGCGGATCACCGAGTTCGCGGTCGGCATCGCGGACGCTGTCCGGCCCCATCCCGTGATCAACAGCGGCGAGTACATCGAGGCGACGGTCGCCGCGATCGAGGATTCCGCGCTGCGGGATCTGCCGCGCATCGGAACGATCGATCAGCTCACGCACGCCGAGGATCTGCTGATCAACTTCACGGACGGCCCTGCGACCATGGAACGCGAACTACGTCGACGACTCGGCGCATAGGACGAAGGCCGGACACGACGAAGGGCCCGTCGCGGTGGCGACGGGCCCTTCAGAGGCATCGGCTGGACGTGTCCGGCCTTCGCCTGGTCGATCAGGCGGAGACGCCGGCGACCAGCTTGGCGAGACCGGACTTGCGGTTCGCGGCCTGGTTCTTGTGGATGACGCCCTTGGAGACGGCCTTGTCCAGCTTGCGGGAGGCGACCTGCAGGGCGCTGCCCGCGGCCTCGGCGTCGCCGGCGGCCACAGCGGTGCGAACCTTGCGGACGTGCGTCTTCAGCTCGCTCTTGACGGCCTTGTTGCGCAGACGCGCCTTCTCGTTCGTCTTGTTCCGCTTGATCTGGGACTTGATGTTTGCCACGAGGACTTCTCTCTTGTGCTGTGGGTGGTGGAACGCCCGCACCAGCTGAGGTGCGGCCCTGACGGGGACGGGCGGTGGGGATTCGCCTGGAGACGTCGGGACCGAGTCGCTGTCGCGGTCACACGTCCGGGTCGCGGCCGTTTCGCCCTGACACGGCGGACTCCACGGCATGCGCACACCGAACGGTATGTCACACATACAAGGAACGACTTTATCAGAGCGGCGCTCCCGGATCAGCACTCCGTGGCGTGTCCCGCATCCCATCCGAGCACGTCAGGCGCTCCAGCCATGGACCGTGCGGACGGCATCGGCGACCCGCTCGAAGCGCTCGCGGCTCAGGCGGGAGCCCTCGCGCCGGACCGAGCCGGGACGGATCCGCAGCAGGCGATCGGCGCGCACCTCGGAGGCGCGACCCTGACGGTCCCAGGCCCCGGTGCCGATGTCGACCCAGGTGGAGCCATGTTCGTCGACGTGCACCGCCCTGCCGCGGTCGCGGGAGGTGAGCATGAGCGCGATCAGCACCTCGCCGTCGCGATCCTGTTCGCGGGCGAGCACGAGCACCGGGCGATCCTTCCCCTGCGAGAGGTCCTCCTCGAAGGGGACCCAGGCCCAGACGATCTCCCCGGGATCGGCGGCGTCGTCCTCGCGAGGCGCATAGGAGATCGTGAGCGGCTCCGTCCCCGAGCGGTCCGGGAGCGCCCCGGGTGCGGCATCGGCGCCGATGTGGGGATCGGTGCTCCGCGGGGACCGGGCCCCGCGCGGCTCCCGGCCCTCGCGCACCGCACGCACGGCGGCCTCGCCCAGATCGCGGGCGGCGCGGCGCGCGGCCGGCGAGCGCAGCGCGGAGCGGAGGGCGGAGGACAGGCGGGAGACGAGGGACATGGAGGGGCTCCCATTCCGGGGTCGGTGACGAGGCGAAGCCTACCGGTGCGGGGCGCGCCCGAGGCGTCCCCTCCCGTCTCCGCGCCCGGGCGCGGAGCGGCTGAGCCGCCCGCCACATGCGCGGCCTGCGGTGCGCCCGGGCGCACCGGCCCATGAGACGATGTCCCCGCCGCCGGGCAGGCTCCGGCGCACCCGCATGAGCAACGCTGGACGAGAGGACGGATGCCGGTGACCCCGAGGATCGCCACCGAGGACGCCCGGGACATCGTTCCCGCCTCCACACCGATGGAGCGCATCCGCAACTTCTGCATCATCGCGCACATCGACCACGGCAAGTCCACGCTCGCCGACCGCATGCTGCAGCTGACCGGGGTCGTCGACGACCGGGCCATGCGCGCCCAGTACCTCGACCGCATGGACATCGAGCGCGAGCGCGGCATCACCGTGAAGAGCCAGGCTGTGCGCATGCCCTGGCAGGTCGACGGCGTGAACTACTCGCTGAACATGATCGACACCCCCGGGCACGTCGACTTCACCTACGAGGTGTCCCGTTCGCTGGCCGCCTGCGAGGGAGCGATCCTCCTGGTCGACGCCGCCCAGGGCATCGAGGCCCAGACGCTCGCGAACCTGTACCTCGCGATGGAGAACGACCTCACGATCATCCCCGTGCTCAACAAGATCGACCTCCCGGCGGCGGATCCCGAGAAGTACGCCGCGGAGATCGGTCAGCTGGTGGGCGTGGATCCCGCGGACGTGCTGCGGGTCTCGGGCAAGACCGGCGTCGGCGTCTCCGAGCTCCTCGACCACGTCGTGGCGACCCTGCCCGCCCCGGAGGGCGAGCCCGAAGCTCCCTGCCGCGCCATGATCTTCGACTCGGTCTACGACACCTATCGCGGCGTGGTCACCTACGTCCGGGTCGTCGACGGCCGCCTGTCCCCGCGCGAGCGGATCACGATGATGTCGACGGGCGCCCAGCACGAGCTGCTCGAGATCGGCGTGATCTCCCCGGAGCCGATGCCGACCAAGGGCCTCGGGCCGGGGGAGGTCGGCTATCTGATCACCGGCGTGAAGGATGTGCGCCAGTCGAAGGTCGGCGACACCGTGACGACCTCGGTCCGCGGCGCGAGCGATGCCCTGGCCGGGTACTCGGATCCCAAGCCGATGGTGTTCTCGGGGCTGTTCCCCATCGACGGCTCCGACTATCCCGCGCTGCGCGACGCCCTCGACAAGCTCAAGCTCAACGACGCGGCCCTGAACTACGAGCCGGAGACCTCGACCGCGCTGGGCTTCGGCTTCCGCGTCGGCTTCCTGGGGCTGCTCCACCTGGAGATCGTGCGCGAGCGCCTCGAGCGCGAGTTCGGCCTCGACCTCATCTCCACCGCACCCTCCGTCGTCTACCAGGTGACGATGGAGGACGGCACGCAGGTCGAGGTCATGAACCCCTCCGACTTCCCGGAGGGCAAGGTCCACGAGATCCGCGAACCGCTGACCAGGGCGACGATCCTCGTGCCGAGCGATTTCGTCGGCACCGTCATGGAGCTGTGCCAGTCCAAGCGCGGGTCCCTCCAGGGCATGGACTACCTGTCCGAGGACCGGGTCGAGCTGCGCTACCTGCTCCCTCTCGCGGAGATCGTCTTCGACTTCTTCGACCAGCTGAAGTCCCGCACCAAGGGCTACGCCTCCCTCGACTACGACGTCACCGGCGAGCAGGCCGCCGACCTCGTCAAGGTCGACATGCTGCTGCAGGGCGAGCCGGTCGACGCGTTCAGCGCCATCGTGCACCGGGACAAGGCGTACCACTACGGCGTCGAGATGGCCGGGAAGCTCAAGAACCTCATCCCGCGCCAGCAGTTCGAGGTGCCGATCCAGGCCGCCATCGGCTCGCGCATCATCGCCCGCGAGAACATCCGCGCGATGCGCAAGGACGTGCTGTCCAAGTGCTACGGCGGCGACATCTCGCGCAAGCGGAAGCTGCTGGAGAAGCAGAAGGAGGGCAAGAAGCGGATGAAGAACATCGGTTCCGTCGAGGTGCCGCAGGAGGCCTTCATCGCCGCCCTGTCCTCCGACTCCGACGGCGCGAAGGACGGGAAGAAGAAGTGAGCGCTCCCGCCGGGGCCCTCGACGTGAGGATCGACGGATCCGCCGGTGGGAGCATCGCGGCGGTGTGCACCGTCGCGCAGCTGTTCGCGGTACCGGAGCGGCGCCTGATGAGCGGGATCGACAAGCGCCCGGTCGACGGTCCGGTCCGCCTGCTGCTCCACGGCGTCCTCGGCGACGTGCAGGGGGACCGCGAGCATCACGGCGGTCTGTTCAAGGCGGTCTACGCCGTCTCCCGGGAGATGCGCGAGGCCTTCGCACGCGAGCGCGGCGAGGAGCTGCCCGACGGGTTCTTCGGCGAGAACCTGGTGACCCTCGGGCAGGACACCGATGAGACCCTCGTCGGGGAGCGCTGGAGGATCGGCGGGGCGGTCGTGGAGGGCACCTGTCCCCGCACCCCGTGCGTCACCTTCGCGGCGCGGATGGACGACCGTCGATGGCCGCGGCGCTTCACCGCGGCGGGCCGCTGCGGCGCCTACTTCCGCGTCCTCGAGGAGGGCGAGGTCCGCGCCGGCGACCGCATCGAGGTGCTTGAGCGCCCCGAGCACGGGGTGAGCATCGGACAGGTGTTCCGCGGCCTCGACGCCGCACAGGCGCAGGCGCTGCTGGCCTGGGCGGAGGAGAGCGGCACGGTGCTGTACGAGTCCGTCGTCCGCTCGGCGAGGATCGCTCTCGAGAAGGCCGGTCTCCCGCGGGAGTTCCCGGAGCGTCTCAGCTCGACCGGCCGCGGCCTGGGGCTCGGGAAGGGGCTGTGAACGAAGAGGAGCCGATGCGGGACCTGTCCGTCTACATCCATGTGCCCTTCTGCGCGGTGCGCTGCGGCTACTGCGACTTCAACACGTACACGGCGACCGAGCTCGGCGGCGGAGGAAGCCAGGCCGAGTACGCCGCGAACGCGATGCGCGAGATGGACCTCGTCCTGGCCGACGACCTCGCGGCCGGGCACCGCTACGAGCAGGTCTCGACGGTGTTCTTCGGCGGCGGCACCCCGACGATGCTCCCGGCCGACGACCTGGTCCTGATGCTCGCGCACCTGCGCACCCTGATCCCGCTCGCCCCGGATGCGGAGGTCACGACCGAGGCGAATCCGGACTCGGTCACGCCGGAGTCGCTGCGGCGCCTGGCGGGCGGCGGCATCACCCGCGTGTCCTTCGGCATGCAGTCCGCCGTCCGCTCCGTGCTCGCGACCCTGGACCGCACCCACGACCCGGAGCGGGTCCCGCTCGCGGTGCGGTGGGCGAAGGAGGCGGGGCTCGACGTCAGCCTCGATCTGATCTACGGGACGCCGGGGGAGACCCTCGAGGACGTCGTCGCCTCCGTGCAGGCCGCCCTGGCCTGCGATGTCGATCATCTCTCCGCGTACTCGCTGATCATCGAGGGGAACACGGCGATGGCGCGGAAGCTGCGCCGCGGCGAGCTCGCCGAGCCCGATCCCGACGACATGGCCGACAAGTACGAGGCGATCGACGACCTGCTCGAGGCGGCGGGGCTCAGCTGGTACGAGGTCTCGAACTGGGCGCGCACGCCCGCGCATCGCTCGGCGCACAATCTCGCCTACTGGCGCGGACGGGACTGGTGGGGGATCGGCCCCGGCGCTCATCGGCACCGCGACGGTCTGCGGGCCTGGAACGTGAAGCATCCCAGCCGCTACGCGCGGATGCTCGCGGAGGGCGTGCTTCCGCGGCAGGACGAGGAGCGCACGAGCCCCGAGCAGCGCGAGCTGGAGCGGATCATGCTCGAGCTGAGGATCCGTGACGGCCTGCCGGCCGAGGCGGTCGCCGAGCAGCGGCGCGACCAGATCGCCGTGCATGTGGGACGCGGGCATCTCGAGCCCGGAGCCGCCGCCGAGGGCCGCCTGGTGCTCACCCGGCCCGGACGCCTGCTCGCCGATGCGGTGATCCGCGATCTGACGGGCTGAGCACGACCCCGCCCGGTCCCGGAGCCCCGGGGCATGCACGAGGCCCCCGCCGTCCGGCGGGGGCCTCATGCGATCGGTCTCCGATGCGCGATGCCGCGCCGCAGGTCAGGAGACCAGGCGGATGTTGATCGGGTAGTTGTACCACTCGCCCTTGTTGGCCTTCACCGCGGCGATGATCGAGAAGATCAGCTGGCAGATCGCCGGCACCCACAGGATCGGGAACGCGATCGTCCCGATGCCGAGGGTGATGATCGAGAAGATGCCGTACAGGACCGACAGCACGATCGTCGCGATGGCGACGGCGATCGCGCCGTTGAGCGCCTCCGCAGCGTTGTAGCGCACGAAGCGGCTGCGGTCCTTGTACATGAGGAAGATGACCAGCGGGCCGAGCCAGCCCAGGAAGCCGACGGTGACGAGGCTGATCAGGGTCGACAGCTGGGCGAGCATCGACCACGTCCGTGCCTCGGAGGGGTCCACGCCCGGGCCGCTGAGGGGACCGGCGAAGACGCCCTTGACATGCGGAGGCGGCGTCTCGGAGAACTGCGTGCCCCCGGGCTGGCCCTGTGCCTGTCCGGCGAAGGGCGGCTGCTGTCCGTATCCCGGCTGCTGCTGTCCGTACCCCGGCTGTGCGCCGTATCCCGGCTGGGCCTGCTCCGGCTGTGCGGGAGCGGGCTGCGTGTACGGGGACTGCTGGGCGCCGTAGGGATCCGCCTGCGGCGCAGCCGTCGGCGGGACGGGGCCCGCCGGGGCCTGCGGAGCGGCGTAGGGATTCTGGGGTGCGGCGGGATCCTGGGGCGAGGCGGGGGCCTCGGGTGCAGGGCTCCCGACCGGGGCCTGATCGGCGCCCGGGAACGCTGCGGGCGGGTTCTGCGGGACGTCGGATGCGCCCTGGCCGCCGTCCGGGTTCGGGGTGGTCATGAGAGGTCTCCCTGGAGAGTTCGGTCGGGCTGTCGTACAGCACGAGCCTACTGGGCCGCGGGTGGAACCGCATGGGGGAGAACCCCCATGTCGGGTGCGGTCCTCCCCCCCCCCCGGGGCACCTGCTCAGACCCTATGAGGGTGGTGGGTTGCGGTGGTCTTGTGGGCCGGGGCCTCACCGTGCAGAGTTCGTGGATCACCCGGACCGGACAGGGGTCGGGG
>NZ_JBHLSV010000008.1:0-144549 GCF_042434575.1 Brachybacterium hainanense
GGGACCCGTCCGCGCCGCGAGCAGATGCACGCCGTCGACCTGCGGCAGCCCGGCGCGCAGCCGGGCGCCGTCCTGCGCCTCGAGCCGGCCCACGTCCGCCCAGGCACCGCCGCGGGAGGGCGGGGCCTCGACGAGCACGTCCAGGCCGCCTCCTGCGGGATCGGCGTCGACGAGCACGGTCGGGGCGCCTCGCCTGGCCATGGCCCCGGCCAGCGCGGCCGCGGTCGAGGAGGCGGCCGCCCCGGCGCAGCCGCCGACCACGCCGATCACGAGCGCGCCGCCGCGATCCCGCAGGGCGCGGCCCAGCAGGTCCAGCAGCGGACCGGAGTCCGCGGGCAGGCGCAGCATGGCGCGCACGCCCAGCTGGAGGCAGCGGTGCCAGTCCTCCTCGGCGAGCGGGCCATCCTCGGCGACGGCGAGCAGCGGGGCCGGTCCGGGGCGCTGACCGGCCGGCGCCCCGGACCGTCCCGGCGGTGCCAGCAGCGCCAGCGCATCGACCGTGCCGAGCAGGAGGGACGGCGGCTGCGCGGCGACCTCCTCCGGTGCGACGTCCTCGAGGCGAGCCCCGGCCGCGGCGACGTGGTCGGCGATCAGGGACCGCAGCGGCGGGGGACCGCCTGCCCATCCGACGCGGGGAAGGCGGGAGGCGGAGCTCGCGGGATCGGCGGGAGGTGCGGCGGAACGGTCCTCCCGCGGGGGCCGCAGCAGCGGGAAACGGGCGGCGGGCCGACGGCGTGCGGCATCGAGACCGGGGGACGGGGCCTGGGGAGGAGCGCTCATGCGCCACATCCTGGGCGGGCCCGGGAGGTGCGCGCATCGCCCGGGCGAGGAATGGGGAGAACCCTGCGCTGGGGAGGACAAGCGCAGCGGCCCCGCTGCGTCACCGCGCCGCGGGAGTCGTCACCCGGCGCGCCCGGGTCGAGCGCCGCGGAGAGGAAGCCCGCTCAGCGGTCGGCGGGCCTCACAGATCCACGTCGATCACGACCGGTGCATGGTCGGAGGCCCCCTTGCCCTTGCGCTCCTCCCGGTCGATGAAGGAGCCCGTCAGCGCGGCCTCGACCGCGGGGGTGCCCAGCAGGAAGTCGATCCGCATCCCCTCCCGCTTCGGGAAGCGCAGCGCCTGATAGTCCCAGTAGGTGTACACGCCGGGGCCGGGATGCTCGGGACGGACCAGATCGGCGTAACCGGCCTCGACGACCGCCCGGAAGGCCGCTCGCTCGGGCTCGGTCACGTGGGTCTTCCCCTCGAAGAACTCCATCGACCACACGTCCTCGTCCAGCGGGGCGACGTTGAAGTCGCCGCACAGGATCGCGCGGGCCTGCGGGTCCGCGGCGAGCTCGCGCGCGCCCTCGGCTCGCAGAGCCTCGAGCCAGCGCAGCTTGTATGCGTAATGCGGATGCTCCAGCTCCCGGCCGTTGGGCACGTAGAGCGACCAGATGCGCAGCCCGTCGCCGACGATCCCGCCGAGCGCCCGCGCCTCCACGACCCCGTCCTCCTCCGGCCACGTGGGCACGCCCGGCAGCTGGTCGCGGACGTCGGACAGGCCGACCCGCGAGATGAGCGCCACGCCGTTCCACTGGTTCAGGCCGTGCGCGGCGACCTCGTAGCCGGCAGCCGTCAGCGGGGCCAGGTCCAGCTGGGCCGGCTTCGCCTTGATCTCCTGCAGGGCGAGGACGTCGACGTCATGGCGCTCCAGGAACGCGACGACGCGATCCATCCGGGCTCGCAGGGAGTTGATGTTCCACGTGGCGATTCGCATGGCCCGATCCTAACGAAGGGGCACGACACGCGTCCGCCGCGGGCGCGGCGGTCCGTCGCTGGTGAAAGGCTTGTGCAGGCATCGGCAAAGGACCACCGGAGCCGCCGCGCCGGCCCGGTGCCCGTCGTAGCATCGGAGCATGACGCGCGCACTGGTCACCGGCTCCACGGCGGGTCTGGGCCTGGAGTTCGCCTGGCAGCTCGCCGGCACCGGCCACGACCTCGTCCTCGTCGCGCGCAACGAGGACCGGCTCCAGGCGATCGCCGCGCAGATCCGCGACGTGCACGGCGTCGACGTGCAGACCCTCGCCGCCGACCTCTCCGAGCGCAGCCGCCTCGAGGTCGTCGCCAAGCGGCTCACCGACCCGGTGGATCCCGTGGACCTGCTGGTCAACAACGCCGGGTACGGCCTGCGCGGCACGTTCCTCGAGGTCCCCGTCGAGGACCACGAACGGCAGATGGACACCCTCATGCGCGCGGTGCTCGTGCTCTCCCACGCCGCGGCCCGCGTCATGGTGCAGCGCCGCCGCGGCGCGATCCTCAACGTCTCCTCCCTCGCCGGGTACACCGCGACCGGCCCCTACGCGGCCTCCAAGAGCTGGGTCACCGTGTTCACCGAGTCCCTCGCGATGGAGCTCAAGGGCACGGGGGTGACGGCGACCGCGCTGCTGCCCGGCTTCGTCCAGACCGAGTTCCACGAGCGGGCGTCGATGAACGTGGAGGGGCTGCCCCGGGTGACCTGGCTGAAGGCGCCCTACGTCGTCGAGCAGGCGCTGCGGGACACCGCCCGCGGACAGGTCATCTCGATCCCCTCGGTGAAATACCGGACCGCAGGGGAGGTGGGCCGCATCGCGCCGCGGAGCATCGTGCGGGCGGTGACCTCGCCGCGCTGGCATCAGAAGCTCATGGAGAAGAAGGTGGCCCGCGCCCGTCGACAGGCCTCCCGGCGGGATCTGCGGGCGCCCTGGCGGCGGGACGCCGAGTAGGCCGATACCCTGGGCCCATGATCGATACCGTCGCCCGCGACCGCCTGCTCCAGCTCATCCGTGATCTCGCCGTGGTGCACGGCCGGGTGACCCTCTCCTCCGGTGCGGAGGCCGATCACTACGTCGACCTGCGCCGCATCACCCTCCACCACGAGGCGAGCCCGCTCGTCGGCACCGTCATGCTCGACGTGCTGCGCACGGCCGGGCTCGTGCCCGGGACCCAGGCCGTCGGCGGCCTGACGCTGGGGGCTGACCCGGTCGCCACCGCGATCCTCCACGCGAGCGCCGCCGCGGGCGAGGGCCTGGACGCCTTCGTCGTGCGCAAGGAGCAGAAGGCCCACGGGCTGCAGCGTCGCATCGAGGGCCCCGATGTCACGGGCCGCCGCGTCGTCGCCGTCGAGGACACCTCGACGACCGGCGGCAGCGTGCTCACCGCGGTCGAGGCGCTCCGCGAGGCCGGCGCCAGCATCGACGCGGTCGCCGTGATCGTGCACCGCTCGGAGGCCTCCCGCCAGGCGGTCGAGGCCGCAGGCCTGCGCTACCTCTACGCCTACGAGCTGAGCGAGCTCGGTCTCTGAGCCGATCCCGCCCCGGCGGCCCGACGCGGCCGGGGCGGCTCAGACCGGTCCTGACCGTCTGCTCTCCTCGGCACGGGCCTGCGGGACCCCTCGTGCCTCGGGGGCCTCCGGCCCGAGCCTCGTCGCTCAGACGTCGGCCGGGGAGAAGGTGTCGCAGGCCGCATAGGTGCCCTCCTCGTAGCCGCGCAGGAACCAGGTCTGCCGCTGCTGCGAGGAGCCGTGCGTCCATGTCTCCGGGCGGACCTCGCCGCCGGCGACCTCGCCCTGGATGTGGTCATCGCCCACGGCACCCGCCGCGGACAGGGCGCTGACCAGGTCCTCCTGCGTGAGCGGCTGCAGCATCGCGCGCCCCTCGTCGTCGACGGTGCTCGTCGCATGCCGGGTCCACAGCCCGGCATAGCAGTCGGCCTGCAGCTCGAGGCGCACGCCGTCGGACCGCGGCCCCGTCTGCCGGGGATCGATCCGGCGCATCGTGCCGTCGATGTTCTGGATGTGGTGGCCGTACTCGTGCGCCACGACGTACATCTTCGACAGCTGGCCGCCATCGGCCCCGTACTGCGCGGACAGCTCCCCGAAGAAGTCCGCGTCGATGTAGATGGTCCGGTCCGCCGGGCAGTAGAAGGGACCCACCGCGCTGCTCGCCGCCCCGCAGCCGGTCTGGACCTGCTGCGGGAAGAGCACGCCCTGCGGCTCCTCGAAGCGGATCCCCTCCGCGGGGGCGGCCTGCGCCCAGTACGCGTCCGCGGACTCGATCGTCGCCTGGACGAGGCAGTCGTCGCGGATGTTCGCATCGGCCCCGGTGCGGCACTCCTCGAGGGCGCCGCCGGCGACCGGGCCCTCCTGCACGGTGCCGTCCCCGCCGCCGAGCAGCTCGAGCGGGTTCCCGCCCGCGAGGGCGTAGACGAGGACGATGACCAGCAGGAGGCAGCCGCCGCCCCCGCCGAGGGCGAGCTTCCCGCCGGGGCCGCGTCCGCGCCCCGGCCCGCCGGGCAGGAGGCCGCCCCCGCCGGCCCGGGAGACGTTCCCGGAGCGGATCTCCGCGTTCGGATTGAAGGTCATGGGCACACCGTACTGCCGTCCCCGGCCCGGTGGCGGCCCTCTGCCAGGCTTCGCCCGGCGCGTGCCTCTACGATGGGCAGGACCCGCCCGCACCGAGAATGGGGAGCCGATGAACATCGTCGACTGGGCGGTGACCACGATGGACCGCTTCGGCGGCCTCGGGGTCGCCCTGCTGATCTTCCTCGAGAACGTCTTCCCGCCGATCCCCTCCGAGGTGATCCTGCCCCTTGCGGGGGTCGCCGCCGCCGGTGAGAACCACACCTACCTGGGCATGCTGGCGTTCTCCCTGCTCGGGTCGATGTGCGGGGCATGGCTGCTGTACGGGCTGGGCCGGGCCCTGGGGCCGGAGCGGCTGCGGGTGCTGTTCATCCGCCTGCCGCTCATCCACGTCGAGGACTACGACCGGACCGTCGACTGGATGGACCGCTACGGCACCAAGGGCGTGTTCTTCGGCCGGATGGTGCCGGGGGTTCGCTCGCTCGTGTCGATCCCGGCGGGCCTGTACGCCATGCCGATCGGGCGCTTCAGCCTCCTCACCCTCGCCGGCAGCGCCCTGTGGAACTCCCTGTTCCTGGCCTTCGGGTACCTGCTGGGCAGCAACTGGCACATCATCGAGCCGTACACGGACGTGATCTCGAACATCGTGTACGTGATCGTCGCCGGGATCGGTGTGTGGATCCTCGTGCAGCTGATCCGCCGCGAGATGCGACGCCGCGCCCAGGGACTCCCGGACCCGGACGCGGAGGAGATCGCGCGCCTGCGCGCGGAGCGGACCGAGCACGGCGAGCATGGCGGGGCCTGAGCCGTCGGAGGACGCGACGGCCGCAGCGCGCACGGTCGGCGTGGGTCCGCATCCGCGTCCCTGGCCGCAGGACCCGCGGCTGGACCCGGCGCTGCTGGAGGGCGGGGACCGCCGCAACGTCGTGGACCGCTACCGGTACTGGCGGCGGGAGGCGATCGTCGCGGACCTCGACCGTCGTCGCCACAGCCTGCACGTCGCGATCGAGAACCTCGAGCACGACGCGAACATCGGCTCGATCGTCCGCACCGCCAACGCCTTCGCCGTCGAGGCCTTCCACATCGTGGGCCGTCGTCGCTGGAACCGGCGTGGCGCGATGGTCACCGACCGCTACCAGCACGAGCTCCACCACCCCGATGCCGCGGACCTCGGGGACTGGGCCCGCCGGGAGGGCAGAGTCCTCATCGCGATCGACAACGTGCCCGGCTCCATGCCGCTCGAGACCGCGGTGCTGCCGGAACGGGCGGTGCTCGTGTTCGGGCAGGAGGGGCCGGGGATCAGCGCGGAGCTGCTCGCACAATGCCGTGACGTCCTCGCGATCACCCAGTACGGCTCGACGCGCTCGCTCAACGTGGCCGCCGCGGCGGCCATCGCGATGCACACCTGGGTCGGGGTGCACGCCCCCGCCCCCGGGACGGACGTCCTGTGACCTCCGTGCGTGCGCGTGAGAGAATCGGGCTTGCGTGGGCGCCCCATGGCGCCCGCACCATCTGACCCAGCGTGCAAGGAGCATCCATGCCCATCGCAACCCCTGATCAGTACGGCGAGATGATCGACCGCGCGAAGGCCGGCAAGTTCGCCTACCCCGCGGTGAACGTGTCGTCGTCGCAGACCGCCATCGCGGCGCTGCGCGGCTTCGCCGAGGCGGAGTCCGACGGCATCATCCAGGTCTCCGTGGGCGGCGCCGAGTACCTGTCCGGCTCGACCGTGAAGAACCGCGTCTCCGGCTCGATCGCCCTCGCGCAGTTCGTCACCGAGGTCGCCAAGGACTACGGGGTCACCATCGCCCTGCACACCGACCACTGCGCCAAGGAGAACCTGGCCAGCTGGGTCGAGCCCCTCATCGAGTGGGACCTCGAGAACCGTGTGAAGAAGGGCCTGGACCCGCTGTTCCAGTCGCACATGTGGGACGGCTCGGCCGTGCCGGTCGACGAGAACCTCGAGATCGCCGAGAAGCTGCTCGAGAAGTCCGTCGCCGCCAAGAAGATCCTCGAGATCGAGGTCGGCGTCGTCGGCGGCGAGGAGGACGGCTACGAGGCGGACGTCGACGAGGACAAGCTCTTCTCGACCCCCGAGGACGGCCTGAAGACCGCTGCCAAGCTGGGCCTGGGGGAGAAGGGCCGGTACATCACGGCCCTGACCTTCGGCAACGTGCACGGCGTCTACAAGCCGGGCAACGTGCGCCTGACCCCGTCGATCCTGCTCGACATCCAGAAGACGGTCGGCGACAAGTACGGCAAGGACATGCCGTTCGACCTCGTCATGCACGGCGGCTCGGGCTCGACCCTCGAGGAGATCCGCGAGGCCGTCGACAACGGCGTCATCAAGATGAACATCGACACCGACACCCAGTACGCGTTCTCGCGTCCGGCGGCGGGCCACTTCTTCACCAACTACGACGGCGTCCTCAAGGTCGACGGCGAGGTGGGCAACAAGAAGGCCTACGACCCCCGCGCCTGGGGCAAGCTCGCGGAGGCCGGCATGGCCGCTCGCGTCGTCGAGGCCTGCGAGAACCTCCGCTCGGCCGGCACCAAGGCCTGATCGACCGCTGCTCCGCCTGGAGCTCGCCCGAGGTACGAGGGTGAGCGCAGGGCGGTGCCGCCGTCGATCGGGCAGTTCGGACAGGGCCTGATCGACCGCTGCTCCGCCTGGAGCTCGTCCGAGGAGCTTCAGCAGCGAGGCCCCGCCCTGGATCATCGGATCCGGGGCGGGGCCTCTGCATCTGCCGGGCGGCGCGGGGCCCGGCTCAGTAGCGGTTGCGGCGGGCGCGGTCCATGACCTGTCGCAGGGCGGGCAGCACGTCGGCGAGGAACACGCCGGCGATCACGATCCCGACGATCACGAGCAGCATGTTGGAGCTGCCGCGACCGATCGGGTACGGCAGGGACAGGAATCCCAGGATCATGGCCGCGCCGGTCAGGACCATCCAGAAGGTCTTGCTGCGCTTCGAGGCGGCGACGTAGGCCGCGGGGGAGTAGCGCGCCGCGTTGATGAAGGCCCAGATCTCGACGCCGAAGAGCACGAGGGCGAGCACGGCGAAGATCCACGTCTGGAACAGTCCGATCATGCGGGGCAGGATATCGGCCGCGGCTGGGCGCACCTCGCGCGGTCGGCACCGCGGCCGGGCTCAGAGACGGCGGTCGGGGTCCGAGCGGTCCGCGATCAGGAGCTCGAGGGCCTCGGTCGTCGCGGGCGGTTCGATCGCCGCCATCTCGCGGGTCATCGGCCGAGGGCCGACGGTGTCGCCGTCCGCGGCGACGATGAGGCTGGGCAGGAAGCGCTTCGCGTCCCGCTGCGGCAGCCCGGTCGCCTCGAGCAGATCGATCGCGAGGGAGCGCAGCTGGATGACGAGCGTGACGCCCTCGAAGTGCCCGGCCCGCCCCGGCCGGAGCCCGTCGTCGCTGATCAGCAGGGTCTCCGGGGTGAGATAGGAGGAGAACAGGCGCAGCTGCCGCCGGGCGGTGGTGAAGTCGACCTCGTCCTCCACGCCGTCGCGGATCGCGGTGACGGCGTCGCGACCGGCCAGCAGAGCATCGGCGAGCGTCGAATGCGGCTCGCCCGCGACCACGGAGAGGAACTCGACCTCGCGCCGCGCGATGACGCGGGCGTTCCGCATCGCCCGGTCGGAGCCGATGAGCAGATGCTTCATCCGCGCCACGTCGTCGGCATGGCGCAGACCGGTGGGGGAGAAGGTCGCCATCTCGTTGGCGGCGTCGTTGGCGAGCTTCCACGCGTCGGTGTACTTCTGCGAGGTGCTGCGCAGGTTCACGAGCGCCGCCCGGGCGATGTCGGCGCTGCCCGAGCGGGCGGCCAGGGCGAGGGCGACGAGGGTGTCCTCGAGCTCCTGGAAGAAGGAGTCGGCGGCGCGGCGCTGGATCTTCCGCGGGTCCCCGGACAGCAGCAGGTGCACGAGGATCGCGATGCTCACGCCCGTGAGCGCATCCAGGATCCTCCCGCCGGGGGACATCGTGGGGGTGGCCGGCATGATCATCACCAGCAGCGACTGGATCGAGGTCTGGATGCCGAAGGTGATCCCCGAGTCCACGAGCCGCGCCAGCAGGCCTGCGCAGAAGATGACCACGAAGATCTGCCAGGTCCCGGAGCCGATGGTGGTGCGGGCCAGCTCGCCCAGCAGGATCCCCATCATGACACCGCCGGACATCTCGAAGACCTTGCGGACCTTCGCATCGGCGGAGAAGCCGATGATCACGAAGGCGGCGATCGAGGCGAAGAACGGGTGCTCGTGCCCCCACAGCAGCCCGCTGACCAGGTAGGCGACCGCGGCGGCGAAGGCGGCGCGCGCGATGATCAGCCAGTCCTTGCGGCCCCGGCCCACCCCGGCGCGGGCGCGTTCGGCGACCGCGTCGGCGAGGCGCCGCGCGAGGCTCGGCCGGTCCAGGGGGATCGCCCCGGTGCGGCTCATCCGCGCACCGGGTCGTCGAGCCGCATCCGCAGCAGATCCGGCAGGTCGAAGGACTCCCCGTCCCGGGCTCCGCGGCCCACGACGAGAGGAGCGTCGACGGGATCGGGGGTGGCGCCCAGCAGACGGGAGCGCAGGCCGCCGTCGACCCGCATCACGTAGTAGCGCGCTTCGGTGTCCACGGCCACGGTGCGGTCGGTCTTGAGGTACCAGCCGGTCAGGGCGGTGCGGATGGTGCCGCCGCCCTTGAAGGGCTTGGCGCGCAGCGGGATCGGGGGGATCCCCGCCTCCTCGAACCGGATGATCGCCTCGCGGATCAGCGCAGTGGCCTTCTCATGCTCGATGCGGCGCGCGGAGGCCAGGGCGCGCTCCTGCGCCCGGATCACCTCGGCCCGCTGCTGGGTCCATGAGGTGGTGGCTCCTGCGTCCTGTCCTGCGCTCGACGTCATGCCCCCATTCTGGCAGGTGCCGCCGGGACGGGGCTCAGAGCCGGGCGGTCCGGGGACGAGCGGCGTGGATCCGTTCGAGGACGATCGGCTCCTGCGTCGCATCGAGCCACAGCTGCGGGGCCGGCGCGTCCTCGGGCCGCGGCGTGCCCTCCCGGTCGTCCTCGAGGACCACGCCGACGCTCAGGACGGCGTCCACGGGCACGGCGCGTCGCACGACGGCGAGGGCGATGGGTCCCAGATCGGTGTGGATCGCGGCGGTCGTCACCGTCCCCACCTGTCTGCCGTCGGGTCCGCCCAGATGGACGGGGCCGCCGGCGTGGGCGGGCACGTCCTGGGAGCCGTCCAGGTGCAGCATGACCAGGCGGCGCGGCGGCTGACCCAGGTTCAGCACCTTCGCCACCGTCTCCTGGCCGCGGTAGCAGCCCTTGTCGGTGTGCACGGCGGTGCGCAGCAGGTCCAGCTCGTGGGGGATGCTGCGCTCGTCGACCTCGGTGATCAGCCGGGGCCGATGGTCCGCGATGCGCAGGGCCTCCGCCGCGTGCATGCCGGCCAGCAGCTCCGTGGTCCAGGCCATGGCCGCCAGCGGCGCCGCCGGCAGGATCGTCAGCACCCAGCCGGCGAGGTCCTCCGGATCGGGGCCGTAGGCCACATGACCGGCGGCGACCTGCGGCCACGGGTCGGTCCAGACGGCCACGGGGGCGGGCAGCCCGCGCTCGGCGAGGGCCGGGATCTCGGCGGCCGGACGGACCCCGCCGAGGGCGCGCAGGTCGTCGCGGTCGGCGATCTCGACGCGGGCGGCGAAGCGCATCATCTCCAGATAGCGTCGCAGACCCGCGCGGCGCCCGGGATCGGTGATCAGGAGCACGGAATCCGGGGCGTGCAGCGCCGCGGCGGCGAGATGCTCGACGCGGCCCTGCGGAGTCAGGACCGCGAGGGACAGGCTCGTGCCGACCTCATGCCCGGTGAGGACCTGCGAGGTGATCGTGGTCAGCCAGCTGAGGGCGTCGGCTCCGGAGACCTCGAGGATCTCGAGCTGCCCGAGGTCCACGACGGCCCGGCCGAGCAGGAGCCGACGCTGCTCGCGCAGCAGCTCGCCGTAGTGCGCGGGGACGGCGGCGTCCGCGCCCGTGCCGAGGATCGCGCCATGGCTCAGCAGCGGGCGGGACAGGGCGGGGGCTGAGGAGGGCTCAGGCACGATCCAGCTCCACGGAGAGATAGGGCGACAGCTCCCCCGGGGCGGACGGGTCCGTGGCCCGCTCCCACAGCCACATGAGCCGGCCCCCCACGTACCCGAACATCCGGGTCGCGTGCAGGGAGCCGTCGGCGGCGCGGGCATCGGGTGCGGTGCGCAGCGCGAGCTGGATGCGGGGCCCGCGCACCTCGCCGATCCACACCTCGGCGCCGTCCTCGCGGTGCACGGTCATCTCCAGGCCGTAGGAGATGATGCCGGCGGGGTCGCCGGGCTTCGCGGCGCGCGCCCGCTCGAGGTCCTGCCCCGGGAGGGGGTCCAGGACCCGCCAGGTGGCGCGCTCCTTCGCCAGGAGGGTCCGCTGGCCGGTGCCGGGGGCGGCCTCCGGCGCGCCGTCCGCGTCCTCGCGGGCGAAGGCGCTCGTCGGAGGCAGCGGAGCGGCCGTGTCGATCATCTCGGTGCGCGCGACCCAGGTCAGGGTTCCCTCGGCCGTGGGCTCGGCGCTGATGGTCTGCTCGATGCGTCGGGACTGCCCGGTGCCGTCCTCGTCGGTCAGCTGGATGGCGCCGAAGCCGTCCCAGCGGCCCACGATCCACGCGAGCGGGTAGAGGGGTTCGGGGAGCGAGGGGTCCAGCGTGATCGGCACGGCCTGATCCCGGGCCTCAGCGGTTGAACAGGCGGGCGACGACGAGGGCGGCGAAGGCGGCGGTGCCCAGGCCCACGAGGACGACCAGCGTGATGAAGAAGAGGGAGAGTGCGCTCATGCCCGCCAGTCTACAGACGCCCAGGCGGCAGCGGGGTGCTCAGGAGAGCAGGCGCACCGCCATCAGCACGACCACGCCGACCGTGCCGACCGGGGCCGCCGCGACGGCGAAGGAGGCGGTGGGCTCGCGGGCGACGAGGGTCGAGGCCAGCAGCTGGTGCACGCCGCCCGCGCCGAGGGCCAGCAGGAGCCCCAGCGCGATCGCGGGCAGCAGGGGGGCGGAGCCGAGAGCGGGGGTCACCAGGCCCGTGACGGCGGCGGCCGCGAGCATCGACAGGGGCAGGCGGAAGCGCCCGCGCAGGGGCGTCTCCTCGACCAGCAGCGCGAGGGCGAGCCCGGAGGCCGCGGCCACGGGGATCCCGGCCGCCGCGGTGCCCTCCGCCTCGCGGACCGCGAGCGTCCAGCAGCATGTCAGCACCACCAGCAGGGAGCCGCTCACGGTGCCGGTCAGCGACAGCGTGAGGGAACGGCGGTCCCGCCGCAGCATCTGCTGGACGAAGGCGGCCAGCATGCCCAGGGCCGCGACCACGGCGACGTCCCGGAGCACGGCGTCCTCCCGCGCGCTCAGCAGCGTCAGCCCCGCCCCGATGATGCCGATCGCGCCGATCACGATCCGCGAGCCGAGCGGATCGGGCAGCTCGAGCAGCTCGGTCCAGCCCACCGCCACCATGATGGACATCGCCGCGATGACGACGGCGGTCAGCTCCGGGGACAGGGATCCCGCGAGCGACGTGACCGTCAGCAGCAGGGCCAGGGCCGCTCCCAGGGGAGCCCGCTCCGGCGCGGTCATGGTGCCTCCTGGGGGTGGTCGGGAATGCCGCCCGGCTGACTGCATGGACATGCCGTGCCGGGCGCTACTGTGGCAGTCTACGAGCCGTTGCGCGTCCCGCGGCGCAGCGCTCGCCCCCGCGAGCCCGCTCGAGTGCCTCGGAAGGACCCCTGGGATGATCATCACGGATCGGCTCACACCCGCGATGCGGGACGCCGTGCTGCGCCTGCAGGACGACGCCGTGCACCATGACGAGGTCGGCCCCCTCGACGAGGCGGCGCTGCTGGCCCTCGAGCATGCCCTCGCCGAGCCGTCGGACCGCGCGGAGGAGCCGCGACCCCGGCACCTGCTGGCGCCCGCGGACGGGCCCGCGGGGGAAGCGGGCTCCTCCCTGCTCGGCTATGCGAGCATCCTTCCTGACGGCACCGTGCAGGGCATGGTCGACCCGGCGCATCGGCGCCGCGGGATCGGGTCCGCGCTCCTGGAGGCCGCCCTGCGCGAGCGGCCCGATGCCGCGGTCTGGGCCCATGGCGGGCTCACCGCGGCCCTCGCCCTGCTCTCCGCCCATGGCCTGGAGCCCGTGCGCACCCTGCTGACCCTCGGCCGTCCGCTCGCGGGCCCGGCGCTCGTGGAGGAGCCCGCCTCCCTCGCGCCGCTGGACCTGACGACCTTCGAGGCCGCGCGTGACGGCGAGGACTGGGTCGCGCTGAACGCGGTCGCCTTCGCGGACCACCCCGAGCAGGGCCGGATGACGCTCGCGGACCTGCGCGAGCGGGTCGCCCAGCCCTGGTTCCGCCCGGACGGATTCTTCCTCGCCCGGCACCTCGACGAGCTGGTGGGCTTCGTGTGGACCAAGCACGAGGCCGGCTCCGAGGACGGGGAGATCTATGCGGTGGGCACCGCGCCGTCCGCGCAGGGGCACGGCGTCGCCCGCCTGCTCATGGTCCGCGCCCTCGCCCATCTGAGCGCGATCGGCGCCCGACGCGCCGTGCTGTACGTCGAAGGGGACAACGCGCCGGCTCTGAGCGTCTATCGACGGCTGGGGTTCACGACCATCGGCCGGGACGTCCAGCTGCGTCGCGGCAGCCTGGCATGAGCATGCTCGCCGCCTCCGGGGCCCCGGCTCCCGTGCTCGCCGCCGGGGCGCTCCTGTGGCGCGAGAAGCGCGGCGGCATCGACGTCCTGCTCGTGCACCGGCCCCGCTACGACGACTGGTCCATCCCCAAGGGGAAGCTGGACCGCGGGGAGACCTTCCCCGCGGCGGCCGTCCGCGAGGTCGCCGAGGAGACCGGCTACCGGGTGCGCCTGCACCGTCCGCTGCCTGCCTCCGTCTATCTCCTGCCCGACGGTCGTACCAAGATCGTGCAGTACTGGAGCGCGACCGTCCGGGCCCGCTCGGGACCCGGCCCGCGGGACCGCCGGGAGATCGACCAGACCCGCTGGGTGCCGCTGTCGGAGGCCACGGCCCTGACCACCCGGCGCGGCGACCACGTGCAGCTCGAGGCGCTGCAGCGGTACATCGCGGACGAGGAGCTGGTCACGGCGCCGATCATCGTCCAGCGCCATGCGGCGGCCCTGTCCCGCGCGAAATGGCGCAAGGGGGAGAAGTCGCGGCCGCTGAACGGGAAGGGGAAGAAGCAGGCCAAGGCGCTGCCCGCGGTCATCGACGCCTTCGATCCGGGCACCGTGATCACCAGCCCGTGGAAGCGCTGCATCGACACCGTGGTGCCCTTCGCGAAGCTCGGCGGGCTGCGGATGGTGGAGAAGGCGGAGCTCACCGAGTCCGGCCATGCCGACCATCCCTCCCGCACCCGGGCCGTGGTCGAGCGGGTCCTGCACGAGGCGCGCCCCACGGTGCTGTGCACGCACCGGCCCGTCCTGCCGACGGTGATCGCCGCGGCCCGCGAGCTCGCCGTCCACGACGTCGCCCTCGAGCTGCCGCGCGCGGACCCGTACCTCGCCGCGGGGGAGGCGCTCATCCTCCACACCACCGCCGACGCCAGGATCGTCGCGATCGAACGTCATCAGCCCCATATCCTGTGAGCCGTCGGTCGTTCGGTAGCATGCACGGGGAGCGCGCCCGCCCGTGGCCGCCCAGGGAACGCGAGGAGCGGGGATGACGGACTCGGACGGCTACGGACGCTACAGCGCCCCAGGGCCCACGGACAGCGGATACTCCGCCTTCGGCGACGGCTCCCCGGCGGGCCAGGATCCCTACGGGGGCTACGCGGAGGGCTCCTCGTCCTCGGCGCCCGACCCGTACGCGACCTCCGCGCCGAGCGATCCGTACGCGGCGCCGTCGCCCGGCCCGCAGTCGGCTCCTCCCGGGTACACGGGCCCCGAGTTCGGCCAGGGCGCGCTGCCCTACGGCGGCCCGGTCCAGCCGGTCTACTACGCGGCTCCCCCCACGAACGGGACGGCGACCACGGCTCTGATCCTCGGGATCGTCTCGCTCGTCCTGTGCGGCGGTGTGCTGAGCCCCATCGCCCTGGTGTGCGGGATCCTGGGGATGAAGGCGACGGCGGACGGGACGCAGGGCGGCCGGGGTCTCGCCATCGCGGGGCTGGTGATGGGGATCGTCGGGACGGTGCTCCTGCTGCTGTACGTGCTCTGGTTCGTGTTCGTCATCGGCGTCGGGATCTGGGGATCGACCGCCAGCTACTGACCGCCGCCTCGCAGGTCCAGCGCCCCGGAGCTCGCCTCCGGGGCGCTTCGTCGTCCCCCGGGAGAGGGATGCCCGGCGGCGCCGGAACGGATGTGACCTGCCTGACGTAGGCCCCTGACCTGCGGTGATACCGGATGCGACGGGGTGTTCATCTGACGTTCACACCCGAGGGGGCGCTCGGTCATCTGCACTCCCTAGCGTCGCCGGCGGATGTCAGAAGACCCCATGCATCGACCGCGAGGGCCCCGGCCCCCGAAAGGACCAGCAGTGAACGCTCGCACGAACAAGCTCGTCTCGCTCGCCGCTCTCGGCCTCACCGCGGGCCTCGCCCTGACCGCCTGCGGCGGATCCGGCGACACCGGCGCGAACGGCGGCTCCGATGCCGGCGGCGCGACCGCCGCCCAGGCCTCCGGCACGCTCGCCGGCGCCGGCGCCTCCTCCGCGCAGTCCGCGCAGGACGCCTGGACCCAGAACTTCGCAGCCCTGAACCCCGATGCCCAGGTCACCTACGACCCGGTCGGCTCCGGCGCGGGCCGCGAGCAGTTCCTCGGCGGCGGCGTGAAGTTCGCCGGCTCCGATGCGGCCCTGACCGAGGAGGAGGTCGCTCAGTCGGCGCAGACCTGCCAGGGCGGCTCCGCCTTCGACGTGCCGGTCTACATCTCCCCGATCGCGGTCGTCTACAACCTCGAGGGCGTCGAGGACCTGCAGCTGTCCCCGGCGACCATCGCGGGCATCTTCGCGGGCACGATCACCACGTGGAACGACCCGGCCATCGCGGCCGACAACCCCGACGCGACCCTCCCCGCGACCGCGATCATCCCGGTGCACCGCTCGGACGACTCCGGCACCACGGAGAACTTCACCCAGTACCTGACCGAGACCGCGGGCGACGTGTGGACCCACGGCGAGGTCGAGACCTGGCCCATCGAGGGCGGCCAGTCCGGCGACGGCACCTCCGGCCTCGTCTCCGTGGTCGAGGGTGCCGACGGCACCATCGGCTACGCGGACGCCTCCAAGGCCGGCAACCTCGGCATCGCCAAGGTCAAGGTCGGCGACGAGTTCGTCACCTACAGCCCCGAGGCCGCCGCCAAGGCCGTCGAGCTGTCCCCGCGCGCCGAGGGGCGCGGCGAGAACGACATCGTCGTCGAGCTGGACCGCACCATCGACGATCCCGAGGCCTACCCGATCGTGCTGGTCTCCTACATGGTCCTGTGCGACACCTATGAGGACCAGGCCACCGCCGACCTCGTCAAGGCCTATGCCGACTACGTCGTCTCCCCCGAGGGCCAGCAGGCCGCCGGCGAGGCCGCGGGCAACGCCCCGCTGAGCGAGGCGCTGTCCTCCGACGCGCAGGCCTCGATCGCGCAGATCTCCGCCAAGGGCTGACCGGTCCCATCCGAGGGGAGTCCGGCCCGACATCGCGTCGGGGTCGGGCTCCGTCCGACGTCCCACCCGGCCACCGGGCGGAGGAGCTCCTCCGCCCGGCGGCCGGTGCCCCGACCGATCCTGAGGAAGGCCGCTCGTGAGCTCGACAGCCACGACCACCCCCGCGCCCGGCACGCCGGACGCCCCCGTCGACCCACCGGACGCCGGCGCCCCGCCTGCCGGCCCGGCCCGCACCGCGCGCCGCCCCGGGGACCTGATCTTCAGCGGACTCTCCATCGCCTCCGGACTGCTGATCTTCCTGACTCTGCTGCTGGTCGCCATCTTCCTCACGGTCCGATCGCTGCCGGCCATCAGCGCCAGCCGCGAGCTGACGGGGGATGCGGACGCGATCTCGCTCATCGAGTTCACCGCACCGCTCGTCTTCGGCACCGTCTTCGCCGCGATCCTGGCGCTGCTCATGGCCGTCCCGGTCGCCGTGGGGATCGCGCTGTTCATCTCGCACTTCGCGCCCCGCCGCTTCGCGACCCCGCTCGGCTTCATGATCGACCTGCTCGCCGCGGTGCCCTCGGTCGTCTTCGGCCTCTGGGGCGGCGTCTGGCTCGTGCCCCGCCTCGAGCCGCTGTACCTCTTCCTGAACCAGCACCTCTCGTTCATCCCCCTGTTCGGCGGCGTGGCCCAGCCGCCCATGCGCAACCTCGCGACCGCCTCGGTGGTGCTCGCCGTCATGATCCTGCCGATCATCACGGCCGTCTCCCGGGAGATCTTCCTGCAGACCCCGCGCCTGCAGGAGGAGGCCGCCCTCGCCCTCGGCGCGACCCGCTGGGAGACGATCCGCGCGGTCGTGCTGCCCTTCGGCCGCTCCGGCGTCGTCTCCGCCTCGATGCTCGGGCTGGGCCGCGCCCTGGGCGAGACCATGGCCGTGCTCATGGTGCTCTCGCCCGGCGCGTCCTTCTCGCTGAACATCCTCGTGGCGGGCCAGCACAACTCGATCGCCGCGAACATCGCCTCCCAGAGCGCGGAGGCCACCCCGGACGTCATGAGCCGCCTCATCTTCACGGGCCTCGTGCTGTTCGTGATCACCTTCGTCATCAACGCCATCGCCCGCGCGATCGTCGCGCGCAGCGCCAAGGGCTGAGAGGGAACCATGAGCACCTCCACCGTCCCCGCGGATCCGCGGTCCGCGCAGCCCGCGCTGCTGACGGGCACCGCGACCGCCGAGAGGCACCTGCCCGCCTACCATCTCCTGCTCACGGCGGCCGCGGCCGCCCTGCTGGCCGTGCTCGTGCTCGCGCTGATCGGCACGGTCACCGTGGGCGGCGTGGTCTTCCTGGGGTACCTGCTGCACCTGGGCATCGGCTACACCTATTCGCGGGTGCGCGAGGGACGGCGCTGGGCCAAGGACCGCTTCGTCACCCTCCTCGTGTACGGCGCCTTCGCCGTCGCGATGATCCCCCTGGTCTCCCTGATGTGGGAGGTGCTCTCCCGCGGCATCGGCCGGATCATCGGGCCCGTCCCGCTGCAGTTCTGGACCACGGACATGGCCGGGGTCATCGGCGGCATGGACAGCGGCGGCATCCTCCACGCGATCTGGGGGACCGTGCTGATCACCCTCGGCGCCACCCTGATCTCCGTGCCGATCGGCCTGTTCACCGCGATCTTCCTGGTCGAGTACGCCCGCTCCGGCGTCTTGCGCGTGCTGGGCCGCGGCATCACCTTCCTGGTCGACGTCATGACCGGCATCCCCTCCATCGTCGCGGGCCTGTTCGGCCTGGCCCTGTTCATCACGATCACGAACGATCCCGGCATCCGCATCGGCCTGATGGGCTCGGTCGCCCTGTCGGTGCTCATGATCCCCACGGTGGTGCGCTCGAGCGAGGAGATGCTGCGCCTGGTCCCGCTCGAGCTGCGCGAGGCCGCCTACGGCCTGGGCGTGCCCAAGTGGCTGACCATCATCAAGGTCGTGCTGCGCACCTCCATCGCGGGCCTGACCACCGCCGTGACCCTCGCCGTCGCGCGCGTGATCGGCGAGACGGCGCCGCTGCTGCTGACGGTCGGTACCGTGCTCACCGTGAACACCGACATGTTCGACGGGCGCATGCAGACCCTGCCGACCTTCATCAACACCCAGTACCGCAACGGCAATGCCGTCTGCAACTCGGAGGTCATGACCAACCCGATCACGCAGATCCAGCACGCCTGCTCGACCACCGTGAACTACGACCGGGCCTGGGCCGCCGCGCTCACCCTGATCCTCCTGGTCATGCTGCTGAACGTCTTCGCACGGCTGGTCAGCCACTACTTCTCGCCCAAGATCGGCCGCTGAGCCGCCCCGCGGCACGAAAGGACACCACCCATGGCCCAGGCCATCACTGTCGAGGACCTCAACATCTACTACGGCGACTTCCTCGCCGTCGAGGATGTCACCGTGACGATCCAGCCGCGCTCGGTGACGGCGCTCATCGGTCCTTCCGGCTGCGGGAAGTCGACGTTCCTGCGCACCCTGAACCGGATGCACGAGGTCATCCCCGGCGCGTACGCGACGGGGAAGGTCGAGATCGAGGGCGAGAACATCTACGGCAGCGGCGTGGATCCCGTGAACGTGCGCCGCCGCGTCGGGATGGTGTTCCAGAAGCCGAACCCGTTCCCGACCATGTCGATCCGCGACAACGTCCTCGCGGGCGTCAAGCTCAACAACCGGCGCATCGCACGGTCCGCGGCCGATGAGCTCGTGGAGAGCTCCCTGCGGGGCGCGAACCTGTGGGAGGAGGTCAAGGACCGCCTCGACAAGCCGGGCCTGGGCCTCTCGGGCGGGCAGCAGCAGCGCCTCTGCATCGCCCGCACGATCGCGGTGAAGCCGGAGGTCGTCCTCATGGACGAGCCCTGCTCGGCGCTCGACCCGATCTCGACCCTGGCGATCGAGGACCTCATCCACGAGATGAAGCAGGACTTCACGATCGTGATCGTCACGCACAACATGCAGCAGGCCTCGCGCGTGTCCGACCGCACCGGCTTCTTCAACATCGCCGGCACCGGCAAGCCCGGGCATCTCATCGAGATCGACGAGACCGAGAAGATGTTCACCAACCCCGAGAACACGCAGACCGAGGACTACATCTCCGGCCGCTTCGGGTGATCCGCGGGCGGTCGCCGGTCGCACGGCGCCGTCCCCCCACGGTCTGACGCCGGCCCCGGGAGTTCGATCCCGGGGCCGATGCGCGTCCCGCGGCCGGGGCGGGATCGTGGAGCCATGAACACGACGCATCCCTCCGCCATCCCGCAGAGCGCCCCCGTGCAGCCCGTCCCGCCGGCCCCGGTCGCGGGCCCCGCCCCCCAGCCGCAGGCCCTCCCAGCCGGGCCGGCGCCGGTCCTGCAGGCCCGCCGCCTGCGCCACACCTATGGGAAGTCTGCGAGCGCGACCCCTGCCCTGAACGGGATCGACCTGGACATCCAGGTCGCCGAATCGCTCGCCGTCATGGGCCCCTCCGGCTGCGGCAAGACGACCCTGCTGCACGTCCTCGCCGGCATCATCGCCCCGACCGACGGCTCCGTCCACCACGGGGGACAGCCGCTCCAGGACCTGTCCGACGCCGCGCGGACCCGACTGCGCCGCAGCGCCTTCGGCTTCGTCTTCCAGGACGGCCAGCTGCTGCCCGAGCTGACGGCGCTGGAGAACGTGATCCTGCCGCGCATGCTCGCCGGCTCCTCGCGCCGCACCGCGACCGCCGACGCCCGCGGTTGGCTGGACCGGCTGGGGCTCGCGGGTCTGCACGACCGCCGCCCCGGGCAGCTCTCCGGCGGGCAGGCGCAACGCGTCGCGATCGCCCGGGCGCTCGCCGGCCGCCCCACCGTCGTCTTCGCCGACGAGCCGACCGGTGCTCTGGACCAGGCCACCGGCCACTCCGTCCTCGAGGTCCTCACCGAGGCCTGCCGCGAGGCCGGGGCGAGCCTCGTGATGGTCACGCATGATCCGGCCGTCGCCGCCGTGTGCGAGCGCACCATCGCCATGCGCGACGGGCGCATCGAGCAGCAGTTCCGCCGTCAGGCCGCCCCGGAGGGACAGGTCCGATGACGCTCCTGAACGTCGCCCCCCTCGTCCTGCGCCGCCGCGGCGGGATCGCCGGGATCCTCCCGATCATCGGCTTCGCCGCCTCGACCGCGATCCTCGCCACCGTCCTCGGCGGTCTGGGTGCCTTCCTCGGCCGGACGGTCGCGGCCCCGGCCGGGATCGACTTCTCCGATCCGCGCGCCAACCTGCCGTTCCTGCTGACCTGCGCGGCGGTCGCGACGGCCCTGCTGGTCCCGAGCGCCATGGGCCTCGGCAGCGCGGCCGCGAAGCTGTCGCTCAGCCGCCGCGAGCGGGACCTCGCCTCGATGCGCCTGGTAGGCGGGACCTCGGCGCAGATCGGCACGATCGCCGTGCTCGACGTCGTCGTGCAGGCGCTGATCGGCTCCCTCGCGGGCATCGGCCTGCATCTCGCGGTGACCCCGGCCCTGACCGGTCTCGACTTCGGTCTGGCGCCCTTCACGGTCGGCGAGCTCATGCTCCCGGTCTGGGGCTATCCCGTGCTCGTCCTCGTGGTCGCGCTGCTGTCCGCGTTCTCCGCGGCGCTCGGTCTCCTGGGCGTGGTCATCTCCCCGCTCGGCGTGGCCCGCGATTCCCGGATCGTGCGCATGTCGGTGATCCGCCTGGCCGTCTGGGTGCTGCTCGTGATCGGCTTCGGCATCGCCTTCCAGATCGTGCCGCGCCTGGCCGGGAACGCGGACGACCCGCTGCTGGTGACGACCGTGGTGCTCGCCGTCTTCATGGCGGTCCTGGTGGGCAGCGTGAACCTGGTCGGTCCCTTCGTGGTGTGGCTGGCCGCACGCATCCTCTCCGCGGTGGCGCCCAGCCCGGCGCTGCTGGTGGGGGCCCGTCGCCTGGCCGCGGATCCCCGCGCCGGCTGGCGCAGCGTCTCCGGTGTCACGTTCGGACTGGTCATCGCCGGCTTCCTGACCCTGCTGACGATCTTCGGCCGGTCCACGGACCCGGCGGAGGCGGCGCTCATGACGGCGCTGAACACCGGCGGCTACCTGACCCTCGGCATCGCCGCGGTGCTCGCCGCCGTGTCCACCGGCGTCACCCAGACCGCGCGTGTCCTGGATCAGGCGAGCGTCTACCGCTCCCAGCACATCTCCGGCGCCCCGATCGCGGCGCTGCAGAGGGCGCGGATGGCGGAGATCGGGCTGCCGCTCGCGATCGCCGCGGTCATCGCGGGCGTGAGCGCCGCGGGGCTGATCATGCCGGTCCTGGGCGGGGCGGCCATCCTGGGCCCGCTCGTCCAGTACCTGCTGAGCGCGCTCGTCGCCCTGGGCCTGGTGGCGGTGAGCGTGCTGGTCAGCGCCCCGCTCGTGGCACGGGTCGCGCGCAGCGAGGCCTGACGCCCCGCCGAGCGGTCACCGCCGCCCCCGACGAGCGCGTGATGCGCCAAGCGCTCACTCGCCGAGTGGGGGATCTCATCCGCCTCACGAGCACGGAGGCGGACGGGATCCCCCACTCGCGGTGCAGGTCGTGGGTGTGGGGGTATGGGCGGTGCGTCGGCGTGGTGGCGGGGGCGTCCCGCGGCGACGGTCCGATCGCTACGCTGGACGGCATGAACTTCGAATCCGTGGCCCCGAACCAGGTGCCCGAGGGCGCTCAGCTCATCGACGTCCGCGAGCAGGACGAGTGGGACGCCGGGCATGCCCCGACCGCCCAGCACCTGCCCGCCAGCACCCTCCTGGAGAACCTCGACAAGCTGCCCGAAGACGGCGATCTGTACATCGTGTGCCGCAGCGGCGGGCGCAGCGCCCAGGTCTCGCAGTGGCTGAACCAGAACGGCTACGACGCGATCAACGTCGCCGGCGGCATGGACATCTGGTTCGAGTCGGACCTGCCGATGGTTTCCGACGGCGACGGCGACCCCTACGTCCTCTGATCCCCGCCGCGAGGACTGCGCGCCGGCCCGACCCGCGGTGGCCCTGTCCCGCGTGGGCCGCCCGCCAGGCTCCCGGCCCTGTTGCCATTGCCCGTCGATGAGCCAGATGCTCACGATCGCATAGCGATTGACCGTCGATGGCGCAGATCGGGGACCGTCTGCCACATCGAGGGGCAGCCGTGCGAGAAGATCAGCACGGGGGCGTTCCCGCACTCCCCGTGTGCCACATCGAGGGTCAGCCACAGAGCGAGGGGCGTCCGACCGGGCTCATCGGGGTCTCAGAGGCCCAGGACGTCCTTCAGCAGGGCGTAGCCCACGAAGGCCACCACGTCCAGCAGCGTATGCGCGATCACCAGCGGCATCACCCGGCCCGTCCGCCGGAACCAGCCGGCGAACACGACGCCCATGACCGCGTTCGCGATCCCGGGGCCGATGCCCTGGTACAGGTGATACGCGCCCCGCAGCAGGGCGGAGGCGGCGATGATCCGCCGCGGCCCCCAGCCCAGCGCCTCGAGCCGCCGCGCGAGGTAGCCGACCGCGATCACCTCCTCGATCACCGCGTTCTTCACCGCCTGCAGCACCAGCACCGGCACCGTCCACCAGTGCTCGCCGAGGGAGGCCGGCACCACCTCGAGCGTCGCCCCGAGCGCCCGGCCCGCGGCGTAGATCCCCAGCCCCGGGACTCCGATCACCGCGGCGAGCACGAACCCCCACAGCAGATCGCGTCCCGGCGCGCGCAGGTCCAGGCCGATGTCCCCGAGGGCCTGCCGCACCGATCCCGCGGTCAGCGCGAGCAGCACGATCGCGAGCGCCACCGGGGCCAGGGTGAACACGATCCCCGTCAGCTGACGGATCAGATCCATCCACGGCAGCTCCGAGGCGCTCGGGTTCAGCGCCGTGCTCTGCCCTGCGAGCGGACCGCGCGCGAAGGCCTCGGCCAGGGCGAGCACCGAGTAGACGGCGCTGCGGCCGAGCGAGAGGGCGAGCACGATCAGGACCTCGGCGCGCAGCAGGCGGGGCGGGATGGCGATGCTCACCGCCCCATCGTGCCAGCCACCCGGGTGCCGGGGCCGCATGGGGTGGAAGACTGGAGCCATGAGCGCACCGCATCCCGACCCCGCCCCTGCCTCCGATCCCGGACGCCGCCCCCTCGTCCTGGTCACCGGTGCGAGCCGCGGCATCGGCCGCGCCATCGCCGCCGAGCTCGCCGCCGATCACGACCTGATCCTGGGCGGCCGCGATCCCGAGGCGCTCCGGGAGCTCGCCGGGGAGCTCACCCCGGCGCGCACGCAGATCCTCGCCGCCGAGCTCACCGACCAGGTGGCCGTTGCCGCGGCCCTCGCGGAGCTGGACCTCGGGGAGGGCCTGGACGGCCTGGTGCACAGCGCCGGGATCCTCGTGTCCGGGACTGTCGAGGAGCTGGGCGCGGCGGACTGGGCGCGCTCCTTCGCCGTGAACGTCACCGCCGTCGCCGAGCTCACCCGCGCGCTGCTGCCGCCGCTGCGGGCGGCGCGCGGCACCGTGGTCATGATCAACTCCGGCAACGGCTTCACCGCGAGGGCCGGGGGCGCCGCCTATGCAGCCTCGAAGTTCGCGCTGCGGGCCCTCGCCGATGCGCTCCGCGAGGAGGAGCGTCCCCACGGCCTGCGCGTCGTGTCGATCCACCCGGGCCGCACCGACTCCGACATGCAGCGTCAGCTGCGTGCCTTCGAGGACGGCGCGTACCGTCCCACGGACTACCTGCGCCCGCAGTCGGTCGCCGCGACCGTGGGCCTCGCCCTGCGCATCGGCGAGGACGCCGCGGTCGAGTCCCTGTCGATCCGGCCCCGCGGCTGAGGGCGGGCGGCGCGGCCCGGACTCCGGTCAGTGGTGGAGGGTGAAGCTGTCCTCGAGCAGCTTCGCCCGGCCCGCCTCGAAGCGTGCGACCGGCACCCGGAACGGGGAGCAGGAGACGTAGTCCAGGCCCACGTGGTGGAAGAAGTGGATGGAGTCGGGGTCGCCGCCGTGCTCTCCGCACACCCCCAGCTTCAGGTCCGGCCGGGTGCCACGGCCCCGCTCGGCGCCGATCCGCACCAGCTCTCCCACCCCGTACTGGTCCAGCGACTCGAAGGGGCTGGTCAGCAGGATGCCGCGGTCCTTGTAGGTGAAGAAGAAGCCGGCCTCGACGTCATCGCGGGAGAATCCCCAGGTGGTCTGGGTGAGGTCGTTGGTGCCGAAGCTGAAGAACTCCGCGACCTCCGCGATCTCATCGGCGCGCAGGGCGGCGCGCGGCAGCTCGATCATCGTCCCGATCCGACAGGGCAGGTCCACGCCCTGTTCGGCGGAGACCTCGTCGCGCACCGCCCGGATCTCCCGCTCGATCTCCCACAGCTCGCGGATCGAGGACACCAGCGGCACCATGATCTCCACGTGCGGCGTGCCCCCGGCGCGGCGCACCTGCGCCTCCGCCTCGAGGATCGCCCGGGTCTGCATCCCGTACAGCCCCGGGATCGTCAGACCCAGGCGCACCCCGCGCAGCCCCAGCATCGGGTTCTGCTCGTGCAGGCGCCGCACCGCCCCCAGCAGGGTCACGTCCCGTTTCGACCTCTTCTTCCCGGTGGCCTCGCGCCGGGCGACCTTGACGCTCAGCTCGGTGATATCGGGGAGGAACTCGTGCAGCGGCGGATCGAGCAGGCGGATCGTCGTGGGCAGCGAGCCCATTGCCTCGAGAAGGGCGACGAAGTCTCCGCGCTGGACCTCGAGCAGCTCGTCCAGCGCCTCCTGGCGCTGCTCCTGGTCGGCGGAGAGGATGAGGTTCTCCACCAGAACCCGGCGCTCGCCGAGGAACATGTGCTCCGTGCGGGCCAGGCCGATGCCCTGCGCTCCCATCCGCCGTGCCCGGGAGGCGTCCTCGGCGGTGTCGGCGTTGGCGCGCACCTGCAGGGTGCGCAGGGAGTCGGCCGTGCCCATCAGGCGGTGCACGGAGCGGACCAGATCGCTCGCGGCCGGATCATCGGGCGCGAGGTCCCCCTCGAGGTACTGGACGACCTCGCTGGGCTCGACGGGGACCTCGCCGAGGAACACCTCGCCGCTGGTCCCGTCGATCGAGATGATGTCGCCCTCGCGAGCGATCACGTCCCCGCCCATGCGGATCTCCTTCGCCTTCTCGTCCACCTCGAGCGTCTCCGCCCCGCACACGCAGGTCTTCCCGAGGCCCCGGGCGACGACCGCGGCATGGCTGGTCTTGCCGCCGCGGGAGGTGAGGACCCCGGCGGCGGCCAGCATGCCGGCGAGGTCGTCGGGATTGGTCTCGCGGCGCACCAGGATCGTGGCGACATGGTCCCTCGCGAGCGCGGTCACGGTCTCCGAGTCGAAGGCGACCTGTCCGACGGCCGCGCCGGGCGAGGCGTTCAGCCCCTTCGTGATCGGCTGCGCCCCGGATCCCTCCGCGAAGTGCGGGAACATGAGCCGGCTCAGCTGGTCGCCGCCGACCCGGCGCAGGGCCTCCTCCTCGTCGATGACCCCCTCGTCCACGAGGGTCGTGGCGATGCGGAAGGCCGCGGCAGCGGTGCGCTTGCCGACCCGGGTCTGCAGCATCCACAGCGTCCCGGACTCGATGGTGAACTCGATGTCGCACAGGTCCCGGTAGTGCGTCTCGAGGGTCTCCATCACCTGTTCCAGCTGCGCGTAGCAGTCCGGCAGCACCTCGGCGAGCTCGGGCAGGGACCGGGTGTTGCGGATGCCGGCGACCACGTCCTCGCCCTGCGCGTTGACGAGGAAGTCCCCGTACACGCCGGCCTGCCCCGTGGCCGGGTCGCGGGTGAAGCACACCCCGGTCGCGGAGCGGTCGTCAAGGTTGCCGAACACCATCGAGCACACGTTCACGGCGGTGCCGAGGTCGTGCCGGATCCGCTCGGTGTTGCGGTAGACGACGGCGCGCGGCGCGTTCCACGAGTCGAAGACCGCGCGGATCGAGCGCCGCAGCTGCTCGCGCGGGTCCTGCGGGAACGGCTCACCGGTCTGCTCCACGAAAATCCGCTGGAAGCGGGCGACGGCCTCGGCCAGGTCCTGCGCGTCCAGCTCCAGGTCCGATGCGGCGCCGCGGCGCTCCTTGAGCTCGTCGAGCACCTCCTCGAAGCGTTCGCCGTCGATCTCCTCGACGGTGCGGCCGAACATCTGCAGCAGGCGGCGGTAGGAGTCCAGTGCGAAGCGCTCCGAGCCCGAGCGGGCGGCCAGGCCCTGCACCGTCTCGTCGTTCAGACCCACGTTCAGGACGGTTTCCATCATCCCGGGCATCGACACGGCCGCGCCGGAGCGCACCGAGACCAGAAGCGGGTTCTCGGGGTCTCCGAAGCGTCGGCCCAGCCCTGCCTCGACCTGCGCCAGAGCGGAGGCGACCTGCTCGGCCAGCTCCGGCGGGGTGTCGCCGTGGGACATGTACCAGCGGCAGGCGTCGGTGGTGATCGTGAACCCGGGCGGGACCGGCAGCCCCAGCCGCGTCATCTCCGCGAGGTTCGCCCCCTTCCCGCCCAGCAGGTCCTTCTGGTCCATCGAGCCCTCGTCGAAGGGGTGCACGTACGTGACGGTCATGGTGGGTCGGACCTTTCCGAACGGCTCCCTGGTGGGGAGCACCTGGCGGGAGGCGGCGTCGCCTGCCCGTCGCGGCGCGGATCGCCGGTGGCGCCACTGTAGGAACGCCGCCCGGGCCGGGGCCAGGGTTTCGCGGTGACCGGCCGATCGGTCGACCAGAGCGGCGGAATGCTGCCCGGGACAGCGTTGGACCGCGCAGGATCAGCCGGGAACGTCCGGGCCGGTATGACCCGGAACACGTCGGGGCGGTTGGGGCCGGCGGTGCGGGGCCGTCCGGACGGGAGGTCCCGGAGGCCACGATCCACGTCGGCTGCCTCCGTCGTGCCGGACCGTCGCCTCGGGAGCGGTCCCCGACCGGTGGTGAGCCGGACGGACGTCCCAGTCCGGTCTCTGCCCGGCGATGAGCCAGACGGGAGCATCGTCTCGATCGCTGACCGCCGACGTGCCTGATCGCCCGACAGCTGTGCCGTTCCCGGTCAACCATCCGCCCATGACGCTGCAGGCGCAGCTCGGGCCCTGCGGGAGGGCCGCCTCGCACGGTGCGCTGAGCTCATGGGCGCACAGCGCCCGCTCGATCGGAGGCTGCGGACGATGCCGCCTCGTTCAGCCCCGGTTGAGCTTCGCGGGCCCGGAGACCGTGGGGTCTCCCGCGACGCGGAAGCGCCAGGGGAACAGGTCCGGGTCGCTGGCCTCCTCGCGCAGGCCGATGCGGGGTCCGGCGGCGACGAGGGGCTCGGGCAGCGACGGATCGCGAGGCAGCAGCTGCAGGGGAGCGCGGCCGGAGGCATCGGGGGCGCACAGGTCCAAGCCGTCGTCGTCCCAGCTGACACCGCAGGCGACGGTCGCGCGGCCCGGCCCCTGGGCGAGATCGCGGTCGCGTCGGGTGACCCCGCGGGCGCTGCGGCGCTGCCGGGCGAGCTCGGCTCCGGCGACGACCTCGCCCGCGCGGATCAGGCAGCCGGTGCCGATGCCCTCCGCATCGGCGACGATGTTCATGCAGGTGTGCAGGCCCATGTGCCGGTACACGTACAGATGCCCGGGCGGGCCGAACATGCTCGCGTTGCGGGCCGTGAGTCCGCGGAAGGCGTGGGAGCCCGGATCCTCGGAGCCGACGTAGGCCTCGACCTCCGTGATCCGCAGCCGGATCCCGCGCCCCGCGAGCTCGCAGCCCAGCAGCACCGGGGCGAGCTCCAGCACCGGCCGATCGAAGAAGGCACGGGGCAGGGGTGCTCGCTCCGCCCGGACGGGCAGGTCAGCTTCCGGATCCGTCACCGCGCCCCGGTCACTTCAGCAGCCGCTTCACGACCGTCATGACCTCGTCCATCTTCGTGTCGATCACGGCCGGGTCGCCGGAGCGGGCGGCCTCCTGCACGCAGTGATGGATGTGGTCGTCGACCAGCCCTGTCGCGACGGACTCGAGGGCCTTCTGCACGGCGGAGACCTGGGTGAGCACGTCGATGCAGTACGTGTCCTCCTCGATCATCCGCTGCAGCCCGCGGACCTGTCCCTCCACGCGCCGCAGCCGCCGCAGGTAGGCGGCCTTGTCGTCGTGGTACCCGTGTACGCCCGCGACGTGGCTTCCCGGGGCGGCCGCCTCGCCGGGCACTGCGCCGCCGTCGCCTGCCGCGTCATCCGCGGCAGCGGCGGGAGGTGCTGCGGGGAGCTCCGAGCCGGTCACGACCGATCCTCGTCCGTGAGGTGCCGCAGCAGCCGCGGCCCGTAGCCGACGTAGGTCGCCGGGCTCAGGGCCAGCAGACGCTCCGCCTCCGTCTGAGGCAGGCCCAGCCCCTCGATGAACTCGCGCATGCCCTCGCCGGTGACGCGCTGGCCGCGGGTGAGGTCCTTGAGGCGCTCGTAGGGGTTGTCCATGCCCTGGGCGCCCTGCACGCCGAGGGTGCGCATGACGGACTGGACGGCCTCGCCGAGCACCTCCCAGTTGGCGTCGAGGTCCGCGGCCATCGCCTCGACGTCCACGTCCAGGCCGGCGAGGCCCTTGCGGAGGTTCGCGATCGCCAGCAGCGAATGGCCGATCGCGGGGCCGACGTTGCGCTGGGTGGTGGAGTCGGTGAGGTCGCGCTGCAGGCGGGAGGTGACGAGGGTCTGGCCGAGCACGTCCAGCAGGGCGCCGGAGATCTCGAGGTTCGCCTCGGCGTTCTCGAAGCGGATCGGGTTGACCTTATGGGGCATCGTCGAGGAGCCGGTGCCGCCTTGCGCGGACAGGCGCTGGCGGAAGTAGCCCATCGAGATGTAGGTCCACACGTCGGTGGCGAGGTTGTGCAGGATGCGACCGGCGCGGGCCACGTCGGCGTACAGCTCCGCCTGCCAGTCGTGGGATTCGATCTGCGTGGTCAGCGGGTTCCAGGTCAGGCCCAGGTGCTCGACGAAGGTGCGCGAGACCTCCTCCCAGTCGGTGCCGGGGACGGAGATCGCGTGCGCGGCATAGGTGCCGGTTGCGCCGTTGATCTTGCCGAGGTACTCGTCGGCGGCGATGCGGCGGGCCTGGCGCGAGAGCCGGTGCGCGAAGACGCCGATCTCCTTGCCGAGGGTCGTCGGCGTCGCCGGCTGGCCATGGGTCCGCGAGAGCATCGGCACCTCGGCCGTCTCGCGGGCGAGGGCGGCGAGGTCCGCGATCACGCCCTGCAGCGCGGGCAGCCACACCTGCTCGATCGCGCCCTTGACCATGAGGGCGTAGGAGAGGTTGTTGACGTCCTCGCTGGTGCAGTAGATGTGCACGATCTCCGCGAGGGGCTCGAGGGAGGTTCCGGCGAGACGGCGCTTGATGTAGTACTCGACGGCCTTGACGTCGTGCACGGTCTCGCGCTCGATCGCGGCGTGCTCGGCGATGCCCTCGGCGCCGAAGTCCTCCGGGATGGCGCGCAGCAGGGCGCGCTCGTCCTCGGTGAGGGAGCGCAGGCCCGGGATGGCGCCGTGGTCGAGGAGGTGGATGACCCACTCGACCTCGACGATGATCCGGCAGCGGTTCAGGGCGGCTTCGGAGAGGTGATCGACGAGCGGGGCGACCTGGGCACGGTACCGGCCGTCCAGCGGGGTGAGCGCGATCGGCGGGGTGAGGTCGGCGAAGGTATGGGCCATGGGGTCCATTGTTCCATCACCCCCGGGGCCCGGGGGAGCGGGGTCCGTCACGGGCCGAGGTCCCGCGCCCGGCGGTGGGCCGATGGCCTGCGCCCGACCGGGGGCCGATGCGTTCAGCCGCGCGGTCGCACCTCCAGCCACAGCACGCCGTGCGCGGGGATCACCGCACCCTCGCGCAGGTCGACCTCGACATCGGCGATGAGCTCGCGGGCCTGCGGATCGAGGCCGGACAGGGTCACCGGATCCACGGGGACGCCCCCGTCGCCGACGTTCGCGAGCACCAGGAAGCTCGTGACCTCGCCGGGGCGCTGGAAGCCGATGACGCTGCGGTGGGGGACGTGGAAGGGCACGAGGTCGTTCCCGGCCAGCTGCGGGGCGTCGCGGCGGACGGCGAGCAGGCGCCGCAGCCGCTGGTGGACGCGCCCGGCGACGGTGCGCTCGTCCTCGCGCACCGCATAGGCCTCGGCGGGGCGGTGCGGGCGGCCCACCCAGCGGCTGTCCTCCGCCTCGGCGGGACGGTTGCGGTAGCCGTAGTCGTTCATCTGCGCGACCTCGTCGCCGAGGTAGAGCACCGGGATCCCGCCGGTGGACAGGGCGATCGCGTGGGCCAGGACGACGCGGTCCTCGCCGCCGGCGTCGCCCTTCTCGATCCCCGCGAGGGACGCGGTGGTGCCGGCGACGCGGGCGTCCCCGGTGCGGGGGTTCTCCTGGAACGCGGCCCCGCGCGCGAAGCTGCCCACCGTGCGGCCCACGTAGTAGTCGTTGAGGAAGCGCCGGTGCGCATAGCCGTCGATGCCGAGCTGGGCGGCGTCCTCGTCGGCGAAGGTCCAGCCGATGTCGTCGTGGCTGCGCACGTAGTTCACCCAGGCTGTGCCGGCGGGCAGGGCGTGGCGCCGCTCGAGGGCCAGGTTCAGCAGCCGCGCATCGCGGGTGGCGAGGGCCTCCCAGGTCAGCGCCATCTGCAACGGGTTGTAGGAGATCTGGCACTCGCCGGGGGAGATGTACTCGATCACCTCGTCGGGGTGGACGATCGCCTCGGACGTGAACAGCAGGCTGGGCGCGGCCATGCGCAGCACCTCGACGCCCTGCGCGGCGAGGAACAGCATCTCCCCGGCCATGGCGCGGAACACCGCCGGGTTCGCGTAGTTCAGGTCCCACTGGAAGTGGTAGAAGGTCGACCAGATCCAGCGGCCGTCCTCGAGCTGCACGAAGGAGCCGCGGTGGTCGTCGGGGAAGATCTCGCGCGTGGTGCGCTCGTAGGCGTCGGGCATCGCCCGGTCCTCGAAGATGAGGTAGAAGTCCTCGTGCTCCGGGTCGCCGGCCACCGCCTTGCGGGCCCATTCGTGCTCGTCGCTGGTGTGGTTGAAGATGACGTCGACCACCAGGGAGATGCCGGCCTCGCGCAGGGCCGCAGCGAGGTCCGCGAGGTCCTCCATCGTGCCCAGGCGCGGGTCGACGCGGCGGTAGCTGCTCACGGCGTAGCCGCCGTCGTTGTTGCCCTCGGGCACCGCGAACAGGGGCATCAGGTGCAGGTAGATCAGCCCCAGCTCCTGGAAGTAGCCGATGTGCTCGTGCATGCCGCGCAGCGTCCCGGCGAAGCGGTCGACGTAGCAGACCCCGCCGAGCATCCGCTCGGAGGCGAACCAGCCAGGATCCGCGGCGCGCTCGGCATCGCGTCGCTTCAGCTCCTCGGGCCGCTCCCGCCAGGACGTCGCGGCCAGGACGAGGACCTCGACGAGGGCGTCGTCCCGGTCCGCGCGCTCGCCGTAGATGCGGCCGAACAGATCGCGCAGGCGCGGGAAGTGCTCCGCGAACCGCGCCGCGAACTCCGGGTCGAAGGGGCCCACGCGGGACTCGGCGAGGTCGCGCGCCCGCTGGATCGCAGGATCGGGGGCGGCCGGTGAAGTGGTCACCGTCACATGATCGGGGCGACGCTCGATCCCCGGGCTGATCAGGGCAGGTCGTAGGACCCGCTCGCCGGCGCGAGGGACATGCGGTCCTCGCCGGCGGTGCAGTCGACGGTGCCCTCCGCGGGCACCGCGCAGACCACGCCATAGGCGTAGATGCTCGAGCCCACGGGCAGCTGCGGCAGGTCCTCCTCGAATCCGCTGCCGTCCAGGCGGAACGGGATGAAGGCGGGGTCCCCGTACCAGTGCAGGCCGCTCGCCTCCTCGTCCCCCTCGACGAGGGCCGCGCCGTTGGGCTCGACCTGCTCGCCGGGGCCCTCGACGGGGTCGGCGCCGGGGAAGGCGCCCATGCAGCCGACCAGGCCGCGCCCGCCCTCGGGCGAGGGCTGGATCGAGCACACCAGATCGGTGCCGGGGACGGTGAAGGCGTACCAGTTCCCGCCGTCGGACTGCGTGAAGGCCCAGTCGCCGACGGGCTCGACGCCCACGCCCGGGAGCGGCACGGTGCCCGGTGCCCCGGCGCGCACCCGCTGGTCGTCCTTCGTGCACCGCACCGAGTCGGTGAACAGGTCCTGGCCGATGGGGGAGGGCCACATCTCCCAGCCGCAGGTCCAGCCGGCGACCTCGACCGGCCGGAGCACATCGTCGGCGGGCTCGTAGGCCGCGTACATGTCCTGCACCTCCGCGCAGTCGACCTCGCCCTCGAGCACGAGGATCACGAGCTCGTTCTCGCCCGTGGTGCCGCACTCCAGGGGCGGGGCCGCCGAGGAGGGGGATGCGGAACCGTCGGTGCCCGCGGCGCTCGGCTCCGGGGCGGGCGTCTGCGCACCGCCGTCGGATGCTCCTGCCGGGGCCGATGCGGTCTCCTCGGGGTCGGTCGGGCTCGAGCAGGCGCCGAGCAGCAGCACGCCCAGCGCGAGCACCGCCCCCGCGGCGCGGAGCGATCGACGTCGCGGCGCGTCGGGGGCGTGCCGGGGCGAGGCCGCGAGCGGCGAGGACGCCGGGGACGAGGAGGAGGAAGGACGCATGGGGGTGCTCCAGGGGAGGATCGGGGCGGGTTCTCCCCGGGTCAGCCGTCCTCGCGGTCCACGCCGATGATCCCCTCGACGATCGCGCTCAGGATGCCGATGATGATGCCGGCCAGCAGCGCCCACCAGAAGGAGTCGAAGTGCAGGGTGAGCCCGAAGAGGCCGGAGAGCCAGCTGGTCAGCAGCAGCATGAGCGTGTTGACGACCAGCTGGAACAGGCCCAGGGTCACACAGGTGATGGGCAGCGCGAGCAGGGAGGCGATCGGCTTGACGATCGCGTCCACCAGGGCGAAGACGAGGGCGATCGCGAGGATCGTGAGGATCTCGGTCAGGGCCGAGGTGCCGCCGCCTCCGAGGTGCATCCCCGGAAGGATGAGGGCGGTCAGCCACAGCGCGAGGCCGGTGACGATGAGGTGCACGAGGAATCGCATGTCCCTATCCTGGCACGCGGGACCGGAGAGGTGCGGGACGGGGCGTCCCGTCCGCCGACGATCGACCTACCCTGGGTGCATGTCCGATCCCGATGCTCTTGCCCTCGATGCCGCGCCCGTGCGCGAGCAGATCCGCCTGCGCTCCGCCCTCGACGCGCTGCCCGCCTACGTGCCCGGCCGCCCGGCGGCTGATGACGGCATCATGCGCTTCAAGGTCTCCTCGAACGAGTCGCCCTTCGCGCCCCTGCCCGCGGTACAGGAGGCGGTGGTCGCCGCTCTCGCCGGGGCGAACCGGTACCCGGACATGGCCGCTCTGGATCTGCGCGCGGCGCTCGGCGAGATGCATGGTGTGGCTCCGGAGCAGATCGCGGTGTCCACCGGGTCGGTCGCCGTGAGCGGCGACCTGGTGCGCGCCCTGGTGGACGAGGGCGACGAGGTCGTCTTCGCCTGGCGGTCCTTCGAGGCCTACCCGATCCTGGTGGGCAGCCACGGCGGCAGGTCGGTGACGGTCCCGCTCACGGAGACCTTCGAGCACGACCTGTCGGCGATGGCGGCCGCGATCACCGAGCGCACCCGGCTGGTGATCCTGTGCACGCCCAACAATCCCACCGGCCCGGCGCTCACGACGCAGGCGGTCCGGGAGTTCCTCGCCGCGGTGCCCGAGCACGTCGTGGTCGCGATCGACGAGGCCTACCGCGAGTTCCACGATCCCGGGACGGTGCTGGACTCGGCGGGGCTGTTCCGGGAGCACGGGAACGTGGTGCTGCTGCGCACCTTCTCGAAGATGCAGGCGCTCGCGGGGCTGCGGATCGGCTACGCGGTTGCGCACCCCCGGCTCGCCCGTGCCCTGGGCCAGGTGACGGTGCCCTTCGGGGCGAGCCTGCTCGCCCAGGCCGCGGCGCTGGCGACGCTCGAGCCCGCGGCCGCCGCCCAGCTCGAGGAGCGCGCCGCGCTCATCCGGAGCGAGAGGAGCCGGGTCCTCGCCGTCCTGCGCGCGCAGGGATGGCAGCTGCCGGACTCGCAGGGGAACTTCGTCTTCCTGCCGCTCGGGGAGCGCAGCGCCGAGTTCGCGGCCTTCGCCGATGCCCGTGGTCTGGTCGTACGCGCCTACGGCGTGGACGGCGTCCGCATCACGATCGCGGAGGTCGCGGCGAACGACCGCAGCATCGAGGTCGCCGGGGAGTTCCTCCGCGCCTGAGGCGGGATCAGCGGCGTTCGATCCTCCGGACCAGCTGCGCGGTCTCGTCGGGATCGAGGACCGCGGCCGGGTGCGGCCCGGCCGCGATCCATGCCGCCTGCTGGGCGGCGGGCTCGGCGACGGCGAGCCCGTTCCCGATCCCTACCACGAGGTTCCCCTCGGTGCGCAGGTCCAGCAGAGCCTCGGCGCAGAGGGTCCAGGCACCGCCGACTCCCGCGCGCTCGGCGGCCGTCTCGAGCTGCCGCGCCTGCCGTGCGAAGAAGCGCAGCCCTGCGTCGTCGCCGATGTTCACCAGCAGCGCCCCGCCCGGGGAGAGGTGCGCGATCGCCTCGTCGTAGAAGTCGCTGCAGGCCAGATGCGTCGGGGACTCCTCGCCGGTGAAGACGTCCAGGACGATGAGGTCGAAGCGGAGGCTCTCCATCCGGGCCAGCTGCTCGCGGGCGTCTCCGATCACGACCCGGAGGTCGGTGCCGGGCGGCAGCGGGAGCCGGTCCATGACGAAGCCCGGCAGCTCGCGTTCGATCTCGACGACGACCTGCGACGAGCCGGGGCGCGTGACCTGGAGGTAGCGGGCCAGGGTGAGCGCCCCGGCGCCCAGGTGGAGCGTCGTGAGCGGGGCGCCGACGGGACGGAGGGCATCGACCATGCAGGTCATCCGGGCGAGGTACTCGTGCCGGACGGTGCGGGGGTCCTCGAGGTCGACGTGGGACTGCTCGCGCCCGTCCAGCGCGAGGACCCAGCCGTGCTCGCTGTACCCGTCCCGGGCGATGCGGGCGGCGGTCCCCGACCAGCCGAGGTGGATCTCGCGGGGGCGGGAGGAGGCGGGGCTCATCCGGGCATTCTCCCAGCCGAGGATGGACGACCGCGGTGTCTTGCACGGCGCGGCGGGGTGACGTAGCGTTTCCCCGTCACTTAGTTTCAAGGAGGAAATATGTCGTTCACCCTCGGCATCATCGGCATCGGACAGTTCGGCACGCACTTCGCGGAGCTGTTCTCCGCGCACCCGGACATCTCGGCCGTCTATGCCGTCGACGCGGTCCCGGAGCGCATCGACGCCCTCGAGGAGCGCGGCCTGTCCTTCGCCGGCCGCTTCGACACCGTCGAGGACCTGCTCGCCTCCGACGTGGACGCCGTCGCGATCTTCACCCAGCGCTGGACCCACGGGCAGATCGCGATCCAGGCGCTGCAGGCCGGCAAGCACGTCTACTCCGCAGTGCCGATGGCGATCGAGGAGGAGGAGATCCGCGGGATCTGCGCCGAGGTCGAGCGCACCGGCCTCGTCTACATGATGGGAGAGACCAGCCAGTACAACGCCGCGGTCGTCCTCGCGCGCCGACTCCATCAGCAGGGCGTGTTCGGCGAGGTCTTCTACGCGGAGGGCGACTACGTCCACGACATGGACCTCGGCTTCTACGACGCGTACAAGTACTCCGGCGGCGAGGCCTGGAAGTCCACCGCCTCCTACCCGCCCATGCTGTACCCGACCCATGCCGTGGGCGGCGTGCTGGGCGTCCTCGGGGACCGCCACGCCGTGTCCGTCTCCTGCATCGGCCGTCCGGACACGCGCGGGGACGGCGTCTTCGACAAGGACGTGTCCATGTTCGGCAACGACGTCTCCAACGCCTTCGCGCTGTTCGAGATGGACAACGGCGGCGCCTTCCGCACCAACGAGCTGCGCCGCGTAGGCTACCCCAGCCACAAGCGCGAGTCCCGCTTCCGCTTCTTCGGCGAGGAGTCCAGCTTCGAGGAGACCATCGACGTCACCTACTGGCACGACAAGCGCGACGCCCTCGAGGTCACCGACCTGATCCGCACCGAGAGCACGATGAGCCTGGACGATCCGCGCCTCGCGGACGTCTCGCCGACCCTGCGCGACGCCTTCGTCGCCGGTGCCGCCCGTTCCCACCACCAGGCCCGCCTCCCGCAGGAGTTCCAGGGCATGCCCAACGGGCACGAGGGCGCCCATCACTTCCTGGTGGACGACTTCGCGCGCGCCGTCGAGGCCGGAGCCCAGCCCGTCGTCAACGCCTGGCGGGCCGCGCGCTACACCCTGCCCGGCATCATCGCGCACCGGTCGATGAACGAGGGCGGCGCGCGCCTGCCCATCCCGGACCTGGGCGAATGCCCGCTGCCGGTGCAGGATCTCGACGTCGACCAGGCGCCGCTGGACCTGGCGGCGTTGACGGCTGAGGTCGAGGCCGCCAAGATCGAGGGATGACCGCCGCGAGGACGCCCAGCTCGACGCCGAAGCTCTGGGCCTGGCAGGCGCGCCTGCTGCGCCTGGGGGCCTCTCTGCTCCTGCTGGGCGTCCTCGCCCTCGTCCTCGCCGGGATCGTCGTGGCATCGGGCGTGCGCGATGCGGGTACGCCATCGGCCGACGGCAGCACGTATCCGCAGGTCGTGGGACCCATGGAGATCACCCTCGAGTCGCCGGGGCTGATCGGCGTCTTCTACCCCGCGGGAGGGCCCTTCCCCGACGGGACGTGCACGCTGACCGACCCGCAGGGCGCCGACGTGCCGATGCGCACCGGGACCGATCCCCTCGAGACGATGCGGATCGACGGCGTGGATCACTACGGGGTGGAGAGCTTCGAGGCACCCGCCGGGACCTCGACGATCACCTGCGAGAACGAGGGCTGGCGGGCCGGGCCCGCCTTCTCGATCGATCATCCCGATCCCGGCGCCGCCTTCCGCTCGGAGCTCACCGCCTATGCGAGCCTCAGCGCCCTGGGGCCGATCCTCGCCTCCGGGCTCGGCGTTCCGGTCCTCCTGGCCGGCGCGATCCTCGCGATCCTCGCCGCCCCCGGGGCGCCCGTGCCCTCGCGCACGCGACGCCGTGCCGGCCGCGCCGCGGCGGTGTCGCTCGCCGCAGGCGTCCTCGCACTCGGCGGAGCCGTCGCGATCCTCCTCGTCGGGATCCTGGGGGCCGTGCAGATCGCCACGGGCGGATCGACACGGCCGCTCACGCTGCTCGCCGTGATCGGGCTCGTCGTCCTGATCGTGGTCGCACCGTTCGTCCTGGTCGCCGTGGCGGCGCTGCTCGTGCGCCGCCGTGCCCTGCGGGCCGCGGGCACCGAGGCGCCGGAGGAGCCCGATGCGGCAGAATCGGAGCCGATGGAGCCCGCGGCCGCCCCCGCCCGCGCGCCGCATGCTGAGGCAGGATCCCCACCGGAGCCGCCCGCGTCGTGACCGGGGCGGCCGCCCGGGCATCGGCCGGACAGGAGAGGCGGCAGCGCGCGTGAGGCCCTCTATCGTCTGGGGTGCGGGTCTGCTGGCCTACACCTCCGCCGTCCTGCAGCGCACGACCCTCGGGGTCTCCGGCCTCGAGGCCGCCGACCGCTTCGGCACCTCCGCCTCGATCGTCGCCACCTTCGTCGTGGTCCAGCTGCTCGTCTATGCGCTCGCGCAGATACCGGGCGGCGTGCTGCTGGACGCCTATGGTGCCCGGGCCACCCTCACCGCGGGCGCCCTGCTCATGGCGGGAGGGCAGATGGTGCTCGCCGTCTCCGACCAGGTGGGGATCGCGATCCTCGCCCGCGTGATCGTCGGCGCGGGGGACGCACTGACCTTCACCAGCGCGATCCGCCTCGTGCCCGCCTGGTTCCCGGCCTCGCGCGTGCCCGTGCTCACGCAGCTGACCGGGATCGTCGGACAGCTGGGGCAGGTGCTCTCCGCGGTGCCCTTCGTCCTGGTGCTCAGCCGCTTCGGCTGGACCCCGGCGTTCTCCGCGGCCGCGGGCGTCGCCGTGCTCGCCGCGGCGATCGCGCTCGCCGTCGTGCGGGACGCACCGCCCGGCACCGGGGACGCGCGCCGCCGACCCAGCGTGCGGCGCCTGCCCGCGGACATCGCCGCGATCGTCCGCCACCCCGCCACGCAGCTGGGCTTCTTCACCCACTTCGCCTCCGGATTCCCCGGCATCGCCTTCGCCATGATGTGGGGGTATCCGTACCTGACCGCCGGAGAGGGCCTCAGCCAGGGCCTCGCCGGGACGGTGATGACCGTGTACGTGCTCGTGGGCATCGCGGCGGGGCCGCTGATCGGGGCGCTCACCCAGCGGCATCCGCTGCGTCGCTCCACGCTCGTGATCCTGGTGATCCTCGCGAGCTCCGTGCCGCTGGTGGCCCTGCTCCTGTGGCCCGGGCCCGCCCCGCTGTGGCTGCTCCTGCTGCTGGTGATCGGCTTCTCCGTGGGCGGCCCCGGCTCCTCCGTCGGCTTCGACTTCCCGCGCACCTCCCTGCCCGGCAACCGTCTGGGCACCGCGACGGGCCTGGTGCTGACCGGCGGGTTCCTGGGCGGCCTGATCTGCATCCTGCTGATCGGCGTCGTGCTCGATGCGCTGCGCCCGGACGGGAACTACGACCTGCAGGCCTTCCGTCTCGCCTTCGCCGTGCAGCTGCCCTTCCTCGTCGCCGGGATCGCCGGGATGCTCGTGACCCGCCGCGCCCTGCGCCATCGCATGGCCGAGCACGGCATCCGCGTCCCCGCCTGGCGCGAGGTGTGGCGGGAGCGGCACCGGCGGCGAATCTGATTCAGCGCGCCCGCTCCCGCGCGGCCCGGATCCGTCCCCACGGCATGACCAGCACGCCCAGGCACGCGATGACGATCGCGCCGATCAGGCCGAGGGCGGTGTCCAGGAACAGGTTCAGCTGCGCCGCGGTCGCCTGTGTCGAGAAGATCCCGAGCATGGTGCCGAGGCCCGCGTTCAGCGCGGCGTGCGCGAAGGCCGCGGGGATCGGGTTCCCCTTCGCACGCTCGGTGATCGCCCCGAACAGCAGGTTCATCGCGATGCAGGGCACGAGGAACATGGCGATCGCCGCCGCGCGCGGTGCGCCGGGGTAGTTGTAGCCGATGAGCATGATCGGCAGGTGCCACAGCGACCAGATGATGCCGCCGAGCGCCACCGCGCGCGGCAGGCCCAGGGGCTTCAAGGCCGGCCACAGCCAGCCCCGCCAGCCGATCTCCTCGCCGAGGGCGGGCACCGCCGTGATGAGGATCCCGACCAGCATCGAGACGAGCATGACCGTGACCGCGGCGCCCGCGCCGATCTCCGTCCCGGCGGCCTCGCTCAGCTGCGCCGCCCCCAGCTGCGCCCAGCTGCGGCCCGTGAGATCCCCGGGCACGCCGCGCAGCACCATGATCACGGCCGCGATCGCATGGGCGGCGAGGACCAGCAGCGCCGCGAGCGGGGTCCACACCAGCAGGGCCTTCCATCGGCCGCGGAAGCGCAGCCCCACCCGGGTGCGCCAGGACGTCCTCTCGATCGCCTTCGCGACGATCAGCGAGGCGATCGCGGGGGAGAGCATGCCGACCGCGATCACGGGGGTGAACAGCGGATCGGCGATCCCGCGGGGCAGCCACCAGAACGGGAGCGCGAACACCCACAGCATGCCCCAGGAGATCGCGACGTAGATGCCGACGGCCTTCCAGGGGACGCGGCCGGCGATGTACGGCGGGACCGGGGTGCGGGGGAGGGGCGGGGGCGTGGCGGCGGCAGGACCGGTGATCGGCGAGGAGGTGTCCATGCCCCGATGCTCCTCCTGCCGTCAGCGCGGGACAACGAGCGCGCGCAGGCTCTGGACGATGGTCCCCGTCCGCCTCCGACCTTCGTCGCGGAGCGCCGCCGGTAGGCTCGCGACGTGATCACCGAAGGTCGAGGTCCCGGTCCTCTCCGCACGGTCCTGCGCGCCCTGCGCGAGGCCCCCTCCGGGGTGCTCGTCGCCCAGCCCTCGCTCGCGCTGGGGCACCAGCTCACCCTGTCCGCATGCCTCGCGATCGGGCTGCTGCTGATCGGGCGCGCCGATGTGGACCGGCCCGCCCTGTTCTACAGCGGCGACGTGATCGTGCACGCGCTGACCGTGCTGCTCGTGATCGGCGTGCTGATGGTGCGAGGACGATCGGCGGTAGCCGACCGAGCCGGTCGCTGGATCCTGGTGCTCGTGCCCGTGCTGGACCTGCTCGCGATCGGGGTCACCCGCTGGGGCTACCTCGACGCGCCGGTTCTGCGCGGCAGCCTCATGACGCTGCCCGCGGTGTGGCTCGCCGCCCAGATGCGCTACCGGGGCGTCGCCCTCGGAGCCGCGGCGTGCCTCCTGTCGATCCTGGCCGGGCTCCTGCTCGTCGAGCCCGAGCGCGCTGTGTCGGTCCTCGCCCGCGGCGTCTCCTCCCTCCTGCTCGTCCTCGCGCTGGGCATGGTGGTCGCCTCGATCGTCTCCCGGCTCGAGGAGACGAGCCGGCGCAACGCCCTGATCGCCGATGCCATCGGCGCCGTCGAGGTGGTCGTGGAGACCGACGGGAGCCTGCGCACCCGTGGTCGGCTGACCGGTCCCGGTCGCGGCGTGCCCATCGAGGCGCTCCTGGCCGACCCCGTGTTCTCCGAGAACGGCCGCAGCCCGGTGCGCCCGGAGCGCAATCCGCTGCGCCGGGTGCGGGAGGGGGTCGAGCTCGACGGCCAGGCCGTATGGACCCGTGCGGGCGGCGATCGGATCGCCCTGTCGGTCTCCTCGACACGCCTCGACGACGGGAGGATGCTCATGGTCGTCCACGATGTGACGACCTCGCTCGCCGCGGTGCTGCAGGAGGAGCAGTTCCTCGCCGGGATCTCCCACGAGCTGAAGACGCCGCTCACCTCGATCGCCGGATACGTCGAGCTGCTCGAGGACGAGGCGGAGGAGAGCGCGGAGCAGGGGCGGGGGATGCTCGATGCGGAGCTCGTCCGCAGCCATCTGGCGGTGATCTCCCGCAATGTGGTGCGTCTGCGGAGCCTCATCATGGGTCTGCTCGAGACGGCGCGCACGAGCACCGACCACATCGGATCGGCGAGCGCCCCCGAGATGCGCACGAGCCTCACCCGGCTGGTCGACGAGCAGCTGCAGGCGATCGCCCCGCGCGCCGCGGCCCGGCACCTGCGCATCGAGCGCCGCGGCTTCGAGGAAGAGGTCGAGCTGGTCAACGTCGACCCCGAACGGCTGGGTCAGGCGGTCGACAACCTGCTCTCCAACGCGGTCACCTACTCCCATGAGGGCGGCACGATCACCCTGAGCCTCGCGATCGAGGAGGGTCAGGCGCGTCTGCGCGTGGCCGACGCCGGCATCGGCATCGACTCCGCAGACCTCGACTCCCTGTTCACCCCGTACTTCCGTGCCCGCAGCGCGACCCGTGCAGGGATCTCCGGCAACGGGCTGGGCCTCATGATCACCCGTCGCATCCTCCGCGCCCACGGCGGAGAGGTCGAGGTCAGCTCCGTCCTCGGCGAGGGCACGACCGTCTCCCTCGTCCTGCCGCTCGCCCGCACCTGAGCCGTCGCGGCTCAGGGCGTCGATGTGAAGCCGGTGCGCGTCATCTCGCCCCACGACGGCGCCGAGCCGCGCAGCGCCTGCCACCATCCCTGCAGGCGCCACAGCGCGGTGAGCTGGCGGTAGCCCAGGTTCTCCAGGACGGCGCAGGCGAACAGGACCGCGAGGTCCCTCCCGCGGGTGCTGCGTCGGTGCGCGGCCTCCTCGATCAGCACCGCCGCGACGCTCACGAGGATACCGGCGCCCAGCGAGATCCCGAGCGTGACCAGGGTCAGGACCGGGTCGATCGCGGAGACGGCGAGGGCGAGGACGATCAGGAGCAGGCCCACCAGCTCGAACAGCGGCGCCAGCAGCTCGAAGAGCCAGAACACGGGCAGCCCCAGCATGCCGATCCGCCCGTAGCGCGGGTTCAGCAGCATCCCCCGATGCTTCCAGAGCACCTCCCACAGGCCCCGATGCCAGCGTGAGCGCTGCCGCTTCAGCACGGCGCGCGTGTCGGGCACCTCGGTCCAGCAGGTGGGCTCGGCCACGAAGACCATGCGGTAGGGGCGCCGCCGGCTCCGGCAGCGGCGATGGATCGCGAGGGTCAGCTCGAAGTCCTCCCCGATGGTGTCCGCGTCGAACCCGCCGACCTCGAGGAGCACATCCCGGCGGTACACGCCGAAAGCCCCGGAGATCAGCATGAGCGCTCCCATCCGCGACCAGCCGGCGCGCCCCAGGGAGAAGGCGCGGAGGTACTCGAGCACCTGCAGCCGGGCGAGCCAGGATCGCGGCATGCCCTGCGCGGTCACGCGCCCGGCCACGACGCGGCAGCCGTTGACGGCGCGGATGTTCCCTCCCGTGCACACCATGCGCAGCGGATCGTCGAGGAAGGGCTGGACCGCGAGCAGCAGCGCATCGGCGTCCAGGACGGAGTCGGCGTCGAAGAAGACGACGAGGTCCTTGGTGCTCGCGGCGAGCCCGGCGTTGGAGGCATCGGCCCGCCCCGAGTTCTCGGTGTCGAGGACGATCAGCGGGATCGAGGGGTCGCGGGCCTCGAGCACACCGCGGATCGCGCCGCGCACCGCCAGGCTGCCGCCCGGGCTGACCTGGCGCTGACTGGGCACCAGGTCGTAGGTGCGCCGCAGCACCTCGAGGGTGTCGTCGCGGGAGCCGTCGTTGACGACGATCACCTCGTGATCGGGATAGTCGAGCGCGAGCACCGAGCGGACCGATTCGGCGATCACGGCGGATTCGTTGTACGCGGCCATGACGACGCTCAGCCCCAGCGACACGGGAGCGGTCGCCGTCTGACCGATGTCGAGCACCTCGCGGCGCGCGGTCGAGGAGCGCATGTCCCGCCAGCCGGCGAGGACCAGGGCCCCGTGCAGCACGCTGATCGCGAGGAAGTACAGCAGGGTGGGGACGGCGGTCCACAGCAGGACGGCGCGGACGATCGCGGCGGCGTCGAGGTCCGAAGGGCCCATCGGTTCAGCTCCTGTCCTGATCATCCCGCTCGGCGCGGCCCGGCAGCAGCGGGGCGAGCAGCGGGTCCTGTCGCCGGGCGAGCTCGGCCAGCGGCGCCTCGGTGAGATCGCGGGGGAGGGCCAGCAGCGCGAGCGCGGACTGCAGACGGACGGGGCCGAGGCGGGAGCGGGTGCCGCCGACCAGAGCGGGCACCGAGCTCGCCCGGCCCACGCGGCGCAGCGCGGTCGCCGCGGCGAGCTGGACGTCCCCGGCGGGGTCCACACGCAGCAGCTGCCCGAGCTCGGGGGCATCGGCCGTGCTGGTCAGCTCGCCGAGCGCCTGCGCGCAGGCGGCGCGCACCCGGGTGGTCGGGTCGGAGAGCCCGGAGCGGATCAGGGCCAGCGCCGCGGCGTCACCGGCTCCCTGGTCGATGAGCGCGTTGACCAGCACCAGGTGCGGGATCGCGCCGCCGGTGCGCAGCAGCTCGAGCACGACCTCGGTCGAGGCCGGGGAGGGATGGGCTCCGAGCGCCCGCACGGCCACGGCGGAGACGACGGGGGAGGGATCCCGGGCGGCGCGCCGGAGCTCCTCGCGGTCCGCGGGCAGGGCGAGGGCCCCGAGGGCGCGGATCGCGGACGCGCGCACGAGGTGTCGGGAGGAGCGGGCGCGCCGGCGCAGCCGCTGCGGATGCCCGCGGTCCACGAGCAGGGTGACGATGCGCTCGCGGGCGTCGCCGGTGAGCGTGCCGAGCAGTGACAGGAGCCTCTCGTCGATCCGGTCGCCCAGGGCACCCTCGGCGCCTCGCAGGGTCGCGCGCAGCTCCGGGTCCTCGGCATCTCCCTCGGCGAGGACGAAACGGGTCACGAGCGGCCGGGCCTGGCCGTCGAGGCGGTCCCTCCGGCTCTCGGCGCGCCGCTGCAGCAGATGCACGGTGAACGCCGCCAGGGCTGCGAGGAGGACGAGGGCCCAGACGGCGGCGAGGACCGTCCACAGCAGGGCGGGCGAGAGCAGCGCGGAGATCATCGGCGTCCGAGCAGCGCCTGCACGCGGACGGCGAGCTCGCGAGGGGAGAAGGGCTTGGTGAGGTAGTCGTCGACGCCCGCGCTGAAGCCGCTCACGAGGTCGCGCTCCTGGCTGCGGGCCGTGAGCATGAGGACTCGCAGCGTCGAGCCCTCGGCGCGCAGCGCGCGGACGAGGTCGGTTCCCGTCATGCCCGGGAGCATCAGGTCCACGACGGCGAGCTCGATGTCGGGATGGGCTGCGAGGGCGTCGCGGGCGAGCTCCCCGGAGGCGGCGGCGGTGACGCTGTGGCCGGCCGAGCGGAGCTTGAGCGTGACGAGCTCGAGGATGTCGGGGTCATCGTCGACGACGAGTATGTGGGCCATATCGCCATCGTGGCATGGGAGCGCGGAGGGTCGAGGCTTCGCCTCGCAGGTTTCGCGATCGTTTCGGGAATCCGCGGAGCCGCTCCGCGGCGTCGGAGCCTCCGGATGTGATCGCGGCGGCTCGCGCGGCGTCGCCCTTGACGTTACGGTCCCGTAAGTTACGCTACCGTCGTGAGCGTCTTCCGAACCACGATCCCCGCCGTCGCGGCCGATGAGCCCATGGTCCAGCTCCTCGCCCCGGACGGCACCCGCAGCCGGCACGAGGAGTTCGACGCCGTCCTGGAGGCGGGCTCCCTGGCGACTGACGAGGCCCTGCGCGGCTACTACCGCGACATGGTCATGATCCGCGCCGCGGACCTCGAGGCGACCAGCCTGCAGCGCCAGGGCCAGCTGGGGCTCTGGGCCAGCGCACTGGGCCAGGAGGCCGCTCAGATCGGTGCCGGCCATGCGGCCAGGACTCAGGACTATCTCGTCCCCACCTACCGGGAGCATGGCATCGCCTGGGCCCGCGGGATCGAGCCCTGGCGCCTGCTGGAGATGTTCCGCGGCATCAGCCACGGCGGCTGGGACCCGCACGAGCTGCGCACCCATCCGTACATGATCGTGCTCGGGGCGCAGGCGCCGCATGCCGTCGGCTACGGCATGGGCCTGCAGCGCGACGGGCTCGTCGGCACCGGGGACGCCGAGCAGGACACGGCCGTGCTCGCCCTGTTCGGCGACGGCGCCTCGAGCGAGGGCGAGGTCTCCGAGTCCTTCACCTTCGCCGCCTCCTTCCAGGCCCCGGTCGTCTTCTACACGCAGAACAACCAGTGGGCGATCTCCGTGCCGACCGAGGTCCAGTCCCGGGTGCCGCTGGCCCAGCGCTCGCGCGGCTGGGGCATCCCCTCGGTGCGGGTTGACGGCAACGACGTCCTCGCCGTCATGGGCGCCGTGCGCATCGCGCTGGACGCGGCGCGCGCAGGGGAGGGGCCGCGCTTCATCGAGGCCCTCACCTACCGCATGGCCGCCCACACCACGAGCGACGACGCCTCCCGCTACCGTCCCGGCTCCGAGGAGGAGGCGTGGGCCGCGAAGGACCCGATCCTCCGCCTGCGCCGCCACCTCGAGCAGCTGGACGCGATCGACGAGGACTACGTCGCGACCTGCGACGAGGAGGCCCACGACCTCGCCATGCAGCTGCACCACCACATCCATGGCATGGAGGATCCGGATCCGATGGTCCTGTTCGACAACGTCTACACCGAGCCGCATCCCGTGGTGGAGGCCGAGCGCGAGGCCTACGCCCAGCACCTGGCCCAGTTCGAGGACGAGACCGAGGAGGTCGGCCGATGAGCATCGTCCAGCTCCCCATCGCCAAGGCCATCACCGCGGGCCTGCGCGATGCGATGCGCGCCGACGAGCACGTGATGATCATGGGCGAGGACGTGGGCGTCCTCGGCGGCGTCTTCCGCGTCACCGACGGCCTGCACGCCGAGTTCGGCTCCCAGCGCGTCGTGGACACCCCGCTGGCCGAGGCCGGGATCGTCGGCACCGCGGTCGGCCTCGCCTTCCGCGGCTACCGCCCCGTGGTCGAGATCCAGTTCGACGGCTTCGTCTTCCCCGCCTTCAACCAGATCACCACCCAGGTCGCGAAGATGCACTATCGCACCGGCGGGCGCGTGCGGATGCCGATGGTCATCCGGATCCCGCACGGCGGCGGGATCGGCGCGGTCGAGCACCATTCCGAGAGCCCCGAGGCGCTGTTCGCGCACACCGCGGGCCTGCGGATCCTCGCCCCGGCGACCGCGCACGACGCCTACTGGATGACCCGACAGGCCATCGAGTCCGACGACCCGGTGATCGTCCTCGAGCCCAAGCGCCGGTACTGGATGAAGGGCGACGTCGACACCGATGCCCGCCCGGAGCTCTCCCCGTGGCAGGCGCGCGTCGCCCGTCCCGGCACGGACCTCACGCTGCTCGCCTGGGGACCCAGCATGCCGCTGGCCCTGGAGGCCGCCTCGGCCGCGTCCGAGGACGGCACCGACGTCGAGGTGATCGACGCGCGCTCCCTCGCCCCCGTCGACATGGAGACCATCACCGCCTCGGTGCGCCGCACCGGCCGCCTGCTGATCGTGCACGAGGCCCCGGTCCTCGGCGGGATCGGCGGGGAGATCGCCGCGCGCGTCGCGGAGGAGTGCTTCTACCATCTGGAGGCACCGGTGCTCCGGGTCGGCGGGTTCCACACCCCGTACCCGCCTGCGCGCACCGAGCATGCCTACCTGCCCGACCTCGATCGCGTCCTGGACGGGGTCGACCGGGTCCTCGCCCACTGACGGTCCGCCGTCCTCGCACATGAAAGGATCCGCACCATGACCACTCTCGTGCTGATCACGCTGACCGATCCCGGCGAGGGCCTCACCGAGGCGGAGATCATCGACGTCAAGGTGAAGGTCGGCGACTCGATCGCCATCAACGATCCGGTGATCGAGGTCGAGACCGCGAAGAGCGCCGTCGAGCTGCCGAGCCACGTCGCCGGCACCGTCACCCGGATCCTGGTCGCCGTCGGCGACGAGGTGCCTGTGGGCGCGCCGCTGATCGAGGTCGACACGGACGGGGGTCCCGCTCCGGACGGCCCCGCCCCCGCGTCCGAGGCGGCAGGTGCCACCGTGCCCGCCGAGGCCCCCGGGAGCCCCGCGCGCTCGGCATCGGCGCCGCCCGCTGCTGAGCCCTCTCCTGCTGAGCCCTCTCCTGCTGAGCCCTCTGCCGCCGCGCCCGCCCGCGGCGAGGACGAGCCGAAGATGCTGGTCGGCTACGGCGCCTCGAGCACCCCGCAGCGACGCCGCCGCAGGCAGGTCCAGCCCGCCGCGGACACGCAGGTCCCCATCGACCGGATCCTCGCCAAGCCGCCCGTGCGCAAGCTCGCCCGCGACCTCGGCATCGCGCTCGCCGACGTCTTCGCGACCGGCCCCGACGGCACCGTCACCCGGGAGGACGTGCTGGCCGCGCAGCAGCGCGCGATCGGCGGGGACGTCGTGCACGGGCACGACGGGGACTACTTCCCCGATGAGTCCCCGCAGGCGCCCGAGCACCTCGCGGGCGCCATGAAGTCGAGCTCCTCGCAGCCGTTCTCCGGGGTGACCAGCGACGAGCGCACGACCCGCGTGCCGATCCGCTCCGTCCGCAAGCGCACCGCCGAGGCGATGGTCTCCTCCGCCTTCACCGCCCCGCACGTGACGGTCTTCAACGAGATCGACATGACGGCGACGATGGCGCTCGTGACGCGGCTGCGGGCCTCGCGCGAATGGGCCGATGTGAAGATCTCGCCGCTCGTCGTGGTCGCGAAGGCGCTGCTCGTCGCGATCCGTCGCAATCCCGAGGTCAACGCCTCCTGGGACGAGGCCGCCCAGGAGATCGTCTACAAGCACTTCGTGAACCTCGGCATCGCGGCGGCGACCCCGCGCGGGCTCATCGTCCCCAACATCAAGGATGCGCACCTGCTGACGCTGCGGGAGCTCGCGGTCGGGATCAACGACCTGGCCAAGACCGCGCGGGCCGGTCGGACCCCGCTCTCGGCGACCCGCGAGGGCACGATCACGATCACGAACTTCGGCGTGTTCGGCATCGACTCCGGCACCCCGATCCTCAACCCGGGAGAATCCGTGATCCTCGGCATGGGAGCGGTCAAGGAGAAGCCCTGGGTGGTGGGAGGCCAGATCGTCCCCCGCCAGGTCGCCCAGCTCGCCCTGAGCTTCGACCATCGCCTGATCGACGGGGCCCTCGGCGCGGAGCTCCTGCGCGACGTCTCCGCCGTCCTCGAGCAGCCCGAGCTGGGTCTGGTCTGGGGCTGATCGACGAAGGCTCCGGCCGGAGGTCGCGCGAGGTACGAGCGGGCCCGGAGACCGGTGGTGAGGAGATCAGCGGGGCTGGGAGAGGCGGGGGAGAGGCTGGGTACCCTGGTCCGGTGACCTCTCCGCCCACGCCGCGCCGCCGTGACGACCCGCGCATGCAGACCGTCGAGATGGCGGCGCTGAGCATCGCGGACGCCTCCGCGGTCCTGGGGCCGGAGCAGGCCCGCTCGCCGCTGCCGCGCTGGCAGGTCGCCCTGCTCGTGACCGGCGGCGGAGCGGTCGGCAGCCTGCTCCGCTTCGTGCTGGACCTGCTCATGCCCTCGACCGCGACCCCCACGCTGTTCGAGCTGCCCTGGTCGACCCTGGTCGCGAACGTGGTGGGCGCTCTGGGGCTGGGGCTGCTCGCCGGCGGCCTCGAGGTGCGCCGCGATGCCCCGGACTGGCTGCGCCCCGCACTGGGCATCGGGGTGCTCGGAGGGTTCACAACCTTCTCGACGGTCGTGCTCGAGGGCTCGGCGATGGTCGGAGCCGGCTTCCCGCGTCTGGCCTTCCTGTACGCGAGCACGACGATGCTCGCCGCGCTGGTGGGCATCCTCCTCGGGCTGATGATCGGGCGGGTGGCGGCGCGTGCCCGCGGCTGGGCGCGGATGGGCCCGCACATGCGCCCGTCGAGCAGCCGCCCGGCGCGCGTTCCCCGCCCCACGGTCGCACGCCCGCGCCGGCGCACGGGCGGACGCACCAGCCCGTCCTCCGGCGAGGACGAGACCCCCGTCGACGACTCCTCGAAGGATGTGCGATGAACCCCGCGCTCGCCCTGCTCCTGGTCTGCATCGGCGGAGGTGCCGGAGCCCTGGCCCGCTGGGGCATCGCGGAGGGCTGGAGATCGCTGCGCGCACGCGATGAGCGCCCCTCGATCCTGCGGGACCTGGTCCCCTGGCCCACCTTCCTCGCCAATATCCTCGCGACCTTCCTGCTGGGCGTGTTCGTCACCCAGCTCGGCGCCGCGAGCGAGGGCATCGCCCGCTACGCGTACCTGCTGCTGGGCACGGGGCTGTGCGCCTCCATGTCCACCCTCAGCACCGTCGCCTTCGAGGTCGTCGACCTGGCTCGCGGACGGATGCCGGTGATCGGCGTCGGATACCTCGTCCTGAGCATCGGCTCGGGCATGGCGGCCCTGTGGCTCGGCCTGGTCCTCGCCTCATGAGCGCCCCGTCCCGTCCCGTCCCGCCCCGCCCCGCCCTGATCCTCGGGGTCGTCCTCGCGATCGGACTGCTCTGCGCGCTGTCCGCCGTCACCGCCTCACGCGCCGCGGGCGCGAACATCGTCCTCGTCGACGCGGGCGTCCTGGCCCGGTACGGGGCGCCGGCCGCGGCGGTCGTCGCGGACCTGTCCGCCGCTCTCGCCCTCGGCGGCAGCCTCATCGGCGGCTGGATCGTGCGCGGGGACGCCGCCCGTGCCCGCGCCCTGCTCGTCGCAGCGATCTGCGCGGGGGTGTGGACGGTCAGCCAGTCGCTCGCGCTCGGCTTCTCCTACGCGATCGCGACCGGACAGCCGCTGGGCTCCGAGCGCTTCGGCTCCGACGCGGCCGTGTTCCTGGGGACCGACCTCGGGGTGTGGCTCATCGCCGGCGTCGCGATCGCCGCGCTGACCACCTCCGTCGCGCTGCTCGGCTCCTCCCGGCCGCTCGCCCGTACGGTCGCGGTCCTCACCGCTGCGGGACTGTTCGCCAAGGCGATGACCGGCCACGCCTCCGGGGACGCGAACCACGAGGTCGCGACGTCGACGATGCTCGTGCACCTGCTCGCCATGGGCATGTGGATCGGCGCGCTCGCCGTCCTGCAGCTGCTCCCCGCGGACGAGGAGCGGGACTCCGCCGCCGTGATCCGCCGCTTCTCCCACCTCGCGCTGATCGCCTGGACGGCGCTGCTGCTCAGCGGGGTATGGGCGCTCGCGGTCCGCATGACCGGTCCGGGGGACCTTCTGACCAGCATGTACGTGCAGATCGGGGTCGCGAAGGCCGTCCTGCTCGGACTGCTGGGCCTGTTCGGGCTCCGCCAGCGCCGCGTGCTCGCGGACCGGGTCCGGGCCGATGCCGCCGCGCCCGCGGCCGCTCTGCGACGCGGCGGGGAGCGGGACGGGGCGGAGCGGGCCGGCATCGCCGAGTACCGGCGTCTCGCGGTGATCGAGCTGGGACTGATGGGCCTCGCCGTCGCCCTGGCCGCCGCCATGTCCAGCTCGCCTCCTCCCGCCCAGGACGCCCCGCCCCTGACCAGCCCCGCGGGCATCCTCAGCGGGTATCCGCTGCCGGGCGCGCCGACCGTCCCGACGCTGCTCGCGACCTGGCGGCCGGACGCCTTCGCCCTCGCCGCGGCCGCGGCGCTGCTGCTCATCTGGTGGCGCCCCTCGGGGCCGGTGCGGCCGATGCGTTCGACCCGGCTGCTCCTGGGGGCGTGCGCCGCGATGGTGCTCATCACCTCGAGCGCCGTGGCGGTCTACGCGAAGGTGCTGTTCTCGGCGCATCTGCTCGAGCACGTGCTGCTGCTCCTGCTGGTGGGGCCGCCGCTCGGCGCCCTCCTCACGCTCCCCGAGACGCTGCGGTCCCGATGGGCCCCGGTGCCCGGCGCGCAGCCGTCATGGCCGCGGGTCCTCGTGACCGCGGGCCTCGGGACCGCGCCGCTGCTGGTGCTCGCCGGGATCTACGCCACGCCGCGGCTGCTGCGGCCTGCGCTCGAGGGGCATGCCCCGCATCTGATGCTCTTGCTGCTGGCCACGATCGCGGGAGCCGCGCCCGTGCTCGCGCTCCGCCTGATCTCGGGCGGAGGCGCACCCGCCGGGGCGGGGCCCGTTGCCTCCCCGGTGCCGGACCGCGGGCGCGCGCTGCTGATCCTGGGCCTGCCGCCGATGGTGCTGATCATCGGAGGGAGCCTGCTCGCCGTGGGCGGGGACCTGATCCTCGCCAGCTGGTTCGGCGCCATGGGCCGCACCTGGCGGACCGATGCCCTCGCCGACCAGCATCAGGGCGGCGCGATCGCCGCGGCCCTCGGGGTGCTCGCCCTGGCCGGGACGGTGATCGCGACCCGGCGGCGCCGTCCCGTCCTCAGCTGAGGACGGAGCGGGCGGCGCGCAGGCGCTCGAGCAGCTCGTCGCGGTCCACGAAGGGCACGAGCCCTTCGGCGACCCCGGAATCGGGGGCCGGAATGCGACGCCGCGCCTCGGAGGCCGTGTCCAGGGCGCCGCGCAGGCGCCCCAGCAGACCCTGATCGGGCACGGTGCGGCGGCGCACAGAGGCATCGGCTCCGCTGCGAAGGCGGCGGAAGGCCTCGGCCGCAGGGGCGTCGTCCCGGACGGCGCGCAGGAACAGGGCGGCCACGTCGGCCTGCTCGACGAGCACCGGCAGCACACCGCCGGTCACCCGGACCTGGCCCAGCAGCACGAGGTCGTCGCGCGAGCGGGGGAAGGCGCCCAGGAAGAGGTCCGGACTGCCCGAGGCGGTGCGGGGCAGGAGGTCATCGGACAGATAGTCGGCGCCCAGCTCGTAGCCGGTCGCGAGGATGACCACATCGGCCGCGAGCACGGACCCGTCGGCGAGGCGGAGCCGGCCCTCCTCGTCCACGCCGACCACGTCCGCGGCCGGGGTGATGCGGCCCTCGCGGATCCGGTCGGCGACGTCGTCGGAGACGATGGCGCGGTCGTCGAGGACATCGGCCGCCGGGCGCGGCAGGCCCAGGTCCGCCGGATCGCCCACGGCGCGCTCCGCCACGAGATCCGCGATCCGGGCGTTCACGCGGCCCAGCAGGGCGGGCTCGCGGGAGGCGAGGACGTCGCCGGGGACCGGGCCGATGCGACGCGGGAGGATCCAGTGGCCGCTGCGCACGGACCAGTGCACCCATCCGGCGCGGCGGGCCGCGTCGACCGCGATGTCGGCGGCGGACTGGCCCGAGCCGACCACGACGACGCGCAGGCCCTCCAGGCCGTCGCCCCCGGTCCAGTCGCGGGCGTCGAGCACCCGGGTGGTGCGCGGCAGCTCGCGGGCCCACGCGGGACGGTGGGGCCGCTGGGAGATGCCATGGGCCGCGATCAGGGCCCGGTACACGTGGACCTGGCCGTTCGACAGCTCGACCTGCCAGGTCCCCTCCCCGAAGGGGCGCGCGTAGCGCACCTCGGTGCGCGGCTGGAAGTGCTCGGTCAGACGATGCTTCGCGGCATAGGCGCGCAGGTACTTCGCCATCCGGACCGGGTCGAGGAAGCTCGGATAGGAGGCGGGCTGGATCATGTCCTCGAACTGCGTGAAGTCCCGCGAGGACACCATCTCCAGGGCGGGCCACACCGGGGAGTCCTCCCGGTCCGGGTTCCAGATCCCGCCCACGTGCGCGGCCCGGTCGACCAGGTCGAAGGGGACCTCGAGGGCCTGCAGGGCGGCGGCGGCGGCGAGTCCGGCCGGGCCGGCGCCGACGATCAGGACCTTCTCGCGCGAGGGGATCTGCTCGTCGTGGAGCGTGGACATTCGACGACCTTCCGACACGGGGAGTTCTCCGCCGCGCGCACGCGCACGGCACACCACGTCATCCTAGTGCGGGACGTTCAGGTGAGAGCGGTCAGCACCACGGACACGGCCAGCGAGATGATCACGGTGCTCATCACATGGGCGAGCACCGACTGGGCGCGCACGGCCCGCCGCGCACGCCGGGTGAGGCCGACCGGACCCGTCGGCCCCGAGGTCGTCTGCACGAGCACCGCCATGTCGAGGTACTCCTCGTAGCCGCGCTCGGCCGCGGGGATCTCCGGGAGCAGCAGGGCCGTGCCGTCGCCGTCCTCGGCGGCGTACTCCTCCGCGAAGCCGACCACGCAGCTGATCCAGGTGGCGACCACCGCGCCCGCCGTGATGACGAGGGGAAGGGCGACCGGGATCTGCGGGGGGCGCAGCAGCAGCACGATCACGGCGATGGCGCAGGTCGCGAGCATCTGCTGCGCCTCCGAGCGGGCGCCTGCGCGGCCGTAGGCCCACCGGTACCAGCGCACGGCGAGCTGCGCTCGGCGCAGCCGCACGAGCACGACGAACTCCCGGCGGTCCAGATGCGAGTACACCCAGTGCGCCAGTCCCGTGCTGATGAGCGTGTACAGGGTGATCACGCTGATGACGAGGGTCCCGATGGTCGCGAGGACCTCGGTGCGGGGAGCCTCGACGCCCCCGCGCACGCGCAGCGTCTCGAAACCGGGCAGGGGCAGCAGCAGGAAGTAGGCGAGCAGCCCGCCGAGCATGGCGACGACGGTGCGCCGTGACTCCGGCAGGAACCAGGCCCACAGCCCGCGCTCGCGGACCGAGAACCGGCGACCGCGGGCGGAGGCACGACGCGCGCGGGAGCGCGCGATCCACCCCGACCGGAGGGCGAGGGCCTGCTCCGCGAGATGGGCGGCAGCGCGTCGGGCGGCCGCCCCGGCCGCCCGCGCCCACGTCACCGGTGCGCTCAAAGGCCCAGCGTCCTCTGCACAGCGCGCAGCGCCTCGGCGGACGCCTCGAGCTTGCGCAGCTCGGCCGCGTCCATCGGCGCGTGCAGCTGGCGGATCACACCGGCGCGTCCCACCACGCTGGGCACGCTCATGGCGACGTCGTCGATGCCGAGGTGGCCGTCCAGCGGCGTCGAGACCGGCAGCACCGCGTGCTCGTCGCTCAGGATCGCCTCGACGATCCGGGCCGCGGACACGCCGATCGCGAGACTCGTCGCGCCCTTGCCCTCGATCACCGGGTACGCGGCGTGCGCGACCTCGTGCTCGAGCCGGGCGAGGTCCTCCTCCGACAGGGCGCGCTCACCGTCCGCGTCGACCCATTCGCGCAGCGGCACCTCCCCGATCGAGGCGCGGGACCACAGGGCGAACTCGCTGTCGCCGTGCTCGCCGATGATGCTCGCGTGCACGGAGCGGGAGGAGACGCCGAGCCGCTCCGCCAGCCGCCGCCGCAGGCGCGAGGTGTCCAGCACCGTGCCGGAGGACATGACCCGGCCCGCGGGCAGGCCCGCGATCCGGTCGGCCGCGAGGGCGAGGACATCGGCCGGATTGGTGACCAGCACGAAGACCGCCTCCGGCGCCTGCTCGAGCAGCGGCGGCAGGATGCTGCGCAGGATCGCCACGTTGGTGCCGGCGAGATCCAGACGGGTCTGGCCCGGCTTCTGCTTCGCGCCCGCGGTGATGACGACGACGTCCGCGCCGGCGACGCAGGAGATGTCGTCCCCGCCGATGATCCGGGCGGGGGAGGTGTGCGGGGAGGCGAGGGAGGAGCCGTGGGCGAGGTCCAGGACCTCCGCGTCCACTTTGGCCGTGGCGATGTCGTACAGGGCGATCGTGTGCGCGCTCCCGCGGAGCATCGCGGCATAGGCGACGGAGGCGCCGACGGCGCCCGCTCCGATCACGGCGAGCTTCGAGGTGCGGGGCGCGGAGGCGGGGGAGGACGGAGTGCTCATGCCCCCAGTCTGGCCGATCCCCGGCCCGCCGCCCAGGACCTTCGTCGGCAGAATCCGATATTCGCTGGTCGGGGCACGCACGATCCCGTACGGTGGGGGCCATGTCGAGCTGATCAGCGTCCCGCTGCCCGCATCCCGCGATCCTTCAGGAGCTGATCCATGCCCTCGACCCCTCTGCACCTGCGCGCCGACGGCGTCTCCCTGTCCTTCGGCGACCGCCGTGTGCTCACCGACATCACCCTCACGGTCCCCGCGGAGCGTCCCACCGGGCTGCTCGGCGAGAACGGGAGCGGGAAGTCGACCCTGCTGCGCATCCTCGCCGGGCGTCTCGCGCCTGATGCGGGGAGCGTCCTCGTGCCCGGCCCGATCGGTCTGCTTGATCAGGAGATCCCCTTCTCCCCGGGGACCCGGATCGAGGAGGTCGTGGCCGATGCGCTCGCGGCCGCCCAGCGCCTCGAGGCGGAGCTCGCCGCCGCCGGGGAGGCGCTCGCCGCCGATGCCGGTCCCGCGGCCACCGCCGCCTATGACGACGCGCTCGCCGCCGCGGTGCTCGCCGACGTCTGGGGCGCCCCGGCCCGCGCCGAGCAGGTCATGACCGGGCTGGGCCTCGCGGGTGTGGACCGCACCCGCACGATCGCGGAGATCTCCGGCGGGCAGCGCGGACGGCTCGCCCTGGCCCGCCTGCTCATCGCCCGTCCCGCGACCCTGCTGCTGGACGAGCCGACCAACCACCTCGACGACGACGCCGCCGGCTTCCTCGCGCAGATGCTCGCCGAGCATCCCGGACCGGTCCTCGTCGCCAGCCACGACCGCGCCTTCCTCGACGAGGCGACCCGCATGCAGCTGGACCTGGATCCGTCCCCGCAGCCGCTGGGGGAGACCCCCGGCGGGGTGAGCGCCTACGAGGGCGGGTTCTCCGACTACCTGCTGGCCCGGTACGACGCCCGCGACCGCTGGGAGCGGCAGTTCCGCGAGGAGCAGGAGGAGCTCGGGCGTCTGCGCACGCAGGTCCGCGACTCCCACAGCGTGGGTCATGAGGGCCGCGGGCCCCGCACCGAGGCCCGGGCCTCGAAGAAGTTCTACTCGGACCGCAACGCGACCGTCGTCTCGCGCCGCGTCCGCGACGCCCAGCGCCGGCTCGAAGAGCTCGAGGAGAGCCAGATCCGCAAGCCGCCGCAGGAGCTGCGCTTCACCGGCATCGGCGAGCGGCGCCGGCCTCCGAGCGGAGGGGCTGTGCTCGCCGCCGCCGCGCAGGCGGAGGCGGCGGGGCGCCTCGCCCCCGTCTCCTTCAGCGTGAGCGCCGGGGAGAAGCTGCTGGTCACCGGGGCCAACGGCTGCGGGAAGTCGACGCTGCTCGCCCTGTTGTCCGGGCACCTCGCCCCGGACGCGGGGTCGGTGACCGTGACCGCGGACCGCGCCCTGCTCGCGCAGGACGAGGCGGTGGACCAGGACGCCCTGGTGCGCGCGGTGCTGGGCCGCGACGCCGAGGAGCAGCAGGGGGACGGGGTGCCGGGGGATCTCATGGGCCTGGTGCATCCCCGCGATCTGGACCGCCGGATGGGGGAGCTGTCCCGCGGCCAGCAGCGTCGCGTCGCCCTCGCCGCGATCCTGCGCCGCCCGCCGGCGCTCCTGCTGCTGGACGAGCCCACCAACCATCTCAGCCTGGACCTGGCGACCCACCTCGAGGAGGCCGTGCAGGAGTGGGAGGGGACCGTGGTGATCGCGAGCCACGACCGGTGGCTGCGCCGACGCTGGCGGGGCCGGCGGCTCGAGCTCGGCTGACCGCCGCCCGACCCCGCAGCCGTGCGGGCTGGACGAGCCGGAGCCTCGGCCCTCCGGCCCGTCACGGACGTTCACAGAACCTGGACCGGTGCGCCGTCCTCGGCGATGCTCCTGGTGATCGGCAGGCCATGCCGCTCTCCACCGCCCACCAGGAGCACCGATGTCGCAGAGCCCGTTGAAGTTCGAGACCCTGACCATCCACGCAGGCCAGGAGCCCGATCCTGCGACCGGGGCCCGCGCCCTCCCGATCCAGCAGACGACGAGCTTCGTCTTCCCCAGCGCCGAGTCGGCTGCCGGACGCTTCGCGCTCGCGGAGACGGGGAACATCTACACCCGCATCACCAACCCGACCCAGTCCGCGATCGAGGACCGCATCGCAGCGCTCGAGGGCGGCGCCGCCGGCCTGCTGCTGGCCTCCGGGCAGAGCGCGATCACCCTGGCGATCCTCAACGTCGCCCGCGCAGGGAACAGCATCGTCGTCTCCCCGAGCCTCTACGGCGGCAGCTTCAACCTCTTCAAGCACACCCTGTCCCGCCTGGGCATCGAGCCCCGCTGGGTCGAGGACCCCACCGACCCCGAGTCCTGGCGCGCCGCCGCCGCGGAGGACACGGTCGCGTTCTTCGGCGAGACGATCCCGAACCCGCGCCAGGACGTCCTGGACGTCCGCGCGATCGCCGACGTCGCCCACGAGGTCGGCGTCCCGCTGATCGTCGACAACACGATCGCTACCCCCTACCTGCTGCGCCCCCTCGAGCACGGCGCCGACGTCGTCATCCACTCCGCCACCAAGTACCTGGGAGGCCACGGCACCTCGATCGCCGGGGTGATCGTCGACGGCGGCAGCTTCGACTTCTCGAAGGACCCCGCGCGCTTCCCGAACTTCACCGAGCCCGACGAGTCCTACAACGGCCTCGTCTACGCCGACCTCCCGGCGCCCTTCGCCATCCGCGCCCGCGTCCAGCTGCTGCGCGACCTGGGCCCGGCGATCTCTCCCTTCAACGCCTTCCTCATCGGGCAGGGCCTCGAGACCCTGCCGCTGCGCATCGACCGCCACCTCGAGAACACGCATGCCGTCGCCGCCTTCCTGCGCGAGCAGCCCGCCGTGACCTCGGTGCGATGGGCCTCGGACCCGGACTCGCCCTCCAAGGAGCTCGCCGACCGCTACCTGCCCCGCGGCGCCGGGGCCGTGCTCGGCTTCGTCCTCGAGGGCGGCGCCGAGGCCGGCAGCGCCTTCGTGGACGCGCTCACCCTGCACTCCCACGTCGCCAACATCGGCGACGTGCGCAGCCTCGTGATCCACCCGGCGACCACGACCCACGCACAGCTCTCCGCGCAGGAGCAGCTCGCCGCGGGCGTCGAGCCCGGATTCGTGCGGCTGTGCGTGGGCATCGAGCACATCGACGACATCCTCGAGGACCTGCGCCGCGGGTTCGCCGCGATCGCCTGATCGACTCCGCCAGCCGGAGGGAGGCCTCCGACATCGATGCGAGCAGGGAGCATCCCGTGCGCGATGCGTGCAGGAGATGCTCCCTGCTCGCATCGCGCTCGGCCCGGACGTCGGGATCACACGACGGACGGGCATCAGCGGTACCACGGCGCCACGGGGACGGGCTCCCCGCGATGCTCCCTGCTCCGGATCATGCCCAGCAGCATCCGCGAGGTCCGTTCCCAGTCGAGCATGACCTGCTCGTAGGTCAGGTTCACGACGGTGTACCCCCGAGCCTGGAGATCGAGGCGCTTCCGGTAGGTGCGCGCGTAGTCCTCCACGCCCGTGTGATATCTCCTGCTGTCGCATTCGATGACGAGCTTCTCGCCCACCAGCATGTCCACGCGCCATGGGCCGATCGTGACCTGGGGGCGCACCCGGACGTGCCGCTTCTCGAAGAACCTGCGGGCCTTCGTCTCGGTGCCGGCCTCCGCGTCGGCGCGGAGCGTCCCCAGGGCGCTGCGCGTGCGCAGCGGAAGACGCGCGAGCAGCTGATCCACCTCCGCCATGGTCGCGACCCCCACATGCAGCGAGGACTCGAGGAGGATGGCCGCCTCCTCCGTGCCCCGGCACCGCACCGCGTGCAGGAGCGCTGTCGTCACGGGCAGGACGGGGGAGCCGTCCGGCCATGCCTGCAGCGCCGGGTCATGGAGGACCATGCCCGTCGCCGCCGCTCTGCGCGTGCCTGCGCGCAGGACCGCGACATGGAGACCGTGCACCGGCGGCGTCCAGACGCCGCGCAGACCCAGCGCGCTGGTACAGGTCAGACGGGCTCCCGCGCGCAGGGCCTCGGCGACGGCGGGCGGTGTCAGCGCCGAGCCGTACCATCCTCGCGCCAGACGGACGATGCTCCCGTCGGCCACCAGGGCGGCCAGCTCGGCGCTCGTGCACCCGGCCTCGATCAGCTGCCGACGGGTGCGGACGTGCAGCTCGGGCTCCGTGGTCGTCATCGCCTCAGCCTCGGGCTCCGGAGCCGCCGTGGCGAGAGGAGCGCCGCGCCTGTGGACGGCGGTGCATGGGGAGGACAGGCACGTGCGCCGAGAGACGGGGAAGGTTCCCGACGCCGATGCGAGCAGGGAGCAGCCCGCGCTCCTACCGCCCACGGGATGCTCCCTGCTCGCATCGGGGGCCGGACGGGGCACTCGCGCTGGGCGCTGGGAGCGGGTGACGGCGGAGGGGGCATGCCGCGGGACCCGGCGGGGAGCCGCCGGGGCGGGGGATGAGGGGGATGGCCCAGCCCAGCGCCGTGCACATCCCCGAGCCGCCGGGGAGGGGGAGAGATGTCAGGCGCACCCCGATACGCTGGGAGCATGAGCGACCTCCTCGGCACCCTCCCCCTGTCCGTGTGGCCCTCGACGTGGACCCCGCGCGCCGTGGTCTTCGACCTCGACGGCACCCTCGTGAACACCGAGGCCGAATGGGTGGCGGTGCAGGACCGCTATCTCGCGGAGCACGGCGCCAGCATCAGCGAGCAGACCCGCCGCGACATCACCGGCCGCGCCGCGGAGGTCGTCGTGCTCGCGATCGCGCGCGCCGTCGACAAGGACCCGCACCTCGTGGGGCGCGAGCTCGTCGACGCCCACCGCGAGGGCATGCGCGGCCGGGACGGCTTCGCGATGCTCCCCGGCGCGCTCGCGACCGTCGCGGCCATCGCCGCGAAGGTGCCCGTCGTCATCGCCTCGAACTCGCCCCGGGACATGCTCGACCACAAGCTCGAGGTCACGGGCCTGCTGGCGCTGGTCGACGCGCACGTCGCGATCGAGGACGTCCCCCTGCCCAAGCCTGCCCCCGACATGTACCACCATGCCGCCGCGCTGCTGGGCGCGGAGCCCTCCGCCGCCCTCGCCTTCGAGGACTCCGAGACCGGGGCGGAGGCCGCGCTCGCCGCCGGCCTGAACCTCATCGCCATCCCCTCCCTCCCCGGGCAGGACCCGCAGGCCCACCTGCGCCTGACGAGCCTCGAGGACCCGCAGCTGCAGTCCTGGATCGCCGGCTGGGAGTCCGTCCGATGAGCAGCCGCTTCGAGGCGGCCTTCGACGGCTGGACCCCGCAGGCGGTCGTCTTCGACTGCGACGGCCTGCTGCTGGACACCGAGTCGATCTGGGAGCACACGCAGGCCGCGATGCTCGAGCGCTACGGCGTGGCCCTTGAGGACACCGACCTCGAGGCGCTGGTCGGCTCGACCCTCGAGGAGGCCGCCGCGGCGATCGCCCGCGCCTCGGGTCGGGAGGAGCAGCTCGTGCTCGAGGAGACCCGCGAGCAGTTCGTGCGCGATCTGGGAGCGGAGATCCAGCTCATGCCCGGAGCCCGGGCCGTCCTCGAGGCCGCGGCCTCGCGCGTCCCCATCGGCTGCGCCTCCAACTCGTGGCTCGCGGCGCTCGAGGACAAGCTCGAGCGGACCGGCCTGCGGGACCTGTTCGGGGTGCTCGAGGCCGCGGACACGGTGGCGAGCCCCAAGCCGGCCCCCGACATGTACGTCGCCGCGGCGCGCGCCCTCGGCGCCGACCCCGCCCGGACCCTCGCCTTCGAGGACTCCCCGACCGGGGCCCGGGCCGCGCTCGAGGGAGGGCTGCGGCTGATCGCCGTGCCCGCGCCCGGGGCGCGGATCGATGGCGCCGCGCTCGTGCTGGAGGACCTCGAGGACCCGGAGCTGCTCGCCTGGATCCGCAGCTGGCCGGTCCCCGCCGGCGCGGTGGACGCCTGAGCGCCGCCGGCCCGGCCGCGGAGGCATCGGCCGACGCAGACGTGCACCGGGTTGGCGCAGGGGCCTCCCGGCAGTGTTCACTGGAGGGCATGACCTCGAACACGGACCCCGGCACCCTCGACGCACGGGTGCGCGGAAGCGCGCTGCGCGGGCGCGGCTGGCTGAACACCGGCGGCGCGGACCTCGCCCTGGAGGACCTCCGCGGCAAGATCGTGCTGCTGGACTTCTGGACCTTCTGCTGCGTCAACTGCCTGCACGTCCTCGACGAGCTGCGGCCCCTCGAGGAGAAGTGGGCGCAGGAGCTCGTCGTCATCGGCGTGCACTCGCCGAAGTTCGAGTTCGAGAAGGACCCGGAGGCGCTCGCCGCGAACATCGAGCGCTACGAGGTCGAGCACCCCGTCCTCGACGATCCCGAGCTGCTGACCTGGTCGGAGTACAGCGCCCGGGCCTGGCCCACCCTCATGGTGCTGGACACGCACGGCCGCATCGCCGGGAACCTGTCCGGCGAGGGCCACGCGGCGAACCTCGACCAGCTGATCGGCAGGCTCGTCGCCGAGGGCGAGGCCGACGGTTCCCTGCGCCGGGGACCGGCCCCCACCGTGCTCGCCGAACGCACCCCGCAGACCCTGCGCTACCCCTCCAAGCTCACCGCCCTGCCCGACGGGCGCCTGGTCGTCTCCGATGCGGGCCAGCACCGTCTGGTGATCTTCGGGACCGACGGGAGCACGGTCGACGAGGTCATCGGCGGCACCGAGCGGGGACTGGTCGACGGCGAGAACGAGGAGGCCCGATTCGCGGAGCCCAACGGCGTCCTCGCCCTGCCGGCGGAGATCGCGGAGCAGGTCGGCTACGAGCTGCTCGTGGCCGACAGCGCCAACCACGTCCTGCGCGGCGTGGACCTCGGCGCCGACCGTCTCCTGCGCGGGCGCGCCGCGAGCACGGTCACCACCGTCGCGGGCACCGGGGCCCAGTGGATGCAGGGCCAGCCCCTTCCGCGGGCCGAAGGCGATCCGCGCTCCTTCGCGCTGTCCACGCCCTGGGACCTGACCTGGTCCCACGCCCTGCACCGCGTCGTCATCGCGATGGCGGGCATCCACCAGATCTGGACCTTCGACCCCGTCACCGGGGCGCTCGCCGTCCTCGCCGGCACCACCAACGAAGGGCTCGTGGACGGACCCGTCGTGGAGACCTGGTGGGCTCAGCCCTCCGGCGTCGCCGAGGCCGCCGACGGCACGCTCCTCGTCGCCGACTCCGAGAGCTCCGCGCTGCGCACCATCGACCCCTTCACGATGACGGCGCGGACCCTCGTCGGCGAGGGCCTGTTCGACTTCGGGCACGTCGACGGGCCCGCACGCACCGCCCGGCTGCAGCATCCGCTGGCCGCGACCGCGCTGCCCGACGGCCGCGTCGCGATCGCCGACACCTACAACGGCGCGATCCGCCTGCTGGATCCCCACGGCGGCGCCGACGGCGCGGGAGAGGTCGTCACCGTCGCGACCGACCTGTCCGAGCCCTCCGGCCTGATCGTGGGCCCGCCCGTGGACGGGATCGGCCAGCTCGTGGTCGTCGAGTCGGGGGCGCACCGCATCACCTGGGTGCCGGTCGCGAAGGCCGCCGAACGCGTCATCGATGCGGGCGCCCAGCGCTCGGAGCGTCCCGCGACCGAGGTGGGACCCGGGCCGCTCACGATCCGGGTGCTGTTCACCCCGCCCGAGGGACACAAGCTCGACGACTCCCTGGGTCCCTCGACGCAGCTGAGCGTGAGCACCACCCCGAGCGCCATGATCACGGGCGGCGGCGGCACGGGCACCGAGCTCGAGCGCCGCATCGAGGTCGATCCCGCGTACACCGAGGGGGTGCTCCACGTGAGCGCGCGCGCCGCCTCCTGCGACGCGGACCCGGCCGTCGAGTTCCCCGCCTGCCACATGCATCAGCAGGACTGGGGTGTCCCGATCCGCATCGTCGACGGCGCTCCCACGACCCTGGACCTCGCCCTCCTCGGCTGAGGAGACCAGCACGACCGACCAGCTGAAGGAACCGCATGCAGTTCATCACCGGCTACGCCCTGGGCCGTGACACGGCCACCCTCCTGCTCGCGGTGGCGGTGCTCGCACTCGGCGCGCTCCTCGCCGCCGTGATCGTGGTGCGCCGCGCGGCCGCCCGGCAGGCCGAGCCCGCCGCTCTCGGCTCCTCCCTCCTCAGCTCCGGGATCAGCCTGGGCCTCTGGGCGGGCGTGCCGGTGCTGGGCCTGTCGCTGCTGGTGGTCGACAGCTTCCCGGACCGGGTGCTGCGAGCGGCGATGATCCTGCTGGGTCTCGCGCTCGGCGGCTTCTCCGCATGGCTGGGGCAGCGGCTCCTCGCCGCCTTCGCGACGGGGGAGGAGGGCGACGCCCCCGCGGACGCCGTGCGCGCCGGGGGGCTGCTCGCCGCCGCCTCGGTCGGCATCGCGGCGCTCCCGGTCGCGGTCGCCGTCTGGTTCCTGCGCGAACGTGCCGGGGAGATGATCCTCGCCCTCGCCGCCGGGACGGCGCTCATGGTCCTGGGTATCCGCGTGGTCGGGGCGATGGCGGAGTCGGCCGCGGCGTCGGCCGCGCTGCTCGCCGGCTCCCACGAGCTCGAGCTGGGACGGGAGGATCCCGCGAACCTGTCCGCCGCGGCGCTGCGCGAGACCGAGCTGCTGCGGCACGGGGCGGGCCGCGGCGCCCAGCTCACGGCGGTCGCCGCGCTCCTGGCCGGGGCGGGCACCACCGTCGGCGTGACCGTGCTCGCGACGGAGGGCATCGTCGTCACCGTGCTCGCCCTCGGCGTCGCCGTGGCAGCCCCCCTGCTCGCGCTCGTGATCCCGCACCGCGGCGCCCCCGGACGCGAGGGCGCCGCCTACCGTCTGGGCGCGCTCGTGCCCGCCCTCCTCGGTGCGGCCGCGGCCGTCTCCGCGACCGCCCTGTGGCTGCCCTCCCAGTACCAGAACCTGCGCTTCGACGCCGTGGGCCTGGGGACCATCACCGACCCGGCGATCGTCGCCTCCGCGACCCCGCGCGCCGACCTCGTCGCGCAGCTCGAGACCGCCCTCGGGGACCTCGGCCCCTACCTCGACGCGACCGACGAATCGCGCGAGGCGAGCGCCCTGCTCGACCTGATCTCGGTCTACGCCACGCATCCGGGCACCCTCGCCGCCCTCGCCCTGGCCCTCGGCGCCCTCGGCGCGCTCTGCGTCCAGACGCTGATCGCCGCGCACGCCGCCCCCGGCGGCGCCGCCGCCCGTCGCATCGCCCGCACCGCCCGCACGGGTGCGAGCCTCGGCATCCTCACAGGGCTCGGCGGCGCCGCCGCGCTCGCCGGCGCGGCCCTTGCGGCGACGGCGCTGCTGCTGACCGTCCTCGGCGTGCTGGCCGCCGGCGTCCCCCTCCTCGCTCTGACCATGATCGGTCTCGCCGGGCTGGGTGCGCTGATCGTCGTCAGCGGCAACGCCGCCTCCCACGCGGCCGTGACCGTGGACCGCCCGGGGGTCGAGGAGGACTGGCGCTCCCTCGTGCGCGGACGCTCCGAGGAGAGCGCGGCCGGCCTCGCCGTCGCCGGCGGGCTCGGCCTGACCGCCCTGCTGGCCCCTGTCGTCGCCGCGATCCAGGCCGCCGGCCGCGCCGGCGCCGTCTGGGAGGACCGCTTCCTCCACGCAATGACGCCGACCTCGCTCAGCGTCGTCGCCGGGATCGCGCTGGGCGCCGCGACGGCCCTCGCCGTGCTGGGATTCGTCGCGGACGGACAGCGCCGCCTCGCCGCGACCGCGGTCCTGGAGGCGCGCTCCGCCCACGTCGAGGAGCGCCCGGCGGTGTCCTTCGCCGGGATGGGCCTGGACGCGCGCCGCGCCGGCCTCGTGGTCCTCTCGACCGCCGCCCTCGCGCCGATCGCGGCGGGCTTCGCGCTGGGCCCTGCCGCCGTGCCCGCCTACCTCGCGAGCCTCGTCATGGTGGGCCTGGCGGTGTCGCTGTGGGCGCTCGCCGCGGCCGGCCCGCTGGTCGGCGCCGTCCCCGTGATCGAGGAGGGCCGCTACGGCGGGACCGGGTCCTGGGCGCACGGAGGAGCGCTGAGCGGCGCCGTGCTCGGCAGCTCGCTGCGCGCCGGAGCCGGGGAGCTGCTGCCGGCCGCCGCCCTGGTGTCGGTCCTGACCTCGTACCTGTCGATCACCATGGTGGTGGGTCTGGTCGCCGACGGCGTCTCGATGTACCTGCGTGCCGGGGTGGCTCTGATCGCCGTGCTGGTGGGCCTGTGCTGCTGGCTGTTCGCGCGCACGGCCCCGGAGCCGGACCTCGAGGACGCCGACGCCGTGAGCACGCGCCCCCTGTTCGCCACCCGCATCGAGGAGGACGCCGACGGGGGACTGCTCGAGATGAGCTGGGACACCGAGGAGACCGGTGCGGACCGCCGCGGCCGGGGCGCCCCCGCGGACGCGGATGAGGACGCCGATGAGGCGGAGGAGGCCGCCGACGCCGTCGCGAGGGCCGCGGGCGATCCCGACGGCTCCAGCGCTGCGGAGGACGATGCGGAGGAGGATCGGGAGCGGCCCGCGGACTCCGCCCGGTCCGCGAGAGGATCCGCCCGGAAGGGATCGGCGCGGAGTGCGAAGCGCTCCGGCCGCTCGCGGCGCCGCTGAGCGCCAGCGGTCCCGCGGCGGAGCGGGATGCGGGCCCGGGACGCCGGGATCAGGCCGCGGCGGCGCCGAAGCCCGCGCCGAGCCCGGAGAGGATGAACGCCTCGAGGGCCTCGTCCTCGATGCTGCGGCTTCCGGCCTGGTTCACGAGCAGCGAGTTCAGGATCCGCACCGTCTGGTCGATGTCGAGGTCCGGGCGGAAGTCCCCGCGAGCCATCCCGTCCCGCAGGATGCCGCGCAGCACGTTCTCGATCACCACGACGTGCTCGCGCAGGCGCCGGGCCGTGTCCGGGTCGAGGCTCGCCCCCTTGCCACGGCCGGGCATGTGGAAGGTGATGTGGAGGCGCAGCTGATGGCGGACGTAGATCCGGATCGCCTCCGGCGGGGTGCTGGCCCGGGAGAGCTCCTCGCGCAGCGAGTCGACGAACCCTGCGGTCTGGTGCATGGCGTACTCGACCAGCAGCGCTTCCTTGTCGGGGAAGTGGTTGTACATCGCCGTGCGGCCCACCTGGGCGACGGCCGCGATCCGCGAGAACGTGATCCGCTCGAAGGCGTCCTGCTCCAGCAGCTCCTCCAGGGCGCTGAAGATCTTCCCGCGGGTGCGTTCGCGATGCTCCTCCAGGGAGCCGCCGATGATCTTGGGCATGTCACATAGTGTCGCACTCTGTCAGCTCGATCGCGCCGTGTTCTTCGTGACCAGGACGATCGGCGGTGCCGAGGAGCGGGCGGGCGCCGAGACGACGATGGCGCGGCTCCGGAGAGCCGCGCCGTCGTTCGATCGGAGCGGATGACGGGAATCGAACCCGCGCTATCAGCTTGGGAAGCTGAAGTTCTACCATTGAACTACATCCGCGTGCTCGCCCACTGTAGCGCGATCCGGGCCCGGATCGGAAATCGGGCTCGGAGCAGGGCCCGCGCACGGGTCCCGCGTGTGGCCCTCGCGTCTTCGGCCCTGCCGGATAAGCTGGGCCCGTGCTGCTGAGTGATCGTGACATCCGTGCCGAGATGCAGGCGGGCCGCGTCCGCCTGGACCCCTTCGACGAGGCGATGATCCAGCCCGCCTCCGTGGACGTGCGGATCGACCGGTTCTTCCGCCTGTTCGACAACCATCGCTACGCGATGATCGATCCCGCCCAGCACCAGGAGCAGCTCACCCGTGTGGTCGACGTCGACCCGGAGGAGGCGTACATGCTGCATCCGGGGGAGTTCGTGCTGGCCTCCACCTACGAGCAGATCACCCTGCCCGACGACATCGCCGCCCGGCTCGAGGGGAAGAGCTCGCTGGGCCGGCTGGGTCTGCTGACCCATTCCACGGCAGGTTTCATCGATCCCGGTTTCACGGGGCACATCACCCTCGAGCTCTCGAACATGGCGACGCTGCCGGTGGCGCTGTGGCCGGGGATGAAGATCGGGCAGCTGTGCTTCTTCCGGCTCTCGAGCGCCGCGCAGCGGCCGTACGGCTCGGAGGGCAACCGCAACCGATATCTGGGGCAGCGCGGCCCGACGGCCTCCCGCTCCTGGATGGACTTCCATCGCACCAGCATTCCGCGGGATGAGGAGCACTGACATGCAGCAGCCGACGGATCACGAGGCGGAGCGCACCGCGCACCGGCTCCAGCTGCCCCGGTCCACGCAGCCGCAGGACATCCTCGCGATGATCCGCAACGTGCGGCCGGAGGCGACCCTCCAGGACGGGATGCTGGACCTGGGCGACGGCGCACGGATGGTCCAGGACTCGGATCCGCGGCGTAGCGGCCGCTGGACCGTCGAGGTGCCGCGCGTGCGCGAGGACCCGGCCCCGGAGGGGATGGGCGACTCCCACGACTACGCGGCCGCCTTCCCCGAGGGTCTGCCCTTCGGGATCGAGCGGGACGTGCTGGATCTGTGCTGGGCGCTGGGCCGTCGCCTCTACGGGGCGGTCGTCACCGACTCGGGGGTCCGCCTGGAGCCGCATCCGCATCATGTGCGGGACCTGATCGTGGTCAGCCCCCACCGCGTGGACGCGACGGAGCTCGCCGAGCTGCTGGCGATGGTCGAGCCGGACGTCGAGTACGTCGGCGAGCTGGTCGCGGGCGCGGAGCGCTATGCCCTCACCTTCCCTCTGACCGAGGACGCGATCGAGGTCCGGGTGGGGGAGCGGTCCCGGCCCACGGCCCTGCGGGCGCAGCGCTGGATCGACGACTCCGTCGACTACGAGATCGTGCACGTGACCGCGGATCCGGAGGAGGACTCCCTCGCACGGCCCGACGAGGACGTCCGCGCCCGCTGGGGCGAGGCCTATGCACGGATCGGCCGCCTGGCCGCGGTGCTCGCGGAGAACGTGGGCGGGTACGTCGTGGACCGTGAGGGCTTCCTGGTCGCTCCCGAGGATCTGGCCTGAGCACCGGATCCCGGCCTCGCCCCTGATCTGCGAGTCCACGCAAGGGCCTACGGGGCGCTGTCCGGTGCGGCGAGGGCTGCGGCACGTCCCGCCGGGCCCAGCCGGATCGGGAGGAAGGCCAGCAGCCCCACCGCCATCACGGCGATGATGCCGAGGATGCCCATGCGCGTCCCGCCGAGCAGCGCGACGGACAGCGAGAACGCGCCCGTGCCCAGGAAGCCCAGCGCGCGTCCCGTGGTCGCGTACAGCCCGAAGTTCTCCGTCTCCCGGCCCGGCATCGACAGCCGGGTGAGCAGGTTCCGGGACGAGGACTGCACGGGACCGACGAACAGGCAGATCGCCAGGCCCGCGGCCCAGAACGCGGCGGGGGAGTCGAAGGCCAGGACCACGAGGCCCAGGGCGATCACGCCCAGGCACCCGCCGATGATCACGGGACGCGGGCCGATCCGGTCGTCGACCCGCCCGCCGAGGAAGACGCCCAGGCCGGCCACGAGGTTCGCGGCGATCCCGAAGACGATCACCTCCGTCGTCGAGAATCCGTAGGCGATCGCGGCGAGCACGCCCGCGACGGAGAACACGGCGCCCAGCCCGTCGCGGTACACGGCGGAGGCGACGAGGTACTGGAGCATGACCGGCTCGTCGCGCAGCGCGCGCATCACCCTGCGGCCGATCGAGGCATAGCCCTGCCAGGGCGTCCATCGGACAGCGGCGGCACGCGCAGGATGCCGCGGCGCGCGGAGCATGAGCGGCAGCGTGCCTGCGAGGATCCAGAGCGCCACGAACAGCGGGATCGCCCGATAGTTCCCGCCGCCCTCGCCGCTGATGCCGAGCAGGCCGGTGCCGGGCATGATGAACAGGACCAGCACCAGCACGAGGCACAGGATCGAGCCCCAGTAGCCGACCGCCCAGGCGGTCCCGGAGATGCGGCCCCGGTCCTGGGGCGTGGAGATCTCCGGGAGCACCGAGTTCACGAAGACGCCCGCGAGCTCGGAGGTCACCACGGCCAGGGCGATCAGCGCCGCGCCCAGGTGGAGGAAGCTGGCGTCCAGCTTCACGAGCGGCATCAGCGCGACCACCGCGATCGTCGCGATCGTGGTGATGCGCAGGAGGGTGTTGCGCGCCCCGCCGGCATCGGCCAGGTTCCCCAGCAGCGGGGCCAGCAGCGCCACGAGCACGGCACCCGCGGCCTGCCATGCGGTGAGCACCTGGGAGCCGTGATCGCGAGCCGCCGCGATCGCCGCCTCGCCGACCGCTCCCTCCGCAGCGACGGCGCTGGTCACGTAGGTCGCGAACACGAAGGTGAGGATCACGGAGCTGAAGGCGGACATGCCGCCGTCCCAGAGGGCGAAGGCCCGGATCTGGCTCCGGAGAGGGGTGCGCACGGCGGCCGGCAGCGTCATGGGGCCACTCTACGGATCACGGGCGGCGCGCCGAGCCGGCGGGGCGCGGAGCCCGCCCGGACCGCGTCCCGAGCATTCAGGTGGCACGGACCTCGGAGCGGATAAGATTCTTCAGCCCCCCGCCATGCCCGATGACACGGACGGAGAACACGTGATCACTGTCCTCCTTGCGCATCTGATGGCAGCCGTGGCAGCTCCCTTCCTCGTCCGGCGGATGGGCCGCAACGCCTTCTACCCGCTCGCCGCCGTGCCCGGCGCGTCCGCGATCTGGGTCGCGAGCATCGATCCGCGCCAGCTGGCGGAGGCTCCCCGCACCGTCCACCTGAGCTGGATCCCGCAGTTCGGGATGTCGATCTCTTTCACGATGGACGTCCTCGGCTGGGTCATGCTGCTGATCGCCACCGGCATCGGCGCCGTCGTGCTCCTGTACTGTGCCCGCTACTTCAAGGACACCGAGCCGGGGCTCGGCCGCTTCGCCGGGGTCCTCACCGCCTTCGCCGGGGCGATGGCCGGGCTCGTGCTCGCCGACGACGTCATGATGCTGTACGTCTTCTGGGAGCTGACGACGGTCTTCTCCTATCTGCTGATCGGGCACTACGCGGACAAGCAGTCCTCCCGCCGGGCGGCGATGAACGCGCTGATCTCCACGACCATCGGCGGGCTCGCCATGCTCGTGGGCCTGCTCATGCTCGGCATGGAGGCGGGGACGCTGAGCCTGGCCGGGATCCTCGCCTCGGACATGTGGGGAGCGCCCGGCCCGTACCTCGTGACCGCCCTGCTGCTCGTGCTCGCGGGGGCGACCTCGAAGTCCGCTCTCGTGCCCAGCCACTTCTGGCTCCCCGGGGCGATGGCCGCGCCTACGCCCGTCTCCGCCTACCTGCACGCGGCCGCGATGGTGAAGGCCGGCGTGTACCTGATCCTCCGCCTCGCCCCCGCGATCGGCCATCTCGAGGCGATCAGCGTCCTGCTCGCGACCCTCGGCGCGATCACGATGCTCGTCGGCGGCTGGCGGGCGCTGCGCCAGCATGACGTGAAGCTGCTGCTGGCCTACGGGACCGTCTCCCAGCTGGGCTTCCTGAGCGCGGTCGCAGGCCTGGCCACGCATGACGCGGTCCTCGCGGCGATCGGCATGCTCATCGCGCACGCCGTGTTCAAGGCGCCCCTGTTCATGGTCGTCGGCATCGTCGACAAGAAGTTCGGCACCCGCGACCTGCGCGTCCTGTCCGGGGTCCGGAAGGTCGCCCCGACCGTCGCCGTGATCGGCACCCTCTCCGCGGCCTCCATGGCCGCGATCCCGCCGCTGTTCGGCTTCGTCGCGAAGGAGGCGCTGTACTCGGCGCTCTGGAACGGCGGCGCATTCCCGCGGATCCTGCTGATCGCCCTGGTCGCAGGCTCGATCCTCACGGTGGCGTATTCGTGGCGCTTCGTCCAGGGCACGTTCGGGCGCGCCCCCGGTGCCCCGGACGCGGCCCGCCCCGAGATCCCTGTCCTGTTCTGGCTGCCGCCCGCGGTCGTCGCCGTGCTCAGCATCGCCCTGTCCGTGCTCGCCGGGCCGCTCGAGGGGATCCTGCGCGGCGCCGTGACCGCCCTGCCCGCTCCGGAGGAATCCATCCACCTCGTGGTCGTGCCGCATCTGGGCGTGCCGCTGCTCGCGAGCGCCCTCACCCTCGCCGGCGGAGGCCTGCTCATCTGGCGGGCCCGCCGCCTCGAGCACCTCCAGGCCCTGGTCTCCCCGCAGCGCTGGGCGCAGGGCGAGGCGATCGACTGGATCGACTCCGAGCGCTTGTTCCGGCGCCTCATGCGCGGCGTCGACCAGCTCGCGGTCGGCGTGACGCCCCTGTACCAGCGAGGCTCGCTGCCGATGACCCTCGGCATGATGCTGATCGTCCTCATCGCGCTGGCCGCCCCCATCGCGACCCTGCAGTCGCCGCTCCCGGACAACCTGGTGCTCTTCCATCATCCGGTCGAGCCGGCGCTGCTGGTGATCGCGGCCTTCGGCGCGATCGGCGCGGCCCGGGCGCGGCGTCGTCTGCGCGCCGTCTTCCTCATCACCGTGACCGGCTACGTGGCCGCGCTGCTGTTCCTCCTGGCCGGCGCCCCGGACGTGGCGACCACGCAGATGCTCGTCGAGACGGTGATGACCGTCGTGCTCGTCCTGGTGCTGCGCCGCCTGCCCCTGCACTTCTCGCGCCGTCCGCTGCGGCTGGACCAGTGGGCCCGCTGGGGCGTCGCGATCGGCACCGCCGTGGTGCTGTGCGGCGTGGCGCTGTACGCGGCCGACGCCCGCACCCTCGAGCCCCTCGGCATGGGGCTGATCGAGGCGGCCTACGAGATCGGCGGCGGGCACAACGTGGTCAACGTGACCCTTGTCGACGCCCGCGTCTGGGACACGATGGGCGAGATCTCCGTGCTCCTCGTCGTCGCCACCGGCGTCGCCTCCCTCATCTTCATCACCCGCCGCGAGCAGCGGATCACCCGGGTCCGCGAGGACGACGCAGAGCTGACGATCTGGCGCCGTCGCAGCGACAGCGACCTGCCTCAGAACGTGCTCGGATTCGACGACGACGAGGAGGACTCCTCTCCCAACCGCTGGCGGACCTGGCTGTCGGCCGGTCTGACCCTCGCCCCGGAGCGCCGTCTCGTCGTGCTCGAGGTCATCACCCGCATCAGCTTCCCGCTGATGATGATGTTCTCGGTGTACCTGCTGATGGCGGGGCACAACCTGCCCGGCGGCGGCTTCGCCGGCGGCCTCGTCGCCGGTCTCGCGATCACGCTGCGCTATCTCGCGGGGGGCCGCTACGAGCTCTCCGAGGCCGTGCCGGTCCAGGCCGGGCTCGTGCTCGGCGTCGGCATGGCGGTCGCGGTCGCCGCCGGCGTGCTGCCGCTCCTGCTGGGCGGGACGATCTTCGCCTCCGCGACCCCGGTCCTGCACATCCCGATCCTGGGCGAGGTCCATCTCGCGAGCGCGCTCATCTTCGACGTCGGCGTGTACCTCGTGTGCATCGGCGTCGTCCTCGACTTCCTGCGCAGCCTCGGCTCGCAGATCGACCGCCAGCAGGAGGCCGAAGCCGATGCCCGTTAGCCTCACCCTCCTCCTGACCGCGGGCGTGCTCATCGCCTGCGGCGTCTACCTGATCCTCGAGCGCACCCTCTCCCGCGTCATCCTGGGATTCGTCCTGGCCGGCAACGGGGTGAATCTCCTGTTCATCGTCGCGGCGGGCCCTCCGGGGAACCCGCCCTTCGAGGGAACCGCGGAGCCGGGGACGATGACGGACCCGCTGCCCTTCGCGATGGTGCTCACCGCCATCGTCATCACGCTGGGCATCACCGCCTTCGGGATGGCCCTCGCCTACCGCGCCTGGCAGCTGTTCGGCCATGACGAGGTTCCCGACGACGTCGAGGATCGGCGCGTCCTGCGCCGCAGCCAGCGCCGCAGCGGGGACGCCCTCGAGGTCCCCCGCGCGGAGGCGCTGTCGGAGGAGACCCGTCGCGGCGCCCTGCTGCACTCGCAGGGCCACGGCGCGGCCGAGGACCCCCTCGGCCCGGACCTCTCCGGCGCGGAGGACGTGCCCCAGGACTACACCGAGGCCGACGAGCGCGAGGAGCCGCGACCCACCACCTTCGAGCGGGCCGCCCGCGACGGGGCCGGCACGCACCGGGGAACCGGACCGGAGGGCCGATGAGCGTCGAGATGCTGCTCGCCCTGCCCGTCATGCTGCCGCTGATGGGCGCGGCCCTCACCCTGCTGCTGCGCCATCACGCCCGCTCCCAGCTGGCCGTCTCCGTCACCGTGCTCGTGGCGATCCTCGCCGTGTCGCTGCTGCTCGCCCAGCAGGTGGCGGGTGCCGGAACGCTCGTGCTGCAGATCGGCCGCTGGACCCCGCAGCTGGGGATCGTGCTGGTCGCGGACCGGCTGACCGTGCTGATGCTCGTCATCTCGAGCGTCGTCACCCTCGCCGTGCTCGTGTACTCGAGCGCACAGACCGTCCACGAATCCGCCGAGCGGACCCCGGTGGCGATCTACCATCCCACCTATCTCGTGCTCGTCGCCGGGGTGTGCAACGCCTTCCTCGCGGGCGACCTGTTCAACCTCTACGTCGGCTTCGAGGTGCTGCTGGCCTCGAGCTACGTGCTGCTGACCCTGGGCGGCTCGGCCTCCCGGATCCGTGCGGCGACGACCTACGTGATCGTCTCGCTGCTCAGCTCGGTCATCTTCCTCGCCGGCATCGCCGCGGTGTACACCGCGGTCGGCACCGTCAACCTCGCCGAGCTCGCGGTGCGCCTGGACACCCTGCCCTCCGGCATCCGGATGACGCTCGAGCTCATGCTGCTGGTGGCCTTCGCGATCAAGGCCGCGATCTTCCCGCTGAGCACCTGGCTGCCGGACTCGTACCCGACGGCCCCCGCCCCCGTCACCGCCGTGTTCGCGGGGCTGCTGACGAAGGTCGGCATCTACGCGATCATCCGCCTGGAGACCCTGCTGTTCCCCGAATCGGTGATCCAGAACCTGCTGCTGGCCGCGGCCGGGCTGAGCCTGCTGGTCGGGATCCTCGGCGCCGTCGCCCAGACGGACCTCAAGCGCGTGCTGTCCTTCACGCTCGTCTCCCACATGGGGTACATGCTGTTCGGCATCGGCATGAGCACCCGCCTGGCGATGGGCACGACCATCTACTACGTCGCCCACCACATCACCGTGCAGTCCACGCTGTTCCTGGTCGCGGGCCTGATCGAGCATCGCGGCGGCACCACGAACCTGGGACGGCTGGGCGGGATGGCGAAGCTGTCGCCGGTCATCGCGATCCTGTTCTTCATCCCGGCGATGAACCTCTCCGGCATCCCGCCGCTGTCCGGCTTCCTCGGCAAGGTCGGTCTGATCGAGGCCGGCATCCGGGTCGACACGATCGCCTCGTGGACGCTCGTCGCGGTGAGCGTGATCGCGAGCCTGCTCACCCTGTACGCGATCGCGAAGATCTGGAACCGCGCCTTCTGGCAGGAGCCCGCGGAGGACTTCGTCGCCCAGCTGAAGCCGGTCCCGCACGTCATGACCGGGGCGACGGCCGCGCTCGTGGGCGTCTCCCTGCTGCTGACCGTGTTCGCCGGACCGCTGCTGCGCTTCGCCGACGACGCGGGAACCGCCGTCCTCGAGCGCACCCCGTACGTGAGCGCCGTCCTCGGGGACGAGGCCGCCGATGCGCTGGTCTATCGCATCGGCGACGAGGGCGAGCGGATCGGCGACAACGGGACCGACGACGGGACGGGGGATGCGCGATGATGCCGATCCCTCTCGTGCGCCGCGCCCGGACCCTGCCCCTGAACTGGATGGGCCTGCTGGTCTCGCTCGCCTTCTGGTGCCTCCTGTGGGGCGGGGTGAGCGTCAAGAACGTGCTGGGCGGGCTCGTCGTCGCCCTTCTCGTCTTCCTGCTGTTCCCGATGCCTCCCACGGGTCACGAGATCCGGGTGCGCCCCCTGCGCCTCGTGGTCGGGGTGCTGCGCTTCCTCGCCGATCTCGCGGTCTCCGCGGTGCAGGTCGCCTGGTTCGCGGTGCGCCCGGGGCCCCCGCCGCCCTGCTCGGTGGTCGCCGTCACGCTCGCCTCCCGCTCGGATCTGTTCCTCACCGCCGTGGCGATGCTCGCGACCCTGATCCCGGGCTCGGTCGTGGTCGAGGCCCAGCGCTCCACGGGCACCCTGTTCCTGCACGTCATCGGCGCGGGGACGGAGGAGGAGGTCGAGGCCGCCCGTCGGCGCGTGCTCGAGCAGGAGAAGCGGCTGCTGCTGGCGCTGGCCCGCCGGGACGTCCTCGAGGAGGCGGGGCTGGCATGAGCACGATCGAGATCGTCCTGACCGTGTACGGGATCCTGCTCGCCGTCGCGGCCCTGCCGACCGTGTACCGGATCGTCGTGGGCCCCACCATCCTGGATCGGGCCGTCGCCACGGACATGCTCGTCGTCCTCGTCGTGCTGGGCATGGCGCTGTACAGCGCGGGGACCGCGAGCACCTGGGCGGTCCCCTCCATGCTCGTGCTCACGGCGTTCGCCTTCATCGGGACCGTGGGCGTGGCCCGGTTCGTGGCCCGCGAGGACCCGCGCCGGGTCCGTCCCGGCCCGCGGGGGAGCGACGGCATCGAGCACGTGGGCACCGAGACCGGGCATCACGACGCGATCCACGTCGACGCCCCGGAGCTGCTCGCCGGCTGGGCGGAGGAGGACGCGGTCCGGGCCCACCGCCCGGATGCCGAGGACGAGCAGGGGCTCCCGGACAACACGCCGTCCGTCCGCACCGATGCCGCGGAGGTTCCCCGCAACCCGCACACGCCGGGACCGGGAACGGCAGCAGAGGAGGGACGGGGATGAGCGCCCTCGACGTGATCGGCCTGGTGCTCATCGGCCTCGGCGTGCTGCTCGCGATGATCGCCGCCGTGGGCCTGCACCGCTTCCGCGATGCCCTCATGCGCATGCACGCGACCTCGAAGCCGCAGACCCTGGGGCTGATGCTCGTGCTGGCCGGCACCGCCCTGCTGGGCCGCTCCTGGGCGGGCGCCGGGTTCCTGCTGCTGGTGCTGCTCGCGCAGATGGTCACCGTGCCGGTCGCGAGCACGATGGTGGGCCGGGCCGCGTTCCGCCGCGGCTTCGTGCGCGGGGGCCAGTACGCGGTCGACGAGCTGAGCCCGCGCCTGGCCGCCTCCGACGACGTGGACGACGACGAGGACGGCTTCCTCGACGAGTACGTCGACGAGGCGCGCGGTGTCACCGTCCGCGACGAGGATCGCTTCCCGGAGAACACGGTCGTCCCGGCCCCGACGGCGGAGGATCTCTCGACCATCGCGAACTGGGACGAGCCGGAGCCCGAGGAGCGCGTCGAGGACGAGGACGACCGCGGCATCGACATCGACATCGAGGACGAGACGGAGCTCGAGGCCGAGCACCTCGCCGAGGAGCGCTGAACCGTCCCGGAGCCGTCGGCTAGAACAGGCCGACGGCGCGTCCCTGCTCGTCGACGTCCATGCGCAGGGCAGCCGGCTGCTTCGGCAGCCCCGGCATCGTCATGATCGATCCGGTCAGGGCGACGACGAAGCCGGCGCCGATGCGCGGCACCAGGTCGCGCACGTGCAGCACGTGGTCCTGGGGCGCGCCGAGCGCGGAGGCGTCGTCGGAGAAGGAGTACTGGGTCTTCGCGACGCAGACGGGCAGGCGGTCCCAGCCGTTGCGCTGCAGGCGCCGCAGGGCCGCCGGGGCAGCGTCGGTCAGCTGGATGCCTCGTGCGCCGTAGACGTCCTGGGCGATCCTCGTGAGCGAGGCCTCGATCCCGTCCTGCGGGTCGTACAGGTGGTGGAAGTCCTCGCCCCCGCGGCCGTCCATGACCGCGAGCAGCTCCCGGGCCACGTCCGTCCCGCCCTCGCCGCCGCGCGCCCACACATCGGCGACGGCCGCGCGGACGCCCTGCCGCGCGGCCCAGGCGAGGACGGCCTCGAGCTCGGCGGGGGTGTCCGCGGGGAAGCGGTTCACGGCGACGACCGGCTCGAGGCCGAAGCGGCGGATGTTCTCGACGTGCCGTCGCAGGTTCGCGGTCCCGGTCTGCAGGGCCTCGACGTCCTCGTCCTCGAGCCGGTCCAGGGCTGCGCCTCCGTGGCGCTTGAGGGCGCGGACCGTCGCGACGAGCACCACCGCATCGGGGCGAAGGCCGCCCACGCGCGCCTTGATGTCCAGGAACTTCTCCGCCCCGAGGTCGGAGCCGAAGCCAGCCTCGGTCACGGTCACGTCCGCGAGCGAGGTCGCCAGGCGCGTCGCGACGAGGGACGAGCAGCCGTGCGCGATGTTCGCGAAGGGGCCGCCGTGCACGAGCGCCGGGGTCCCCCCGAGGGTCTGGACGAGGTTCGGCTTCATCGCGTCGCGCAGCAGGAGCGTGATCGCGCCGTCGATGCCCAGCTCCCGCACGGTCACGGGCTCGCGCGAGCGCGTCATCGCCACGACGATGTCGCCGACCCGGCGGCGCAGGTCCGTCAGGGACGTCGACAGGCACAGGATCGCCATGATCTCCGAGGCGACGACGATGTCGAAGCCGTCCTCGCGCGGAGTGCCCTGCGAGGGACCGCCCAGACCGATCACGATCTGCCGCAGCGCCCGGTCGTTCACGTCGAGCACGCGCTTCCACTGGACGCGGCGTGGGTCGATGTCCAGGGCGTTGCCGTGCTGGATGTGGTTGTCCAGCAGGGCGGCGATCGTGTTGTTCGCGAGCTGGATCGCGTGGAAGTCGCCGGTGAAGTGGAGGTTGATGTCCTCCATCGGGGCGACCTGGGCATGCCCGCCCCCGGCGGCGCCGCCCTTCATGCCCATCACGGGCCCCAGGGACGGCTCGCGCAGGGCGACCATCGCCCGGGTACCCAGGAGCGTGAAGGCGTCGGCGAGGCCGACGGTGACGGTGGACTTCCCCTCGCCGGCGGGTGTGGGCGACATGGCGCTGACGAGCACCAGCCGTCCGGGCTCCGCCCGCTGGGGGACGGCGGAGACCTCGACCTTCGCCTTGTCGCGGCCGTAGGGGATCAGCGCCTGCTCCGGGATCCCGGCGCGGCGGGCGACCTCGGTGATCGGCAGCAGCTCGGCAGCCTGGGAGATGGCGAGGTCCGGGTTCTCGAGCGTCATCGCAGCGGGTCCCTTCGACGGTGTGGTTCGGCGGCGGGGAGGACTCGCCCTCAGCGTATCGGTCAGGGCGCCGCGGGGGAGGCGGCAGCGGGAAGCCGGATCCGCACCAGAGTCCCGCGGCCCAGGACGGAGCTGATGTGCGCCTCGCCCCCGTGGCGGGCGACGATCACCCGCACCAGGGAGAGCCCGAGCCCCGTCCCCTCGCTGCCGCGCGCCTCCGCGGCGCGCCACAGCTCCTCCCACACATGGGGGAGGTCCTCGGCGCGGATGCCGCGTCCGGTGTCGGCGATCTCGAGGGTCACGGTGCCCTCCGCGGCGCTGCCGCGGACGTCGATCACGGCGCCGTCCTCGGAGTACTTCACGGCGTTGACCAGGAGGTTCCGGATCATGACGCGCAGCAGGTCGCCGTCGCCCACGACCTCCGGGAGCGGCCAGGGGACGGTCGGCAGGGCGGTGCGCAGTTCGCGCCGCAGGCCGCGGGCGGCGTTCTCCTCCGCGAGAGCGGAGACCTCCTCCTCGAGGAGCGGGCCGATCGCGACCTCCTCCCGCTCGATCTCGCGGGTCTCCAGGGAGGACAGGGCCCGCAGCTGACCGACGAGATCGCCCACCCGCCGGGCCTGGCCCGCCGCGATCTGCACGTTCGCGGCGGGCAGCGGATCGCCGGCGGCGAGGGCCGAGCGGATCGCGGTCACCGGGTTCTTCAGCTCGTGGTCCAGCCGCCGCAGGAACCGCCTATGGTTCTCCTGCTCCTGCGCACGCACCTGCGCGAGCTCCCGCTCGCGCCGCGCGGCCTGCCGGGCGGCGCGCCGCGGACGCACGAGCAGGAGGAGGACGAGGACCGCGGAGGCCAGCAGGCCTGTCGTGAGCAGGAGGCTCGGCAGCGGGATGCGCAGCAGGACCGCGCCGCCGCGTCCCAGCAGGAGGAGCGTCGCCGCGGCCGCGCCGAGCAGGAGGAGCGGACCGAGGCAGAGGCCCGGCAGCAGGAGCCGATGCCGCATCAGATGCCCTCGACCGGGGGGAGGAAGCGGTAGCCGTGGCCCTGCACCGTCTCGACGTGCCGCGGAGCGCCGGGATCCTCGCCGATCGCCCGCCGGATCTCCGCGATCCGGTGGTCCACGGCCCGCGAGGGGATCGCGAACTCGAAGCCCCAGACCGCCTCGAGCAGCGTCTCCCGGCTGAGCGCCTCCTGCGCATGGAGCATGAGGTGCTCGAGCAGGGCGAAGGCCTTCGGGGTCAGCTCGATCGCGCGACCGTCCGCGGTGACCGTGCGCCCCAGCCGGGACAGCGCGATCGCCCCGCCCCGCAGGGACGCCGCCGCGGCGAGCGGACGCGCCGCCCCGGCGCTGCGCCGCAGCACCGCCCGGATCCGGGCGACCAGCTCCGGCGGGTCGAAGGGCTTGCCGAGGTAGTCGTCGGCCCCTTCCTCGAGGGCGGCCGTCCGCTCGAAGGACTCGTCGACCTGCGTGAGCAGGATGATCGGCGTCCACTCCTCGGCGGCCCGCAGGCGCCGCACCAGCTCCCGCCCGTCCATGACGGGCATCAGCACGTCGGTCACGACGATGTCGGGCCGCTGGGCGGCGTGGGCCGCGAGGGCCGCGGCGCCGTCGGACGCGACCCGCACGGTGAAGCCGCTGCGCTCGAGGAACGGGGCGAGGGTGGCGGTGATCGCGGTCTCGTCGTCGACGAGGAGGACGCGGCGGCGGGCGGGGTCGGTCATGGCTCCAGCTTCGGCTCAGCGGGCGGCGGCGGCGTGGTTGCCCTCGCCCGTGTCGGTGACGGTCGGCTCCGTGCCGGTCCATTCGACCATGATCCCGTCGCCGCGCAGCTCGACCGCGCCGAGGTCGATGCCGGAGACGAGCACGCCGTTGCCCTCGACGACGACCGTGTCCGCGGAGTCGATCAGGATCGCGCCGCCGTCCGCGGTGATCGTGACGCTCGTGCACCCGCCCTCGAGATGGACAGGGCGCCCCGGGCGGTCCAGGGTGTAGGTCCCGTCCTCGCAGGTCTCGGTGATCGCGCCGTGCATGATGCCGCGCCATTTCTCCGAACGGCGATCGGTCGACGTGCCGGGGGAGGAGCTCGAGGGCGCGGAGGAGCCGGAGGGCTCCTCGGAGCCGTCCTCGCCCGCGTCGTCCTGGCCCGCGGCGGAGCCCCCCGCATCGGCGGAGCCCCCTGCATCGGAGGAGTCGCCTGCATCGGAGGAGTCCTGCGCGGCGGTGCCCTCCCCGCCGTCCGGGGAGGACGCCGTGGTCTGCTCGGAGGGGGTCTGCCCGTCCTGGTCGCCGCCGTCGAAGCCGATCGAGCAGGCGCTCAGCAGCAGCGGTCCGGCGACGGCCAGGGCGAGGCCGCCCAGGAGTCGACGGGAGGCGGTCGTGGTGGCCGGGAGGCGGCGGGGGGACATGATGCTCCTTCTGCATTCGCGGTGACGGCCCGGGTCCGGTGCCGTGCATGTCCTCGAGACTACGGAGCACCGGAGGAGGGATGGTGCCCGAGCGGTCGCAGCCCTGTCGCAGAAATGCGACAGGTCAGCCGACCGGACGCAGGACGTTGCCGATGCCGGCGTCGTCGATCCGGGGAGTGCTCCCCGTCCATTCCACGGTGTTGACGTCCCCGCTGACGGCGATCTCCTGGGCGGCGGCGAGGGAGATCACGTTGCCGTCGCCGACGACGGTGACGGAGATCGCCGAATCGACCAGGAGGGTCGTCGCGTCGGCGGTCACGGTCACCGAGGCGCACTCGCCCTCGAGGTGGATCACGGCCCCGGCCTGCTGGAGGTCGTAGCTGCCGTCCGGGCAGGTCGCCGTCGACGCGTAGGCGAGGGTGTCCTCCCACAGCGTGGAGCCCGGTGCGGAGCCCGCGCCTCCTGCCGGAGCGGGCGCGGATGCTCCCGGCTCGGTCTCCGTCGGACCCGGCGCGGGCGTCCTCGCGCGGGGCGGCGCCGCGGAGGGCGGCTCCTCGGACGAGCCGGCGGGTCCCTCCGTGCCCGGGTCCTGGATGCTCGGCTCCTGCGCGGAGGTGTCCTGGCCGGATGGCTCCGATGCCGGAGCATCCGTGGCGGGCGCCTGCTCCGCGGGCTGCGCCGTCGGGGTCGGGGCATCCTCGGCCTCGCCCTGGTAGGCGATCGTGCAGGCGGCGAGCAGCAGCGGGGCGGTGAGGGCGAGAGCGGCGGTGCGCAGGGCGAGCACCATGCGGGAGGATGCGGGCATCGGGAGCTCCAGGAGAGGGGTGCGGTCAGAAAGCGGGGATGAGGATCTCGACGCGGCGGTTGAGCTGACGGCCCGCCGGGTTGTCCGTCCCGCCGATCTCGTTCGGGGCGACCGGCAGGGACTCGCCGTAGCCGACGGACGTCAGCTCCGCGGTCACCGACCGCTCCCGCAGAGCGGCGACCACGGAGGCTGCCCGGCGCTCGGAGAGGTCCTGGTTGAACTCATCGGTGCCGATCGCGTCCGTGTGCCCGCCGATCTCGGCGGCCGGGACGGAGAGGTCCCGCAGGGCACCGGCGAGCTCGTCGAGGACGGCCGCGGCATCGGCCCGGATCACGTCCTCGCCGAAGTCGAAGAGCACCCCGTCCTGCAGGGTGATCGTCGTTCCGCAGGACTCCATCGGTGCGAGCACGCCCAGCGGAGGGAACGTGCCGACCGCCGGGATCGGCGCGATCGGCGCGATCTCGATGTCGGTGCCGTTCACCCGGCCCGTCCCGTCGCCGTAGTTCGTGATCTCGAGCCCGGCGGCGGCGTCGGTGTAGGAACCGGCTCCGTCGCCGTAGTTCACGATCGAGATGCCGGCGTCCGCGTCCTCGTAGGAGCCGGAGCCGTCCCCGTAGTTGTGGTGCTCGATCCCTCCGCCGGTCCGGCTCGCGGAGCCGTCGCCGTACACGTCGATGCTGACCCCGCCGGCGCTGACCCTGCCGGAGCCGTCCCCGTAGTTGCGGATCGACACGTCCCCGGAGTCGTAGCTCCCGGAGCCGTCGCCGTAGACCTCGACCTCGACGCCGTTGAGGGTGAAGCTCCCCGACCCATCGCCGTAGTTCGTGATCTCGCCGTCCTCCCCGGTCAGCGTGCCGGAGCCGTCGCCGTACAGGAGCATCGACCGGGAGCCGGAGGTGCGCTCGAGGGCCTGGCCGCAGCCGGCAGGATGGATCTCGAGGCCCGGGCGGGCGGGGACCCGCGTGCTGATCGAGGTGGTGAACGGCGACAGGGAGGCGTCCAGGAGCGAGAGATCCGGGAGCTCGAACAGCGGCACCGCCGGGAAGACGCCGACCTCGAAGCCGGGGACGGTCGGAAGGGGTGCCGCAGCGGCGGTCGTGGCCTCCGCGGTGGCGGCTGCAGGATCGGCGGCGGTCGGGTCGGCGCCGGTCGCCGTCGGGCCCGAGGAGGCGGGAGCGGGAGGGACGTGCTCGACCGAGCATGCGGACAGCACCGAAGCGGTGCTGACCAGGCCGGTCATGAGAATCATGCGGCGGGGGAACGTGTTCATGGAAGGGAGAGTAGGGCACGCCGGGCCGGATTCCGCCTCCGTGCTGTCGCAGGGTCGTCGCAGATCTGCGACAGCGGTGGCGGCGCAGGCCACGGCCGGGAAGAGGAAAGGCCCCCTGGTCTCCCAGGGGGCCTTCTGCAGTGGCTCCGACCGGCGTCGATCCGGTGACCTTTCGATTTTCAGTCGAACGCTCTACCAACTGAGCTACAGAGCCGCGGTCGCGCAGGGCGACCGAGAAGAAGACTAGCAGTGCCGCAGGCCGGAGCACCAATCGATACGTGCCGATGAGAGCCAGGACACGGCCGGTGCGCCCGCGCCGTCCCGACCTGTCCCGGCGGCCCGCCGACGCACGTCCTTCGCGGCGCCCTCAGCCCCAGCCGAGCTCATGCAGGCGCTCGTCGTCGATCCCGAACAGATGCCCGAGCTCGTGCAGAACGGTCACCGCGATCTCGTGGACCAGCTCCTCCCGGGTGGCGCACATGCGCTGCAGCGGGCCCCGGAAGATCGAGATCCGATCCGGCTCGCGGAACCCGTCGAAGACGCTGCGCTGATCCAGGGGGACCCCCTCGTACAGCCCCAGCAGCTGCTCGCCGTGCGGTCCGGAGGGGGATTCGTCCTCGACGAGGATCACGACGTTCGCCGCGGCGATGCCGCGCGCGACCCCCTCCGGCAGCGAATCGAGGGCGTCGTCGACCGCCTCCTCGAAGTCGGTGCGACTGATCTCCACCATCGGATGCTCCTGTGTGGGGGATGACTGCGGGGCGCCGCCCCGGGCCGGCGATGCCGGGACCCGGAGGCGACGCCCCGCAGGACCGCCGTACCCCCAACGGGATTCGAACCCGTGTCGCCGGCGTGAAAGGCCAGTGTCCTAGGCCGCTAGACGATGGGGGCGCACGGCCATGGTACAGGCCCCTCGGCCCCCTCGCCGCGCTCTGCGCGGGGAGGGGGTGCTCCCGCGGGCAGGAGGGCTCGGGATCTCGCGGGCGGACGTGGTGAGCGCCACGTCGCGAGACGAGGAAGCGCAGGTCATGGCGTTGAATCGGGTCTGTTCGCCTCCTGTATGCCCTCTGTGCACGACGGTGCGGCGCGGCTCACAGCAAAAGTGGTCGAAGGCCCTCGGAACCTCCGGTAGAGTTATCCATGTCAGCGGCGCGGAAGTGCGGATGACGAAGAGAATGGCCCTGTAGCTCAGTTGGTTAGAGTGCCGCCCTGTCACGGCGGAGGTCGCCGGTTCAAGCCCGGTCAGGGTCGCGTGACATGAAGGCCCCGGAACGAGAGTTCCGGGGCCTTCATCGTTCTCCCCGTAAGCCCGCGGACGCCGGGGCCGGCCTCCGAGGGGGTCGCCCCGCGCCGACCGGACCCGCGCGGCCCGGCCGACCCGGCCGGGATCAGAGGGGATGCTCGTCGATGTCGGACAGCCCCGCCTCGTGCGCGATGATCGCGATCTGCACCCGGTTGGTGCAGTCGAGCTTCGCGAAGATCTTGGAGACGTGGGCCTTGACCGTCGCCTCGCTCATGAACAGCCGAGCCCCGATCTGCGCGTTCGACAGCCCGGCGCCCACCGCGCCCAGCACCTCGGTCTCCCGCTCCGTCAGCTGGTCCAGCCCCGCCGGGCGGTCCGGGCGCAGCCCGGGGTTCGCCTGCGAGAAGTGGGAGAGCATGCGGCGGGTCACCCCGGGGGAGAGCATCGCATCGCCGCGGGCGACCACGCGCACCGCCCGGATCAGGTCCTGGGGCGGCGTGTCCTTCAGCAGGAAGCCGCTCGCCCCTGCCTCGAGCGCCTCGAACACGTACTCGTCCAGGTCGAAGGTCGTCAGCATGATGATCTTCGGGGCCCCCGGAAGCTCGCACACGGCCCGGGTCGCGCTGATCCCGTCCATCGTCGGCATGCGCACATCCATGAGCAGCACATCGGGCCGATGCCGCTGCACGAGCGGCACCGCCTCGCTGCCGTCGGCCCCCTCGCCCACGACCTCGATCTCCGGATCCGCGCCGAGGATCATCGCCAGCCCTGCCCGGACCAGGGAGTCGTCGTCGATCAGACCGATCCGTGTCACGGAGTCTGCGCTGGCCATGGGATTACCGCCTTCACTTCGAATCGACCATCTGCTGTGGGGCCCGCGGTGATGGTCCCTCCCGCGTGGCTGACCCGGGTCTCGATCCCGGACAGCCCCATGCGCGCTCCGGGCAGGTCCGTGGTGAACCCGCGCGGCAGGAGGTTGGACACCTCCACGATGAGCTCGTCGCCCGGCTCTCCGATGAGGGCGACCCGCGCCTTCGTGTGACGAGCGTGCTTGTGGATGTTCGTCAGCCCCTCCTGCACCACACGGTACGCGGTGCGGGCCAGCGGATCGGGGACGTGCGCGTCGATGAAGTCGTACAGCTCCACCCGGATCCCCGCCTCCTGGCTCGTGGTGACCAGACGCCGCACATCGTCCCAGGTGGGCTGGGGCGCCAGCGGTGCCGACTCCTCCGTGCCCCGCAGCACCCCGAGCACCTGCCGCAGCTCCGTCAGGGCGTCCGCCGCTGTGGAGCGCATCAGCCCGGCCGCCGCGGACACCTGAGCCTGGTCCAGGTTCTGGTTCACCTCGAGCGCCCCCGCCTGCAGGGCGATCAGAGAGATCTTGTGGGCGACGATGTCGTGCATCTCGCGGGCGATGCGGGTCCGCTCGGCGCGCCGCGCCTGCTCCTCGGCGACGGAGCGCCCGTGCTCGGCCTGCTCGGCCCGCTCCCGCAGCTGGTCCAGCAGCTCCCGCCGCGCCGAGGTGTACATGCCCAGGACCGCGGCCGTCAGCGTCATCAGCACCATCAGGGCCACGAACACGATCGTGGTCCGGTCCTGGCTCACGACCAGGGGAGGGGTGCCCGCGGCCAGGCAGGCCAGCAGGGTCACCAGGCCGATCATCACGCGCGAGGAGCTGCGGGTCGCGTATCCGTAGGCGCCGGCGACCAGCACGGTGAACGAGACCGCGCAGGCGTTCAGCGCGAGCACCAGCGGCAGCAGCCAGCGCCAGTGCCGATGCCGGAAGAGGAGCGCGGCGACCAGCACCGCCCCCGCCGCCGCGGCCACGATCGACAGGGTCCCGCGCATGAGCAGCAGCCCCGTGAGGACCTCGGTCGCGCCGCACAGCACGACGAGGCCCTCGAGCCACCACCGGCGCGCGGGGATCCGGCCCCCGGCCGGGCGCGGCGACGCCGCGGAGTCCTTGCTCTGCACCGGACCAGCCTAGGGCCTCGGCATCGGTCCGGCCCCGTACGATGGTCGAACCCAAGGAGCGACGAGAGGGTCGGCATGCACGAGGCGCGACGAGGGCGCAGGCCCGCAGCAAGGATTCTGGCGATGGTCGCGGCGGTGGTTCTCACCGCGTCGGGCTGTTCGCTGATCGGCCAGCTGGGCCAGGGGGGTCAGGGTCCGGGGAGCTCGACATCCGCCGCCTCGGACGGCGGCGCGCCCGGGGCGACGCCGGCGCTCGCCGAGGTCGGCACCTCCGCCGCGAAGGATCTGCCTGCGGATCCCGCCGCGGACCCCGCCTACGAGGCCTACTATGCGCAGCGCGTCCAGTGGGGGGAGTGCGGGGACGACGTCGACGTCTCCACCCCGGCCATGCAGTGCGGCACCGTGCGCGTGCCCCGGGTGTGGAACGATCCCGCCGTCGGCGACCTGGAGCTGGCGGTGATGCGCCTGCCCGCGAGCGGCGAGGCGCAGGGCTCGCTGCTGACCAACCCCGGGGGTCCTGGCGGCTCCGGCATCGACTTCGTGGCCGGCTCCGCGCAGTACGTCTTCAGCCAGGAGGTGCTCGCCGCCTACGACATCATCGGCTTCGATCCCCGCGGCGTCGCGCGCTCCGAGGGGATCCGGTGCCTGGATGACGCGCAGACGGACGAGTATCTCGCCGCGACCGGGGAGATCGGCACCCCGGAGGGCCTGCAGGCCGCGAAGGACGAGTTCGCCGCGATGGCCGCCGCCTGCGAGGAGCACTCCGGCGACCTCCTGCCGTACGTCGACACCTACTCCGCCGCCCGCGACCTCGACGTCCTGCGCAGCGCCGTCGGATCCGAGAAGCTCGACTACCTGGGCTACTCGTACGGCACCTACCTCGGAGCCAGCTATGCGGAGCTGTACCCCGAGCGGGTCGGCCGCTTCGTGCTCGACGGAGCGCTGGACCCGACCCTCACCTCCGACGCCATCACCCGCGGCCAGGCCGAAGGCTTCGAGAACGCGACCACCGCCTTCGTCGAGGGGTGCCTGTCCCGAGGATCCGACGTCTGTCCGCTCAAGGGCACCACGCAGGAGGGGAAGCAGCAGCTGCGCGCCTTCTTCGACTCCGTCGACGCCCAGCCGCTGACCACCGACGACGACGCGCGGCCGCTGACCGGTGCGCTCGCGCGCAGCGGCCTTCTGCTGACCCTGTACAACGACGAGAACTGGTCGATGGGCTATCAGGCGCTGAGCGCCGCCATGAACGGCGACGGCTCCGCGCTGCTCTTCCTCGCGGACCTCGGCTCGGACCGCAACGACGACGGGACCTACAACGGCAACGGGACCTTCGCGATCACAGCCGTCAACTGCCTGGATCACGTGGGCGTCGCCGATGAGCAGTGGCAGGTCCAGGAATCCGCTGCCCTCGCAGAGGAGTTCCCGACCTGGGGCGACGGCTTCGGCTTCTCGCAGACCATGTGCGACCTGTGGCCCGCCGGCCCGGTGCGCGCACCGGCCCCCATCGCGGCCGCCGGCAGCGACCTCATCGTCGTGATCGGCACGACCGGCGATCCCGCCACCCCCTATGCCTGGGCGCAGGGCCTCGACTCCCAGCTCGAGAACTCCACCCTCATCACGTACGAGGGCGAGGGCCACACCGCCTACGGACGCTCCGGCGGCTGCGTGGAGGAGGCGGTGGACGCCTACCTGCTCGAGGGCACCGCTCCCGAGGACGGCCTCACCTGCTCCTGAGCCTTCGCTCTGCCGCGGATACGCCCGCGGCCAGGGCCGATGCCGCCTGTGAGGTGACCTACCCCTCACGCCCAGGTTTTGCGCGCGGGGGCGTCGTTCTCGTAGAGTGATCAGGTCCGCGGCGCGAGCCCGGGCAGGCCGCCTTAGCTCAGTCGGTAGAGCGATTCACTCGTAATGAATAGGTCGCCGGTTCGATTCCGGCAGGCGGCTCCCTAAAAGTGGTCCTGACCAGCGCTTACGCTCCTCTGGAGACAAGTCGAAGGTCGGGGCCGCTCTCGTTTATGGCCACTTTGGTGGCCACTTTGCGACCAGCGCGTACACCGGAGAGCACCTCGCCCGCCTCGACGGGCATGGACCGCACGTCCCCGTAGCGGGCGAGCGTGAAGGCGGCGTTGCCGTGGCCCACGTGGGCGGCGACGCGAGGAGCCGCAAGCCCTCCGTCCAGGAGGTCGTTGATGACCGTCCGCCGGAACGAGTGACTCGTGGCCCAGGACAGCCCCACGGACTCGTCGTCCAGGACCGCCCGCACACGCCGGTTCGCGTTGCTCTTGTCCCAGTACCCGCCCGAGGTGCTCGGGAAGACCACGCCCACGCGGTTCGGCGTGTCCCCGCCCATGCTCTCGTCCTCGGCAAGGCGACCCCGTAGCAGGAGGGCAACGTCCTCGGGGATCGCGATGGTCCGCATGCCGTTCTTGGTCTTGGTCCAGTCCTGCCGGATGACGCGCCTGTTCTCGTCCTCGGAGAGCGTGCCGCACACGGTGACCTGAGGACGGGTGACGTTGAGGTCCACGTCCTCCCAGCGAACCGCGAGCGCCTCACCGATCCTGCATCCGGTGCCCAGCATGAACGCGACAAGATCAGCCGTGTGGTTGTCCTGGACACGGGGATGTCCCGGCTTGCGCACGCGGCGGATCGGGCGCATGCGAAGGTAGTCCAGGTGCTCGTACAGGCGGGTGTACTCCTCGGCTCCGATGGCCTTGCCGTGATCGCGCTCGGGGGAGACCTCCTCGCCTGCCTCAATCTGCCGTTCCCGTGCCCGCCGGACCTTCGCCTCCGTCTTCGCCGTGCGCTTGACCACGCCCATGCCGACCATCGGGCCGGGGGCGGGAACGATGCCGTACCCGACAGCGCGCTTGTACATCCCGGAGACGGTGCTCTTGACCGCGTGCGCGGCACCATTTCCGGATCCGTTGGCTACACCTTGGAGCCACTCCCTCAGCTCCAGGTGAGCGATGTCCTCCAGGCGACGACCGTCGAAGGGGCAGGAGTCCGCGAGGACGTAGTTCCTGATCGCATCCGTGTACGCGCGGACGCTGGTCTGTGCGAGCCCGCTGTCGTCTCCTCGGAGCCACTCGTCATGCATCCGCGCAAAGCCGGTCCAGTCGCGGGGGATCGCCCTGCCGCGCTCCCGGTCCTGTCGCACCTCCCGCTCCCGCTGGTACGCGGCGGCAACGGCCTCCCGGAGCTTCGCCTCCGCCTCCGTCTTGGACGCCCCGCTCGCGGACTTGCGCCCGCGCCCTCCGTCCGCGGTGCCGTACCGTGCCCGCGCCGTGACACGGGTAGCACGTCGCCGCGAGCCTGCAGGGATCCGGACGCCCGCGGCATCGAACGACTCGAACGAGATATCGCCCAGCTCGCCGGGGTCTAGCTTGAGATTCGCCATGCAGGAGAGCGTACAGCAAAGTGGCCATAGTTCGCAACGGTGCGAACCTCTGCACGCCGCTCTCCCGCGACAGATCCGACTCGGACCTCCCGGAGGTCAACGCCTGTCTGTTCGGCCGTCCAGCACCCCGTAGAGGGGGTGGGGCATGACCCCTAGTCCGCTCGCTGGCCCCCCGCCGGGTCATAGCAGACGCGATCTTGTACGGGTTCCATAGGCCCCGATGTCAAGCAACATTGACCACGTTTTTGGGGTGTGCGGCGCTCGATGTGTTCCGTGAGGCGGGCAAGCTCGGCGCCCGCCTCGCGGGGTTGATCTGTGATGGGTCGCCGCCTGTGCATCGGGTTAGAATCCATGGTCAGAGCGAAGATCGGCGCGTGGGGTCGATGCGCGCAGCGGAGAAGGGGGATGCGTGAACGATCAGGGTGGACCGCCGCCAGGGTGGTACAAGAATCCGGCCGACGATGGGGGAGAGCTGCGCTGGTGGGACGGCTCGTCCTGGACGGAGCACCTCCAGCCCGTAGCGACGAATCTCCAGGGCGGCGACAAACCGGCTCCTGAACAGTCGTCTTTCCTCAAGGACCTCACCTCCGGCTTCCGGCCGAAGGGGGAGATCCCCACGGTGGTCGTGAAGACGCAACAACCTGCATCCATGACTGACTGGTGCTGCGGCGTGCCGTGTGCGGTGATCGCGGTCGTGGCGATCATCGCGGCGGTCATCGGCGGCATCCAGAGCCTGCTGGGAATCGGGTAGTTCGGGCCCCACGCTTGGCGGCAATGCCGGACCTATGTATCTACTGGCGTTGTCGTGTTCCTCTGGGCTCCCGCGGTTGGTAGATCGCCGCCGGTGGCGTGGACGAGGCGCTGTCAGGGCTCGTCCCAGACGCGACGGAACCGCCCTCCCCAGGTAGATGTCCAGGGGAGGGCGGTTCTCGGCTCCTAGCGCGAGCCCCGGCTCTGTTCCGGGGGTGCTAGGGGGGGTCAGGCGTGTGCAGCTTCCCATGCTCGGCGGGAGGTCTCCAGGTCTGCGGCGAAGGCCAGCGAGTTCCTGGTGTCCTCAGCTCCGGGCACGTAGGTGCGGACCTCCTGGTTGGGGGTGCGGTCCGGGCGGATGCGGGCATCGGGGTCCTGGTCCTCGGCTCCGAGGCGGACGAGGATCCTCCGGGTGCTGGAGTAGGCAACGACTCCATCGGGGAGGGTCACGAGTCGCTCGTCTCCGACGTTGGTCCAGCCGACCACGTGGGCGGTACCGATGCGGGTCCGCGGCTCGGGGGCGTGGTGCTGGTAGCCGTCGCCTCGGCGATGGTCGGAGGCGAACAGCTCATCGAAGCGATGTCGCACCGGCTCACCGTCGAAGTAGCGGACCGAGGACACGGCGACCTCCAGGTCGCCATCGTTGCGCTGGCGGGTGACCTCGACGGCGGTGACCACGACGACCGGCCTGGGCAGGGGAGCGGTCGGGGTGACGTGGCTACCCCGGTCGTAGGCGCGGACCTCGATCCCCTCGGCGCTCCAGCCGCCTCGGGCGGTGTCCTCGGCGACGACGAGGATCGCATCGGTTGCGGTCTTGTCCAGCTCGACGCCCCCGGCGAGGACGAGGACGGGGGACAGGTCAGGTGCATCGGTCATGTACTTCTCCTTGGTGGGTGGGGGAGTGGTCAGCGGTTCGTGACGGCGGCGAGGACGGCGGCGGCGATCGCCTGCGGGTCCTGCTCGCGGTACAGCTCGCCGTCAACAACGAGGACGTCGGTGTACGCGGTGCCGCCGTTCGGGCGGGCAACGGGGACGGAGCGTACGAGGACCCGGGCGAGAGGATCGGTCTTGCCCTCGATCAGACCGGCCTCACGGACCTGGGCGACGAGCGGGCGGACCGCCTGGTTGTAGCCCTCGACGGCGCTGTGGAGCTCCTCAATGGCCGCGGTGAGCTTCTCGACGGCGGATGCCTTGGAGCCCTCCAGCGAGCTCAGTAGAGCGGCGGGACTGCCCTCTGCGGTCTGGTCGGCGAGGTGGGTCAGCTCCGCCGAGGCGAGCGCCTGCCGACGCGCCGGGAGGATCCGGTCCCGGATGTCATCTCGCCGCGCCTCCCGGGCAGGGAGGAGCCGGTCCAGCTCCTCGATCCGGTCGGGATCAATGCTGAGGTCGCCCAGCTCGACCTTGCGGGTGAGGTCTGCCTGCTCCTTGCGGAGCTGGGAGAGCTTCTCGTCTGCTTCGGCGAGCGCCTTCTCGCCCTCAGCGACGGCGGTTCGTGCAGCGGCGACAGGATCGGAGGTGCTGGCCTTGACGGCCTTTGTTCGAGTAGTAGCCATGAGGCTAGGTCCTTTCGGTTGGTGGGGCCCTCCGGGCCCCTCTAATGGTGATCCCTCAGCGAAGATCTGAGGGAAGTACTTGGTGCGCCTTCGGCGCTCTCGGGCGTGAGCCCGAGGCCGGAAGCGGCGGCGAAGTCGAAGCTCTATCGGTTCCTCGCTGATGGGCCGCGGAGCGGCCCTCTAGCGCTAAGCGCTAAGTGCTTCGGCTTAGTGCTAGAGGGGCCCTCCGGACCCCCTTCTCGTGAAGGGGAAGGGCTTCCGTGGGAGGAGCTTCCTTGTCTTCGCTGAGGGCCCGCGGAGCGGGCCTCCAGGTGCTTAGCGGTTAGTCCTCGGGCCTAGCGCTTGAGGGCCGCTCCGCGGCCCCTTTGCGTTCAGGCTGAAGCTCCTTGCTCTTCGCTGCTTCAGGTTCGATCTGATCCTCCGCTGCTTCGTCGTTCCGGCTACTCGCATCACGTCACCTGTCGGGCGCATGGGCGCGGGCTTGGTGCCCGCGCATGGACGGCCGTAGGGCGCCGGGATCCGGCTAGGGGTAGGGCGCTTGAACCCGTTCGCTCGCTGTCGCTCGCTCACGCTTCTCTATAGGGCGATCTGCGAAAACGTGCATAACCGCAGGTCAGAAACGGTATCCATTGGGAACTACGTCACGGGAGGACGCAATTATGGGAAGTCTTTACCTTCGCTCCCGCTAGACCTTCTCGACGAACCGGACGAGCGTCGTGGTTGCACCGGGCTGAACGAGATTCGACCTCTCCAGGGCTCGCAGGATCCGAGTCGCATTGCCGGTCTGGATCCCGAGGAGTCGGGCGAGTTCGCCTCGCTCGAACTCGGCGGTTCCGTCCGAGGTGCAGCGCGCAAGCGAGAGCATGAGCGCCTTGGTCTGCGTAGCCGTGAGATCCGCATCGGCGGCATGATGCAGCACAGCGAGCGGGACAGAGACCATACCCATCCTGGGCGCCTGCCTCGTCCGCAAGACGTACAGCGCGCCCTCTCGCGAGTAGGGCGGGAAGTATGGGTCATCGTCCAGGCCCCAGTTATCCGGAGCCGCCGTTTCTAGGGCGCCGTATATCTCCCGCTCCAGAACATCGGCCGCTGCATGTGCCTGGTTCATTGCTCCTCCTCAGCCCGATAGGCGAACGTGACGATCAGCTCCTCCGAGGTGGATCCCTCCGCGAAGACTCCGTGCTCAACCAGATGCGCGACAGCCTTCTCCACAAGGGCGCCAGGACAGCGACCAATGAATGTTGCGAGCCCTCCAGGCCGGAAGCGCGCAACGCCTTCGGAGTCCGCCTCCGACAGTGCAGCGATGATGATCCTCTCTGCCGGATAGAGGCCGCGGACATGGCGGAGCCGCTTCATCTCCTCGGGGATCAGGAAAACGTTCACGCAACCCTCCCCGTGAGAACGAACCGCTGAGTGTCCGAGTCCTCGGTGAGCACTCCCATGGAAACCAGCTGTCGAACAGCCGTTGCGACCTCCGAGGGTTTGCACTCGTCCTCTCCTCGACCGGTCAGGAGTCGGCGGATGAACACCTTGGACGGAGCCTCGGCAACCCCGTCCACGTGGTTCCCGTGAACCCATACCGCGAGGACCAACGCCCGATAGGCGCGCTTCTCCTGGAGAGAGCGCAGGTGCGTGCTGAAGTCGAAGACCTTCCCGTCCTCGTTCACGCGGCACCCCCCGTCCCCGTGAACTGGAGCGTCCAGTCCCTCGTGCCGACCAGCACGAAACCGCTCGCGGCCTCGGCGACCACAGCGACCTCCTGCTCCCCGTCGCCGACCTCGACGACGCCGGAGACAAGCTCCCCGTCGATCAGGTAGGCGACGCCTTGTGCCTCGGGGATCATGATCGTGTTCGCCTCATCGTCGGCGACAGGTTCGGGTGCCTTGAGGAACTTGCCCCAATCGTGATTAGGGGCAAGGTCGATCCAGTTGTCGAAGTCGAAGAACTCCGCATCGGTCATCTTGTTGATGTCCACGATGCTCCTATCTCAGGGCGTGCTTCGCCCCGGTCATGTCGTTGAAGTAGTTCGTGACCCTGCCTAGGAACTCATTCCGGGGCAGGGAGGGTGTGGTCTATGCGGCAGACATCGCCAGAACGATGTCCCCATTGGCTCCAGGAGCCGAGAACTCCCCTCGACGGTCCCCGAGGTGCCAGACGTTGTTTTCGTCGCTCCAGTACCCAATGGGGACGGTGTCTCGGAGGTCCAGACAGAACCGATCGGATCCGGAGCCGCGACGATGGCGGGTGAATGGTCCCTCTCCGGCGAAGGTCTCGTGACATCCGGCGCAATGCCAGAACCGCGGACCGTTCTTCAGCTCCACGCCGCAAGTGCAGCGGGGATGTCGCGTATCCGGAGCACCCTCGGAGCAGTGGCCCCACTCGTGCCAGGAGGCGACAGATACGTGTTCCGGTCTCTCGGTGCCCTCGGCACATTCTGAGCACGTGGAGCGGAGACGGGACAGCTTCTGAGGGTAGGTCTCACTCACGCGGCTACCTCCTGCTCGCTCTCCTCCGGCTCCTCGTCCGGGAGCCCGAGCGCGGAGCGCAGGGCGAGCGCGGCGGCATCGAAGTTCCGACGCTCCAGCACCGTGCCATCGGCGAGCGCGACGACGAACAGGTCGGCCTCGGCATCCTCGAAGATCGCCCCGACGATTTCGCCGTTGACGAGGATCTCGTCCAGCAGGCGGCCCGGGTTCACGCGGCCACCGCCTCTACGGCAGGCATGCCGTCCAGGTAGGCCTGAAGGTCCTGCGCCCGGTAGCGGACGACTCGGCCACCCGGACCAACCTTGATGAAGCGGGGGCCCTGGCCTCGGGTAGCCCATGTGGCGAGCGTGCCGGGCGCAACCTTCAGGATGTGGGCCGCCTCGGGGCGGGTGAGTAGGGGCGTCGGAGCGCCCGCGGGCAGAGCAGTATTCGACATGACAGCGGACGTCCTCACGTCCCGCACCGGGGCAGGGTGCCCCACGTGCACACACGGCGCAGGACCGAAGTCCTGCCGTGCGGAGCCTTCAACGTCAGGGCTCGAGATGCACACGAGTACTCGCCGACGTAGCTCTAGGACCCCTCCCATGGGGGAGAGGAACGGGGTCGAATGTGCTCGCCCTGGCTTGCCGGTTCAACCGTAGCAACTCGGATCGACGACGAAGCATGGAAGTGACCTCAGTGCAACGTTTTGTGGTGTAGATCACACCAGGAGTGATGGCGGGTGGTCGGGTGGGTGGAGGTCCCGAGGGAAGGTGCAACACCGAGGGTCCAAAAATGAGACGGGCATCACAGGGTGGGGGTGCGACTCTGACCTGCCTGTGACTCCACGGCGGCTGAATGTGTAACCCCGAGAGCGGGCGGGAACCTCAGGGGGGCTTGGTGAATAGGGATCCCGGATCTGCTGGCAGAATCCCCGACATGAGCCACCATGAAACGGTCCTGACCGAACTTCACGCCGCCCTGATTGACCACGCCTCTGGCGTGGGGGTCGGAATTGGCGCGACCCTGCCGGACGGCTACGGCATCGCCGATGTCCGCGCTCTTTGGGATGATCGTGACCTGCTCGACACGGAGCTTGGAATCATCGGCGCCGTCGTGGTTGACGTCCGGGAGGATGGGCTTCTGCTGATCGGGCGCGAGCCCGTCCGGGAGGTGCGCCATACCGCGGAGGTGGATCCGGATCCGGCCGGTCCTGATGATCTCGTTGACCCGGCGCTTGTTGTGACGCTGGGCCTCGACGGAGACATGGTGCCCCTGTGGTCACCGGATGCGCTCCCGGCCTACCGGGACGGTGCGGCGGCCGTGCGTGAGCACGGAGAGGTCCTCGACCTCCTGCGCTCCCAGCTCCTCGACCTCCTGGCCGATGCTGAGGCGGATGCGTAGGGGGCGCACCGGCCCCGAGACGGCCGAGGGCCCCTAGCAACGATGCCGGGGGCCCGTCCAATGTGGCCACTTTGGTCCCGATGTGGCCACTTTGGTGGCCACTTTGCAGGATACCCCGACATCTACGGAGCTTGAGCGAACTGCATATGCGCAGGTCATAGGCTAGGGCGAGCACCTCGGTACCCCCCGGTGAATCCTAGTGGAGGGAATGAATAGGTCGCCGGTTCGATTCCGGCAGGCGGCTCGGCTGAAAAAGACCCCCTTCTTCTGGATCGATGTCCAGGGGGAGGGGGTCTCTCGTTCCCGAGGTCGTGCGCCGCGGCACGGTCCGCTCCATCGGCCGTGCGGCCGCTCGCGGGCTCGCCGGGGCGCGTGAGAAGCCGTGACCTGCCGGGACGACGACGCGCCCCGCCCTCCCTCAGGGGAGCGGGGCGCGTCACGGGGCCAGGGTCAGAGGACCTGGATGCTGACCGCGGCGAGCCCGCGGTCGGTGCGCTCGGTCTCGAAGGAGACCTTCTGGTTCTCCTCGAGGTTCCGGAAGCCGGAGCCGATGATGTTGCTGAAGTGGGCGAAGAGGTCCGCGGACCCGTCGTCGGGAGCGATGAAGCCGAAGCCCTTGTCGCCGTTGAACCACTTCACGGTGCCTGTAGCCATGTTCTGTTTCCTTCTGCGTCTGCGGTCGAGGGTTCGACCCGTGGGTGACAGGGCGGGATGATCACCGCGCCGAGGTGCCGTCGACGTCTGTCGATGCCTTCGACGGGGGCGCCCTGGGGGGATTCTCTCGAGGATTCCACGTGCTCCCGCGAGGGAGCGGGAGCTTCCGTGGCTCTCACCCATCGAACCGAAAACGCTGAAAGTGCTGCGGTCTTGAACGATGTGTCCTGCATACTCGCTCGACCGTGTCGCCACATGGACGTCATCCGACGCCTGACGCCAGTCGAGGGCGGTCAGGATGGGGCTGCAGGGGGAGGGGAGCGAGCGTCGAGCTGCCGGTGCTGTGATGTCGACCAAATCCTAGAGATGTGCAGGGCACGGGACCCGTGCCCTGCTCTCGCCGATCACGAGGCGCCGGGATGTCCCGGAACCCGGTGAGGGCGATGCGGTGCCGCATGCGACGTCCGCGTTCCTGACAGTACAGGCAGATCCCAGAGATGCCCATGGGTATGCCCCGGCCTGTGCGTCACGGCACACCGGTGCATCATCGGCGAGATCCACCCGGAGGCGCCGGGCGCTCTGCTGCGGACCCGCGCATGCAGAAGCCCCCTCGCAGGGCGGAGGGGGCTTCGGGGCACCCGGGCCGTGGCCCGGACGGGGGAGGAATGGCCCGACGGAACTGTCTCCGTGGCCGGACCCGGAGCCTCCAGATGTGGGGGCGGAGGCGCCGGGTCCAGCTGACGGGCGAGCCTCGAAGGCTCGTCCTCTGCGGAGGCGGAGGAGAACAGCTGGGGACCAGACCAGCTCGACTAGGTTGCCTCTCGCCGAGGACACGTCCTTACCGTATGCCGGACGGGCGAGACGCCGGAACGTCCCCAGGTACCGTCCTCGAGCCGCCGACCCCCTCCCCTATGGGACCTGGGTACACCCCGGAGGCGACCTGCCGCCGCGGACGTCAGGCGCGGGGGCCGGGAGGCTCGGCCAGCCCCAGCTCGAAGGCGCGCACCGCGATCTGCAGCCGAGAGGCGGAGCCGAGCTTCGTCATGAGCGAGGTGACGTGCTTCTTCACGGTCGACTCGGACAGCACCAGCTGCGCGGCGATCTGCGTGTTCGTGTCGGCCCGGCACAGCAGATGCAGCACTTCGAGCTCGCGCTCGGTGAGGGCCGGGAGCGGCCGGTCCGCGGCAGGATCCGCCGCTGCGGGGCCCTCGCCCGGGGACGCCGCCCCGGTGGTCTCGGGCGCGGCGGCCCCGGGACCGTCGGGGCCGGGCGACGGGGCCGCGGGGGGAGGGGACGTAGGAGGAGCTCCCGCCGGCGCGGTCGCGGCGGATCCCTCGGCGAGGGCGGCCGGTTCGCGGGCGAGGGCGGAGGCGACCTCCGGGGTGATCACGACGCCGGCTCCCGCGGCCGCGGCGCGGACCGCGGCCACGAGCGCCTCCGCGGGGGCGGACTTCAGCAGGAACCCGGCCGCGCCCAGGGCGAGGGCCTCGCGGACCTGCTCGTCGGTCCCGAAGGTGGTCAGCATGAGCACGCTGATCTCCGGCCGATCCCGCCGGATGGCCGTCGCGCCGGCCAGCCCGCCCATCCCCGGCATCGACAGGTCCATCAGCACGACCTGCGGGGCGATCCCGTCCAGGAGAGAGAGGGCCTCCTCGGCGGTCCCTGCCGCGGCGATCATGTCGACATCGTCGGCCGAGCGCAGGTACATGGCCAGCGCCTCCCGGACGATGGGATCGTCGTCGCAGATCAGCACCGGAATGCTCACGTGTCCTCCTTCGGCAGCGGCGCGTACAGGCGCGCCATGAATGATCCTCCGTCACCGCGGGTGTCGACGCTCCCGCCGACCACCGCGATCCTCTCCTGCACCCCGACGAGCCCGCTGCCGCCGCGAGGAACGAGGGAAGCGGCCGTCGAGCGCCGGTTGGTGAGGACCACGTCGATGCTCCCGGGAGCGGTCTCGAGCATCAGCCCGACCGCCTGCCCCTTGTCCCCGTGACGGATCGTGTTGGCGACCAGCTCGCCCAGGCACAGCGACAGCGTCATCGCGAGCGGGCCCGGGATGAGCTGCGTCCCCTCGACGTCGGTGTTGACCTTGAAGCCGGCCTCGGCCAGTCGCTCCTGGGGCAGGCGCAGCAGCTCCCGGGCCTCGACCGCACCGCCGTCGCCCTCGGGCTCCCCGTCCTCCTCGCTGCGCCGCAGCGCCTCCATCGCCGCCCGCAGATCCTCCGCGGCGGCACGGGCGGCGACGCTGATGCGCGCGAGGTCCTGATCGGTGGCGCGGTCCAGCTCGGGCCGCAGCCGGGCCTGCTCCGCGATGAGCACGACCTCCGTCGTCGCCCGGATCGCGGTGTCGTGCAGCTCCCGCGCGAGAGCCTGCCGCTGGGCCGCGAGGTCCTCGACGCGGCGCCGGCTCGACTCGCCCAGGCGGTGCCCGAGCACGCGGATCGTGATCGCGATGATCGCCGTGATGACCAGCAGCACGATCCAGAAGCCCGCACCGGTGAGGACGTCGGAGACCGAGGTCGCCGCGCTGAAGGTGGCGGTCACCAGCAGCGCCGCGTACCAGAGGCCGATCAGCAGGCTCGTGCGCGGCCGGCAGCTGATCACGCACGAGGCGAAGGCGACCAGGCAGGCGAAGACGCCGAGGCCGATGTAGAGGCTCGGCAGCGACACGGCCAGGGTCAGCACCCCGCCGAGCGCGACCGAGGCGGGCACCGGGTGCAGCGCGGAGAGACCGCCCGCGACGCTCATGAGCACCCACAGCACCAGGGTCGAGGGCTCAGGATGGTGCCAGGCGCCCGGGGCGGCCAGGAGCAGCAGGACCAGAGCGATCGAGATCGCGGGCAGTGCGCGACGGGTCGCGCGGAGCACGCCGTCGAGGTGGTCCAGCAGCGAGATCGTCCGTGTGGGCACGGGGCCAGGGTACCGGCGTCGACGTAAGCTATGCGTGTCCGACCGCACAGCCTGCCGAAGGAGTCCTCCATGTCTGCCACGTCCGCGACGTCCATCCGCACCCGCCTCGTCCACGGCCTCGCCGTGGCGGCCGTCCTCGGCATCACGATGGCCCCCGTGGGCGCCCTCGCGAGCCCCATCAGCGACAAGGTCGGCGACGGGAGCACCGTCGAGGCCCAGAAGATCCAGGGCATCTGCGAGATCGCCCCGCGCCTGCCGTTCATCTGCGTCGGCTGACCCGGCCTCCCCGGCCCTCCCGCGCGGCGCCCGTCTACCTGTCGTGGACGGGCGCCGCCGCGCGGGCAGCGCCCCGCTCAGACGACGAGCACGTCGCTGGGGGAGGAGGTCAGCAGCTTCTGGATCGTGATCCCCAGCAGGTGACGGGCCATGTCGCGCTCCCGCCGGATCCCGACGACGAGCAGCTCCGCCCCTTCCTCCTCGACGACCTGGACGAGGACGTCGGAGACGTCGTCATCGGTGTGCTCCTGGCGCACGGCGATGCGGACGGAGGAACGGCGCACCATGTCCTGGGCGCGCTCGAGCTGCCCGGCGTCCGCATGCCGGGGGTCCTCCCCCACGTCGTCGCGGACCACGTTGACGATGATGAGCGGACCGCCGCGGCGCTCCGCCTCCCGGTGGGCGGCCTCCAGGGCCGCGAAGCCCACGGGGGTGGGGATGAATCCGACCACGACGGCCATGGCGACCTCCTGCTGACGAGCGTTGCCCCGATCCTACGGGCTGGGACGGCCCCGGGCGGACAGCACCGTCAGCCTCAGAGATCCGAGGTCGCGTGACGGTTCAGCTCATCGGCCCGCTCCTGGCCGCTGAGCTCCGCGATCGCATCCATGATCCGGTCGGTCAGCTGCCGGCGGCGCACGCCCGTCGGCAGGCTCGGGTCGATGTCGGACGGGTGGATCGGCGTGCCGAAGCGGATCGTGATCGTGCGCCGTGCGGGCAGCAGGCGCCCCGTCTCCTGCACCGTGTCGGTGCCCTTGAGCCCGACCGGCACGACCGGGACGTCCGCCTCGAGGGCGAGCCATGCCGCTCCCTGCCGCCCCTTGTAGAGGCGGCCGTCGCGCGAGCGCGTGCCCTCGGGATAGATGCCGAAGCCGTCGCCGTCCTGGAGGATGCCGAGCGCCGCCTTGAGGGCGCCCTGCTTGGAGGCCAGGGTGTCGCGGTCGACGGGCACCGTGCCGATGGCCTCGAAGAAGGACTTCTGGATCCAGCCGATGGGGCCCTTCCGCCGCCAGTACGTGTCCTTGGCGATGAAGCGCATCTCCCGCGGCGAGACGACCGGGATCATGTAGCTGTCCAGGAGCGACAGGTGGTTCGAGGCGATGAGGAACCCGCCCTCGGCCGGAACGTTCTCCAGCCCCGTCACGCGCGGGCGCAGGTAGAGCTTGGTGATCGGCGCGGAGATGCCTTGCGCGATGCGGTAGAAGGTCGAGGCCAACGGTTCCTCCGGGCGGGACGCGGTCTCGCCCCGGTGGAGGCCGGGCGAGCGGACGGTCCAGAGTACCGCGGCGCCCGCGGCGCCCGAGGCCCGGTCCGAGCGCCCGCGGAGCCTGCGCGTCGGGGCCGTGCCAGCCCCGTATGGTAGAACAGCGCCGCGCTCCGGCTCCGCCTGCGACGTCGGCTCCCCTGCTCGCTCTTCTGCTGCTCTCCCGAAGGAGTGGACATATGCCCAAGGTCCTCCGCATCGCCGTGGTCGGCGCCGGGACGATGGCCCAGTCGGTCCATCTTCCTCTGCTGCGTCGGCGGTGGGACCGCTTCAGCGTGGAAGCGCTCGTGGATCATTCGCCGCGCCGTCGCCGCGAGGCGTCCGAGGCGTGGGGCATCGCGGAGGAGGCGCGATACGAGAGCGTCGCGGACCTCATCGCCGCCGTGCGCGCGAAGACCGTCGTCCTGGACGCGGTGGTCCTGTCGACCGACGGCCTTCACGTCGAGGACGTCCTCGCCTTCGTGCGACGCGGCATCCCGGTGCTGGTCGAGCCGCCCGTCGCGTTCTCCGCCGAGGAGCTGCGCGTCCTGGCCGACTTCGAGCGGATGACCGGTCGGCGGATGATCGTGCTCGCCTACCCGCAGCAGCATGACGAGGCCGTCGCGGCGCTCGCGGGGCACATCGCCCGCAAGGATCTGCGGATGATCGACTACGAGGTGCTGATGCCGGCGAGCCAGCCCCTCTTCGCGCATGCGCACGTGACGACGTCCGCCTACGACCTCCCCAGCGAGGTCCGCTCCGCCCGTCGCGCCGCGCTGCAGGACGCCGTCGTCGCCGGCACGGGGGAGGGCGCGACCCAGCGTGACCGCGACCTGTATGTCAAGGGCCTGCTCACCGGGGTCGCCCATCAGCTGGCCGTGATCCAGAAGGCCTACGGTCCGCTCACGGAGCTGACCGCGGTGCGCCACTGGCCGCGCGGCGTCATCCCCGGCTCGATCGAGATCCTCGGCGAGCTCGAGGGCGGGGCGCCCGTGCGGCTGGTCTGGCACTACCTGCCGTTCGCCCCCGAGTACTCCGAGCGCGTGCGCGTGCTCTCCGCCCGCCGCCGCGTCGAGCTCGACCTCGCCGCGCCCTCCTTCGCCGACCGCCGCTCGAGCATCAGCCTGCGCGAGAAGGTGAGCGGATCGGTCACGCAGACCTCGGTCACCTCGACGATTGGCTCCGTAGAGGCGATGTGGGAGGCGTTCTACGCATTCCTGACCAAGGGCGAGGAGCCGGGATCGGGCGTTCCGGAGGCGCTCGCCGAGCTCGCCCTCATGCACGAGATCCTCGATCGGATCGTCACCGCGGACGGCCGCTCCCTCGAGCCGGAGCCCGAGCCCGAGCCCGATGCCGCCGCCGAGCCCGATGCCGCCGCCGAGGGCGACGGTGCCGGAGAGGGCGAGACCTCCGACGGGGCCGATGCCTCCGCATCGGTCGCCGCGGTCCCGGAACCCGCCGCCGCGGAGGGGTCCGCGGGGCAGGACGGGGCCCACGGGGACCTGGCTGATCCCGATCCTGCGGCCGCATCGGCTCCGGATCCGGCCGTCGATGCCGATGCTGCGCCCCTCGAGGCGACGGGCGGGCCGGACGCGGCTGCCGATGCTGACGCTGATGCGGCGGGCGCGCTGGACGCGGCTGCCGATGCTGACCCGGCCGGAAGGTCCGCTGATGCGGCTGCCGAACCGGATGCCGGCACCGAGCCTGCCGCCGAAGCACCCGTCGCCGCCGAGCGGGAGAGCTCCGCGGGCTGGTCCGGCGAGCGGGAAGACGCGGATCGCGAGGCGCGGGACCGGGGCGCGAACTCCACCGAGGTCCTCCCTGACCTCGACCTCACGACCGCTCCTCTGCCGTCCGCCACGTTCCCGGTGTCCCTGGGCTCCGCTGAGCCGACGACGGGGGAGCGCGACGTCTGGTCCGCCCCGGCCGAGGACGAGACCCGGCGCGACTCCTGAGCCGAGGCGGCGCGGTGCCGTCGTCTCCCTCGGGACACTCCCCATCGGCCGTCGGCTGATCGCGGCCCGTCTCGACTGACCGTGGTCGAGGCACAGCACCCACGCTGTGCCTCGGCCACGGTCAGTCGTCGTCCGGGACGATCGCTGTGCCTCGGATGCGGGCAGACGTCGGTGTCGGCGGCGCGCGGGCCCGGATCCGGGTATCGGACGGCGGCGTGCACGACACGCCGGGGACCGGACGCGACACGCCGAGGACACGCGGCCGCAGGATCGCTCCGGGCTGCGGAAAATCGGGGAAAACGGGTGTCCGAGGCCCGCGCCGTCCACCGGCGTCGGTACCCCCGGGAACGATATGCACACCCCCGTCCACGGCGTTCCTGCAGTCCTGCGCGGACTGTCCCCACTCCCGCGAAGTTGTCCACAGCTGTCCCCAGCCGCTTGTGGATAACATCCGTGTAGTTCAGTACATCTTGTGGTCACCCCATCACGGGACCACTAGGTGTAGTGTTGGAGAGGTCAGGGCGACCTGGGGGAGATCCCCACGAAGAGCCGCCCGGGACCTTCGTGAGCTGGCTCTCGAAGGTCCCGCACGCGCCGCGTGGAGCACCGCGATCGGCCCTGGCATGCAGCACCCGAAGACCCGTACGACAGAACGTCCCGCTCCCCGCCGAGCAGCACCCCCGAGAGAGGTCCCCGATGGATATCACCGTGTACTCGAAGCCCCTGTGCGTCCAGTGCGATGCCACCAAGCGCGCTCTGAACAAGGCCGGGATCGCGTACGACGTCGTGGACATCACCGAGGACGCCGAGGCCCTGGCGCACGTGAAGTCGCTGGGCTACGTGCAGGCCCCCGTCGTCATCACCGGCGCGGACCACTGGTCCGGCTTCCGTCCGGACAAGATCAAGGCTCTCGTCGCGAGCGGCGCGGCCGCCATGGCGCACAGCGCCGCCGCGATCTGATCACCCGCTGATCCACGCCGCGGCGGGCCCACCCGGAGCATCCGGGGGAGCCCGCCGCCCACCCGCAGGAGACCGGGGGCGGACGGCGACCCGGCCGGCGCCGCCCCGGACGCAGCACGCAGGAGGCAGGGCCATGGGCACGCTGGTCTACTTCTCCTCCGTCTCGGAGAACACCAAGCGCTTCGTCGACAAGCTCGGGATCCCTGCGCACCGCATCCCGCTCCGTCCCAGGGACGAGCCCCTGGTGATGGACCAGGAGTTCGTGCTCGTGGTCCCCACCTACGGCGGAGGAGAAGGGCGCGGGGCAGTCCCCAAGCAGGTCATCAGGTTCCTCAACGACGAACGCAACCGGCGCCTGATCCGGGGCGTCATCAGCGCGGGGAACACGAACTTCGGCGAGGGCTACTGCAAGGCGGGGGACATCATCGCCGCGAAGTGCCACGTCCCCCACATGTACAGATTCGAGCTGCTGGGCACCACGCGCGACGTCCAGCAGGTCACACGAGGATTGGAAGAGTTTTGGCGACACTGACGGAGATGCCTGCCGTGGAGCACCACAAGGCGCAGGACTACCACGCGCTCAACGCGATGCTGAACCTGTACGGCAGCGACGGCAAGATCCAGTTCGACAAGGACCGGCTCGCCGCCCGGGAGTACTTCCTGCAGCACGTGAACCCCAACACGGTGTTCTTCCACTCGCTGCGGGAGAAGCTCGACTACCTCGTGGAGAACGAGTACTACGAGTCCGCCGTCCTCGAGCAGTACGACTTCGAGTTCGTGAAGTCGCTGTCGGAGCAGGCCTTTGCGAAGAAGTTCCGCTTCCCGACCTTCCTGGGCGCCTTCAAGTACTACACGTCGTACACGCTGAAGACCTTCGACGGGAAGCGGTACCTCGAGCGCTTCGAGGATCGCGTCGTCATGGTGGCCCTCACCCTCGCCCGCGGCGACGAGACCCTCGCCCGCAACCTCGTCGACGAGATCCTCGACGGCCGCTTCCAGCCCGCCACGCCGACCTTCCTCAACGCCGGCAAGGCGCAGCGCGGCGAGCTGGTCTCCTGCTTCCTGCTGCGCATCGAGGACGACATGGAGTCCATCGGCCGCGGCATCAACTCCGCGCTGCAGCTGTCCAAGCGCGGCGGCGGTGTCGCCCTGCTGCTGAGCAACCTGCGCGAGTACGGCGCCCCGATCAAGCAGATCGAGAACCAGTCCAGCGGCGTCATCCCCGTGATGAAGCTGCTCGAGGACTCCTTCTCCTACGCCAACCAGCTGGGGGCCCGGCAGGGCGCCGGTGCGGTGTACCTCAACGCCCACCACCCCGACATCCTGCGGTTCCTGGACACCAAGCGGGAGAACGCGGACGAGAAGATCCGCATCAAGACCCTCTCGCTGGGCGTCGTGATCCCGGACATCACCTTCGAGCTCGCCAAGAACAACGAGCCGATGTACCTGTTCTCCCCGTACGACGTGGAGCGCGAGTACGGCAAGCCCTTCGCGGACGTGAACGTCTCCGAGGTCTACCGGGAGATGGTCGACAACCCGCGGATCGCCAAGAAGAAGATCAAGGCGCGCGAGTTCTTCACTACCCTCGCCGAGATCCAGTTCGAGTCCGGCTACCCGTACATCATGTTCGAGGACACGGTGAACCGGGCGAACAACATCCCCGGCAAGGTCACCCACTCGAACCTGTGCTCCGAGATCCTGCAGGTCGCGACCCCGTCGACGATGAACAACGATCTCAGCTACGACACGCTGGGCCGCGACATCTCCTGCAACCTGGGCTCGCTGAACATCGCGCTCGCGATGGACTCCCCGGACTTCGCGCAGACGATCGAGACCTCGATCCGGGCGCTGACGGCGGTCTCGGACACCTCGGACATCTCCTCCGTGCCGACCATCGCCGAGGGCAACCGCAAGTCCCACGCCATCGGTCTGGGCCAGATGAACCTCCACGGCTACCTCGCCCGCGAGCGCGTGTTCTACGGCTCCGAGGAGGGCCTGGACTTCACGAACATCTACTTCTACGCCGTCACCTACCACGCGATCCTCGCCTCGATGCGGATCGCCAAGGAGCGCGGCGAGACCTTCTACGACTTCGAGAACTCGAAGTACGGCACGGGCGAGTACTTCGACAAGTACATCGACCGGGCCTGGGAGCCGAAGACCGAGAAGGTCCGCGAGCTGTTCGCGAAGTCCTCGGTCCACGTGCCCACGCAGGAGGACTGGAAGCAGCTGCGCGAGGACGTGATGAAGCACGGCATGTACAACGCGTACCTGCAGGCCGTGCCGCCGACCGGGTCGATCAGCTACATCAACAACTCCACCTCCTCGATCCACCCGATCGTCTCCAAGATCGAGATCCGCAAGGAGGGGAAGATCGGCCGCGTCTACTACCCGGCGCCGTTCATGGACAACGACAACCTCGAGTACTACGAGGACGCGTACGAGATCGGCTACGAGAAGATCATCGACACCTACGCCGAGGCCACGCAGCACGTGGACCAGGGTCTGTCGCTGACCCTCTTCTTCCCGGACACCGCGACCACCCGTGACGTCAACAAGGCGCAGATCTACGCCTGGCGCAAGGGCATCAAGACCCTCTACTACATCCGCCTGCGGCAGATGGCGATCGAGGGCACCGAGGTCGAGGGCTGCGTCAGCTGCATGCTGTGACGGGGTGATCCGGCTCCCGCCCTCCGAGACGGGAGCCGGGGAACGGAGAACGGCCCGCCGCGAGGGAGAACCTCGGGGCGGGCCGTCCGTATCCGCGGCTCACGCCAGCAGAGGGCTCACCAGATGCCGTGCCGCTCCGGAGGGGTCGGAGCCGAAGAGCGCATCGTCGCAGCCGGCGTCCGCCAGCAGCAGCGGGCCGTCCGCGGCGCGGAGCACGGCGGCATCGCCGACGCGCGCATCGGGGCTCGTCGAGATGAGGTAGCGGTCCTGCAGCCGCACCACCTGCGCGGTCACCGTTCCGGTCGGCGTATGGCGGGTCACGCGGATCGCGCAGTCCTCGGCCGATGCGCTCGCCCCTCCAGGGAGGGCATCGGCCGCGCTCGCGCGCAGCTGCGCCCAGCCCGTGCTCCGCTCCTCCGCGCTCCAGTCCCAGATCAGGTCGAGTCCCTCGTGGTCGAGGGGGATCCGCAGATCGGCCGGCAGCGGCGCGAGTCGGCCCAGCTCGGCCAGGTGCAGGACGGCCGCGGAGAGTCCGGCGGAGGGGAAGACCGCGACCTCGGTCGTGTCCTCGCCGCGGCTGGTCGTGCGCAGGGTCCACCAGTGCGACAGGGTCAGCTCATGCGAGACGACCTCGCCGGGACGGGCGACGAAGACCGCCGCATGCCCCTCCGGCTGGCTGAGGATCTGGTGGAGGGTCGAGGTGAGCGCCACGTCGAACCCCGGCACGGGAGCGGCGACGGGCATGGCCGAAAGCTCGGTGAGCAGATGCTGGACCGTCGGCGTCGGGCCCTGCGCCATGAGGACGGGGGAGGGCTCCTCCGGCGCGCGGACGATCCTCCAGGAGGCGAGGATGCGGTCCAGCACGGCGCCGTGGGCCGCGTCGACCTCCGGGGTGGTGGTGAGGGTGACGCTGACGCCGATCCCGTCGACGATCCGGCTGCGCTGCCGCACGAGATAGGTGGTGGGCGAGTGGTCGATCGCCAGCAGGGTCTGCTGCCAGGTGGCGTGCTCGGCCGCCTCCGCGCTCGCCTCGGGCAGGAGGCCGTGCTCGAGGACCTGGAGGTGGGGCAGGCTCATGCGCTGCTCCTCGAGCCGAGCGGACTGCCAGGAGGACAGCTCCGTTCCCGCGGGGAGCCGGGTGACGGCGACGAGGAGGGTCGATTCGAAAGCCGGGGCGAGCGTTGCGTCGTCGCCGAAGGCAGCGGACATCGCCGTGGCGGGCAGCGCGGGCCCCGGGCCCGGCGGGAGACGGCGCCAGGTCTCGGGAAGCTCCAGCTCCGAGATGACGGGGATGCGGTGCAGAGCCACGCGCGCGGTCCATGTCTCCTGGCCCGAGGCCAGGATGGGGCCGGGGTGGTCGAGGGGGTCGGCGAGGCGGCCGGGCCAGCGATCCGGGGCCGTGCACGGGACTGCGTCTCCGGGGAAGAGCCCGGCGCTCGGGAACATCGCCATCATGCCTCCTGCATGCGCGCCATGCTCGGTGCACGCGCGCCGATCCACGGTACCGGGGCACGACTCCGGGGGCCATGGGGAGAAGTACCCATGGCGCGGTCGGAGATCAGCGGTTCGGGGTCCGGCGGCCGTAGGTCAGCCGGCGCAGCAGCACCTCCGCCGGACCGCGAGCGCCGCGCTGTTCGAGCAGCATCGCGAGCGGGACGCCGAGCGCCCAGGTGAGCAGGCCGATGAGCAGCGCGAGCGAGGTGCCGGCCCAGCCGCCCACCCCCAGGCCCCAGGCCGAGAGCACGATCGCGAAGACGAGGGACTGCAGGAGGTAGAAGCTCAGGGAGCGCTTCCCGACGGCGGCGATCGCCCGCACGATCGGCGGACGCGAGGAGCCGAGACGCGCCGCGAGGAGCGCGAAGGCGGCGGCGTAGCCGACGCCTGTGCACACACCGGTCACGGAGCTGAGACCCATGAACATCCAGGAGGCGTCCTCCCGGACCGGCAGCACGTCCAGGGAGGTGAGCGCTCCGGGCAGGGCGCCGAGCCAGCCGATCGGGATCCCGATCAGGGCGAGGCGCCGCAGGAGCGGCAGGTGCGCCGCGGGGTCCTCGAGCAGGCGGTGCCGCGCGGCGAGCCAGCCCAGGAGGATCGACAGGGGGATCGTGAGGCTGACGACCTGGGCGATCGTGAGCCCCGCCCAGATGCTGGTGCGGGGGAGGATCGAGGCGAGGTACGAGGGGGAGCCGGCCGTGACGTCCTGCGGGTCGGCCATCACGAACTCGCCTGCGGCGCCCTCGGGCGCGAAGGCGATCAGCAGGGCCCCGCCGGCCACGGAGATCAGCGCGTACAGCGCGAGCAGTCCTGCGAGGACGGAGCTCCAGATGATGAGGGTGCGATCCCGGCGGCGGAAGAACAGCCACACCAGCAGCAGTCCGGCGAGACCGTAGGCGCCCAGCACGTCGCCCATGAACAGCAGCGAGGCATGCACCAGTCCGAAGAGGATCATCGCCGCATGACGGCGGCGCAGCATGCGGCGGACATCGGCCTCCGGCAGCCCGCGCTCGATCCGGGACCGGGTGAACTGGACCATCCCGTAGCCGAAGAGGAAGGCGAACAGCGGGTAGCTGCGCCCGTCGACGGCGATCATCATGATCGCCTGGAGGATCCGGTCCAGCGTGCTGCCCTCGAGGGGATGCGCACCGGTCATCTGGGTCGGCCGGCCCCAGAGATGCCAGGACACATTGGCGAGCGCGATGAGGGCGAGCATGAGGCCGCGGGCGAGGTCCGGGGCGAGGGAGCGCTCCGGGACCTGCGCGGAGGCCGCTCCTGGGGACGGGGCGGCGGGCGGGGGCGAGGGGGCGGCGGGCGTGGACATGGTCGTCTCCCGGAGGGGTCGGCGATCGGGTCGGCGTCGTCGTGCGGTGGGTCCAGAGTAGGCGGGACCCGGTGGGATCCGCCCGCGACGAAGGTCTATCCCCGGGGGTGCGAGGGCGCGGGGGCTCCTCCGGAGGGCGGGGCCCGTCGGTCAGCGGCGGGAGGCGTCCTGCCCGGTCCGCAGGGCCCCGCTCACGGCCCAGATGCAGCCGTAGAGCACGCCTGCGATAGGCCAGATGATCCAGGTCGAGCCCCAGTCGCCGGTCGCGAAGCTCCAGCCGAGGAAGATCGCGGTGGCGAGCGGCCAATAGACGGCGGCGATGACCCGGATCGCGGGATGCACCGACGGCCCGGTCAGGTCGTCCGGGTCCTCCTCGTTCTCGAGGGTGTCCGCGGCGGAGCTCGCCCAGGCACCACGCAGCAGGATCCACAGGCCCGCCGCCACCATGAGGAGGGTCAGGCAGACGCCGAACAGCACGCTGGCCTGGTCCTCGTCCTCGGAGAGCAGGGCGGGCACGAGGATCGGGACCGCGCACAGGATCCACAGCGAGAGCGCGATCGCGAAGGAGATCTGGGAGCGGGTGCGGTGCTCCCGCCGCAGCTCCCCGGCGTAGGCGCGGACCTCGGCGGTGGGGGTGAAGTCGCCGTTCTCGATGTCCGCGTAGTCCTCGAGACGGCCGCCGCGCACGACGAGCATGAGCACGCCCGTCGTGATGAGCACCAGCAGGAGGACGAGGCCCGTGAGCGTCGCCCAGCCGGGCGGCTCCGGCTCGATCTGCCCGCTCCAGGCGATCAGGAGCAGGAGCGGCACCACGGACAGGACGAAGAGGGTCACGCCGCCGGCGACGAGGCCGCGGTTGCGGCGGATCGCGTCGACGTACTCCCGGGCACGGTCCGCGGAGAGCCGGGGAGGTCCCGGCGGTGCTGCGGCGCCGAGGTCCGCGGCGATGCCGAGCTCCGGGGCGACCTCCTCGAGGCTGCCGAACTCGGCGATGACGCGGCCCACCGCCTGGGACTCGCTGAGACCCTGGTCGAGCAGGCTCTGCTGCTTGTCCTCCATCATGGCGCGCAGCTCCGCGCGGGCCTCGTCCATGCGGGCGCTGCGCGGGTAGGGGTCGAAGAGCGTGTCGAGGTAGGAGTCGATGACGTTCATGGCGGGGTCCTCACCTGGTTCCTGAGGGGATGTCGGAGGGGGTCGGGGGGAGGGCGAGCTGGTCGACGAGGGAGCGGGTGCTGATCCATTCCTCCCGCTTGGATGCGAGCTGGGCTCGTCCGGTGTCGGTGATGCGGTAGTAGGTGCGGGGCTTCCCGGTGGGGGAGAGGTCCTCGTAGGAGTCCAGGAGGCCCTGGGACTCGAGCCGCTTGACCGCGGTGTAGAGGGTGGTCTGCTTGATGACGTACTCGCCGCCGGAGCGGTCGGTGATCGTCTGCGAGAGCTCGTAGGCGTAGGAGGGCCGGGCCTCGAGGATCGCGAGCAGGATCAGGTCGATATGCCCGCGGATCGCATCGGCTCCGATCATCGGCGCGCCTCCTTTCCGGGCTGGTGCGGTGCCGGTCGGACGACCCGCCGACACCATGCTCCCCACAACGTACTACGGCACGCGTAGTACGACAAGAGGAGTAACCCGGCGGCGTCGAGCCGGGCGGTCACGATGCCACGGGTCCTTCATCGCCGATGTGACGTCCGATACAGTGACGCACACCCGCGGTCCCCGCCGCGGGCCTCCTCGAGAAGCGGCAAAGGAGCCAGCTTTGACCGACCCCACCACCGTGGGCGAGCGCAGCCTCGCCGTGCAGCGATCCGCCGAGTTCCAGCGGCTGCGTCGCTCGTTCCTGTCCTTCATCGTCCCCCTGACGGTGCTGTTCCTCCTCTGGTACCTCGTGTACGTGCTCCTGGCCGGCTTCGCCCCCGGTCTCTACGCCCGGCGCCTCGGCGACACCTTCTACACCGTCGGCCTCGTGATGGGCATCGGGCAGGTGATCACGACCTTCGTGATCACGATGCTCTACCGCTCCTGGGCCGACAAGCGGTACGACCCCCAGGCCGAGGCGATCCGCCGGCACATGGAGAGCGGAGAGCTGCTCGAGCAGGATGCGGAGGACGCCCGATGATCGACCAGATCAACCCCGTCATCAACATGATCGTGTTCGCGCTGTTCGTCGCGGTCACGCTCTTCATCGTCTTCCGCGTCTCCCGCCAGAAGGCCAGCGCCGCCGAGTTCTATGCCGGCAGCCGCTCCTTCACCGGGCCCCAGAACGGCATCGCGATCTCCGGGGACTACCTCAGCGCCGCGAGCTTCCTGGGCATCTGCGGCGCGATCGCCGTCGCCGGGTACGACGGATTCCTGTACTCGATCGGCTTCCTCGTCGCCTGGCTCGTCGCCCTCCTGCTGGTCGCCGAGCTGCTGCGCAACACCGGCAAGTTCACGATGGCCGACGTCCTGTCCTTCCGCCTGAACCAGCGCCCCGTGCGCATGGCCGCCTCGCTCACCACCCTCGCGGTGTGCTTCTTCTACCTGATCGCGCAGATGTCCGGCGCAGGCGGCCTGGTCGCGCTGCTCCTGGGCCTGCACGGCGGGGCGGCGACAGCGATCACCGTCGCCGTCGTCGGCGTGCTCATGATCGTGTACGTGATCGTCGGCGGCATGAAGGGGACCACCTGGGTGCAGATCATCAAGGCCGTGCTGCTCGTGATCGGCGTCGGGGTCCTCGCGCTCATCGTGCTGGGCCGCTACGGCTTCGACTTCTCCGCCGTGCTGGCCGATGCGGTGAAGCTCTCCCCGGACGGCGAGGCGATCCTCGCACCCGGCCTGAAGTACCCCAACCCCGTGGACTTCGTGTCCCTGGGCCTCGCGCTCGTCCTCGGCACCGCGGGGCTGCCCCACGTGCTCATGCGCTTCTACACCGTGCCCACCGGCAAGGAGGCCCGGCGCTCCGTGGTCTGGGCGATCTGGATCATCGGCATCTTCTACGTGCTCACCCTCATCCTGGGCTACGGGGCCGCCGCCCTGGTGGGACCGGAGGTCCTGCTCTCGAAGGAGACCCCCGGCGGCGAGAACGCGGCCGCGCCGCTGCTCGCCCTCGCGATCGGAGGGCCCGTGCTGATGGCGATCGTCTCCGCGATCGCCTTCGCGACGATCCTCGCGGTCGTCGCCGGTCTCGCGATCACGGCGGCGACCAGCTTCGCCCACGACATCTACGCCTCCGTCATCAAGAACGGCACCGTCCATCCGGACGAGGAGGTCAAGGTCGCCCGCGCGACCGTGGTCGTGATCGGGATCCTGTCGATCATCGGCGGGATCGTGGCGCTCGGGCAGAACGTCGCCTTCCTCGTCGCCCTCGCCTTCGCGATCGCGGCCAGCGCGAACCTGCCCACGATCCTGTACTCCCTGTTCTGGCGGCGGTTCAACACCGGCGGCGCCCTGTTCTCGATGCTGGGCGGGCTCGCCTCGTGCCTGGTGCTCATCGCGCTGTCGCCCGCCGTCTCCGGCAACGAGAAGGCCATGTTCCCGGACCTCGACTTCGCCCTGTTCCCGCTGTCGAATCCCGGCATCGTCTCGATCCCGTTGGGCTTCGCGCTCGGGATCATCGGCACCCTGGTCACGAAGCCGGAGCCCGACCACCTCGAGAAGGCCGCGGAGATGGAGGTGCGCGCCTTCACCGGCGCCGGTGCGGAGACCGCGGTCGAGCACTGAGCGCACTCGAGCGGGCTCCGCGAGCCCTGAGCGCCTCGTCATCCCGCACTCCGTCCGCGAGCGGCCCGTCGTCCCCGGTCCCGGGGACGGCGGGCCGTCGCCATGCGAGGTCGATCCTGTTCCCGACGTGCCCGGGAAGGTGAGGTTCCGGACCTTCTGATCATCGTGCCGAGCGGCTCATGCGCCCGACCAGCGGCACCGCCCGGAGGGCTCGCCGTCCCGGGACGGAGGTCCGCGAGCCGGGTCCCGGAGCGACCTAGACTGAGGGCTGCCGTACCGGATTCGAGAGCGCGAGGTAGTGGTGAACGATCACCTGAAGACGTCCGTCCAGGCCATCAACTGGAACCGGATCCCCGACCCCAAGGACCTCGAGGTCTGGGACCGCCTGACCGGGAACTTCTGGCTCCCCGAGAAGGTCCCGCTGTCCAACGACATCCAGTCCTGGAACCGTCTGAGCGAGCAGGAGCAGACGCTCACCATGCGCGTCTTCACCGGCCTCACGCTGCTGGACACCGTGCAGGGCACCGTCGGCGCGGTCTCCCTGATCCCCGACGCGATCACCCCCCACGAGGAGGCGGTCTACACCAACATCGCGTTCATGGAGTCGGTGCACGCGAAGTCGTACTCCCAGATCTTCTCGACCCTGTCGGACACGAAGCAGATCGACGACGCCTTCCGCTGGAGCGAGCACAACGAGGCTCTCCAGAAGAAGGCCAAGATCGTCATGGGCTACTACCAGGGCGACGACCCGGAGAAGCGGAAGGTCGCCTCGACGCTGCTCGAGTCGTTCCTGTTCTACTCCGGCTTCTACCTGCCGATGCACTACTCCAGCCACGGCGAGCTGACGAACACGGCGGACATCATCCGCCTGATCATCCGCGACGAGGCCGTGCACGGCTACTACATCGGCTACAAGTTCCAGAAGGCCGTCGAGAAGGCCGACGAGGCCCGCCGCGCGGAGCTCAAGGACTACACGATGTCCCTGCTCTACGAGCTCTACGAGAACGAGGAGGAGTACACGGAGGACCTCTACGACCCGGTCGGCTGGACCGAGGACGTGAAGACCTTCCTGCGCTACAACGCCAACAAGGCGCTCATGAACCTGGGCTACGAGCCGATGTTCCCCTCCGAGATCACCGAGGTGAACCCGGCGATCCTCGCCTCGCTGTCCCCGAACGCCGACGAGAACCACGACTTCTTCTCCGGCTCCGGCTCGAGCTACGTCATGGGCAAGGCCGTGGACACGAGCGACGACGACTGGGACTTCTGAGCCGCTGACTCCGCCGAAGGGCCCGGACCTGCACGTCTGTGCAGGTCCGGGCCCTTCGTGCAGGGTGCGACGGCGGGGCGCCAGGCCGGGGAGCAGCTCGTGGGCTCAGCGACCGGCGCGCAGCGGCCAGCCCTTCGCCGCCAGATGCGAGGCCAGACGCGCCATGTCCGATTCGCTGGGGAGCGTGTCCGTGTAGCGGGTGATGAGGGTCCCGGCGTCGATGGGGTCGATGCGGCGGGAGGCGCGGGCGTCGTCCACCAGGCGGGAGGCGACCTGCGCGACCTCCTCATCGGTCAGGCGGCGGCGCAGCAGCGCCAGCAGCGGCAGCCGGTCCGTCGGAGGGATGCCCTCCGGATAGCCCTCGGTGAGCCAGGCGATGATCCGCTGGACCAGGTTCGGCGGCTCGGGAAGGTCCGCGGCCGCGTTCTCCGCGACATCGGCCAGCTGCCGGTCGTCGGGGGCCTCGCTGAGCGGCCATCCCACGGCCGCCAGACGCGCCGCGACCGCGCGCACGTCCTCTGGCGCGACCGTCGCCTCCTTGAGCCGCTCGATCGCCTGGTGGACGTCCTCGGGGCAGATGTCGCCGTCGGGGTTCTCGCGGATCAGCGTCGCGACGATCTCGTCGAGCTCCTGCGGCTGCAGGGTGCGCGTCAGCAGCGCCAGCAGGGGATAGAAGTCATGGGGCGGGACACCGTCGGGGTATCCGGCATGGAGCCAGTCCAGGACAGCGCTCAGGGGGTTCGCCATGATGGACACTCCGCGGGGTCAGATGGGCAGGGTGATGCCCAGATAGTGGTCGAGGCTGTTACGGGTCACGAACAGCAGACCATAGACCACGGCGAGGCCGACGAGCGTGAAGATGGCCCAGGACGCGTACTTCGCGACCGGGTTCGGGGCGGAGACGGAGCCGTCGCGGCGCTCGCCGCCGGCCCCGCGGTCCTGGAGGACGATCCCCAGGGAGAACAGCAGCGGGAGCCCGGCGCCCAGCAGCAGGCCCACGCCCAGCACGCTCGTGGTGTTGCTGATGATCTCGGCGATGTCGATGCTCATCTCAGGCGTCCTTTCCGGCGGTGGCGAGCTGCGGGGCGGCGTCGTCGGCGGCGACGGCGAGGTCGGGGGTCTGCGCGGACTCCCACTCGTCGTTGACGTTGTCGGCGTCGATCTTCTGCCGACGCGAGCGGTGCATGATGTACGCGGTCGTGCCCACGAGGATCCCGAAGATCAGGACGGCGCCGCCGATCCCGCCGATCAGGTTGCCGAGGAAGAACGTCACCGCGCCGACGAGGGCGGCGGCGGGCAGGGTCATGAACCAGCCGACGACCATGCGGCCGAACACGCCCCAGCGGACCTGCGCGCCCGGCCGGCCCACCCCGGAGCCGACGATCGAGCCGGTCGCCACATGCGTGGTCGACAGGGCCATGCCGAGGTGGCTCGAGGTGAGGATGATGGCCGCGGAGGAGGCTTCCGCCGCCATGCCCTGCGGCGAGTCCAGCTCGACGAGGCCCTTGCCGAGGGTGCGGATGATGCGCCAGCCGCCCATGTAGGTGCCCAGCGCGATCGCGCCCGCGCACAGGACGATGATCCACACGGGGAGGCCGTGCTCGATGATCTCCTGGTCGGAGAGGGTGCCGTGGGCGATCAGGCCCAGGGCGATGACGCCCATCGTCTTCTGTGCGTCGCCGGTGCCGTGGGCGAGGGAGACGAGGGAGGCGGTCGCGATCTGGCCGGCGCGGAAGCCCTGCTCGCGGCGCTGTTCGCGCACGTTGCGGGTGATGCGGAAGACCAGCCAGGAGCCTGCCGCGGCGATGCCGCCGGCGATGAACGGGGCCAGCAGGGCCGGGATGATCACCTTGACGGTGAGCCCGTCCCAGTTGATCCCGGAGGTGCCCAGCGCCGCGAGGCCGGAGCCCAGCAGGCCGCCGAACAGGGCGTGCGAGGAGCTCGAGGGGAGGCCGAACAGCCAGGTGGCGAGGTTCCAGAGGATGCCGCCGACGAGCCCGGCGAAGATGATGAACAGCGCTGTCTGCGAATCCAGTCCGGCGAGCAGAGCGCCCGTGTCGGTGTCCTGGATCTTCAGCACCGAGGTGGTGACGGTGATGGCCACCTCGACGGAGAGGAACCCGCCGATCAGGTTGAGGATCGCCGAGAGCCCCACCGCGACCTTGGGCTTGAGGGCGCCCGTCGCGATGGATGTCGCCATGGCGTTGCCGGTGTCATGGAAGCCGTTGGTGAAGTCGAAGGCGACAGCCGTGACGATCAGCAGCAGCAGGATGACGAGTTCTCCTGTCATGCCGCCAGTGTGCGCCAGCGGAAGCGGGACCCGCCACCGCCCCCCAGGGCTGTTCACCTTGCGTTCACCTGCGACCGGGGCTTTTCCTTCCGATGTCTGGGAAGTCACAGGGAGCGGCGGTCGGATCCGCGGCGCGAGCAGGCCCGATGAGGCTGTGAGGGAGCATCGCCGGAACGTTCCGGACATGGCGCGCCCGGTCCGCTGCGCGCGGGGTCAGGGCAGCGGCAGGTCCACGGTCCGCGAGCCGACGCGCTCGGGGGAGAGGCGGCCCTGCGACCAGGCCGCGATATCGGCGGCGAGCTCCTGCTCGAGGGCGGGGTCGATGAGGAGGCTCAGCGCCGCGTGACGCGCCCCGTACTCGGTGGGGAGCGTCGTCGCCTCGCGGCCCTCGGCGAAGCGCCGCACCGCGTTCTCCGCGATGCCGGCCTCCGCGAAGGGGACGTCCAGGCGCATCTGCCGCAGCTCCCGGCGGCGCAGCAGGGTCGAGGCCGCGACCGCCTGCTCGACGCCGGCGGTGTAGGCGCGCAGCAGGCCCCCGGCGCCGAGCTTCACCCCGCCGAAGTAGCGGATCACGATCGCGAGCGTGTCCGTGAGCCCGGCATGCAGGAGCGCCTGCAGCATCGGCATGCCCGCCGTGCCCGAGGGCTCTCCGTCATCGCTCGAGCGATGCACGGGCGGGGAGGACTCTCTCTCGCCGATCACGAGCGCGGTGCAGCGATGACGGGCATCGGGATGATCCGCGCGGGCGGTGCGCAGGAAGGCATCGGCCTGCTCGAGGGACTCCACCCGGTGCAGGCGCGTCAGGAAACGGGAACGTCGCTCGACGAGCTCGGTCTCGACATCGGCGGCGAGGACCAGGGGATCGGGCATGCGGGGAGTCTACGGGCCGGCGTCGCCCGGCGGCCTCTACGATGACGGGACGCCGCCGGCGCATCCGCCCCGTCCCCTCCCGGAGGAGCCCAGCATGACCTCGTACCCCGCCCCGTCCCCGGCCGGTCCGCCGCCCGGGCCCGCACCGCGGCAGAAGCGCAGCCCTGCCGGGAAGATCCTCATCATCATCGGCGCCGTGATCCTGCTGGGCGCTCTCGTGACCGGCGGGATCCTCGCCTTCGCCGGGATCGGCGGCGTCGTCAAGGACGCCTCGGGCTCCACCGTGATCGACTCCGGGCAGGGCAGCGTCGAGCTGACGGCAGGCGATGTCCGCACCCTCTACTACGACTCCTCCCAGGGCTCGCCGATCTGCACGATCACCGGGCCCGACGGCGCCGAGCCCGCGAACGGCGGCTTCCAGAGCAGCACCATCACCGTGAACGGCACCGAATGGCGCTCGCTCGAGAACTTCGAGGTCACCGCGAGCGGCGAGCACGAGATCTCCTGCGACGGCGGCCCCGTCATGGTCGCCCCGCCGGTGTCGATCGGCGGGATCTTCGCGGGCGTGGGCGGGATCCTCCTGGCGGTCCTCGGCGGCGGTCTGGGCGTGCTCGTGCTCGTGGTCGGGATCGTGCTGCACGTGGCGCTGAAGCCGAAGGGTTGAGGCCGCCGCGCCCAGGTCGGGCCGCCTGCTCAGGGCGCGCGTGTGGGCCGGTACGATGGACCGGCCCGCAAGGGTGTGGGGCCTGTAGCTCAGTTGGCAGAGCATCGGACTTTTAATCCGCGGGTCGTGGGTTCGATCCCCACCGGGCCCACCAGGCCTGAGCCGGTATGAAGCCCTCCGATATAGCCGGTCCTCTGGGCGAAGGGCTGAACCTGGCCGGGGGTGGCCTAGGAATCGGTGAGTCACAGAAGACTGCCGATGACGCTCCTGGGCGCCATCGCTCGAGCATGGTCCCCGGGCATAGAGGCCATCGCCCTGCGGCCACGAAGCGCGGGCCAATCTCGCGCTCGCGAACCAGCAGGTTCGCGTGGACGCGCTCGGCAAGACGACGGCTTTGTCCTAGCGTCGTCGCGGGAGGGCTCGGCCCCACGCCGGAGAAGGTCGCGACCCACGCGCGTCGCTCCACGGCGCGAGATGTTCGCCTCGTGGGCCGGCGGGGGCGCTGGACGTGACATCGGATGGCAACTGGTCACGGTTCGATCACTTCGGTCACGATGGGCGGGGTCGTGTGTGAATCTGCTGGTGACCACGTAGAAAAGGACCTGAAATGTCTCTTCCCCCCACACCCGATCCGCAGGGCTCATCCACCTCTGCGAACCTCCCGCCGCAACCTCAGTATGGTGGTGGCCCCGCCCCGGCCGCACCTCAGAAGAAGGGGCCGGGCAAGTGGATCGCCCTAGGGTGTGGTGGCTGCGCACTCATCGTCATCATCTTCCTGATCATCGTGGCCGCCGCGGGACTGATGGGCGGCGGAGACGCCGCGAAGACCAGCGCCCCCGCTACAGCGACGGAGCGGACATCGGAGGCACCAGAGGAGGCAGTGACGGAAACTGCCACCGAGGAGGCGTCTGAGGAGCCCGTCGAAGCGGCGACCACCCAGGAACCTGCCGAAGCCACGACCGAACAGGAGCCTGCTGAGGAGACGACAGAGGCAAAGGCGGACATCCCTGAAGAGGGTGAGGTTGCCCTCTCGAAGGCGCAGGACTACGTCGACATCATGCCGTTCTCCAAGAAGGGCCTCTACGATCAGCTCACCTCCGAATACGGGGAGCAGTTCCCGGAGGACGCTGCGCAGTACGCCGTCGACAATGTCGATGCTGATTGGAACGCCGAGGCGCTCGAGGCCGCGAAATCCTACCGCGAGAGCATGTCGATGTCCAAGGAGGCCATCCGCGACCAGCTGACGTCAGAGTACGGAGAGCAGTTCACTGAGGAAGAGGCTCAGTATGCCATTGACCATCTGGATGACTGATCGATCCGTTCAGGCGTGACGAACAGCCCCCGCTCCGTTCAGGGCGGGGGCTTAGTCGTGACACCGCGGACGCCGTCGCATTCTGTAAATGCGCTTGGCCCGCTCCGTCATCGATAATTCTGGTCTTCCCTCGAAATCTCCCGCACACGCTGACCTGGACAAGGCGAACTTCATGCTGGTTGGATGGGAAAATGACCTTCGAAGCCCTCTACCTCGCTCGGCACGGACAGACGGCGTGGAACGTGCAGCGACGTTGGCAAGGCCAGCTCGACTCGCCCCTCACCGAGCAGGGTCGGCAGGCGGCCATGGCTCTAGCGCGGTTCGTCGTCGAGCACAGCATGGACGCCGTGTTCTCGAGCCCGCTGACCCGTGCCCAGTCCACCGCAACGCTCGCTGCCGAAGCTGTCGGCGTCGAGCTACGGGTGCTCCCGGATCTCGCTGAGGTGCACCACGGCGATATGGCCGGGTTGACCGCTGAGGAGGCGGACTGCAGGTTTCCCGGAGTTCGCGCGTCACGGGAGGACGACAAGTACCGGTGGCGTTTCCCCGGGGGCGAAAGCTACGCGGACGCGGACGAACGGGCCGCCCGCGCAGTTCTCGAGGTCCAGCGCAGCGGGGCACGTCGCCCAGTGATCGTTTCGCACGAGATGATCGGCCGAATGCTGCTTCGTCAGGTTGCCGAGCTGGAGCCGCGGGAGACCCTCCGCAGAACGCAGCCCCATCACATCGTCTACCGAGTGGTGCCAGCGACCCGTGACGTATCGGAGCTCTCGACGACCTGAACGTCACGATGCGGCAGTACGGTGGCTCCACCAGGACCTCGCACTCTCAGACGAAAGCGATGGTGTCGCGACATGCTCGACGAGCTGCTCGACCTCGAACATCGGGGATGGACCTCGCTCTGCGACGGCACCGGGGCGGAGTTCTACGGGCGGATCATGACCGCCGACGGCGCCATGGTCCTCGCGCACGGCCAGATCTTCGACCGGCGGGCTGTCATCGATTCCCTCGACGAGGCACCTCCGTGGCGGACCTATGAGATCGTCGGCCCGCGGCTCGTCCGCCTCAGCGAGGACCACGCGGTCCTGCTCTACACCGGCCGCGCCTACCGCGACGGTGACGCGCCGGCCTCCGTGGCGCTCATGTCCAGCGTCTACACGCGGCGCGACGGCGTCTGGCGGCTCGCCCTCTACCAGCAACGCCCGTGCCCGTGCAGTCGTAGAGCCTGTCCGCTCCCGCTCGCGGAGCGACGGACGCCGTACCGGCCCATCGTGTGTGCGGGGTATCGGTTCCACAGCGGCGCTCGGCCTTTCTGCGATGGATGTCGGGGCGACCGCAGGGTGAGATAGTGGCAGTCCACGCCGCCGGATCGCGACCCTCTGACGGAGGCCCCATGCTCGTCGAGAACCTGCTGTCCATGTGGTGGATCGCCCTCGCGGCCGTCCTCGCGCCGATCCTCGCGCTCGCCACCCGGAGGGCGGTCCCCGACGTCGTGTGGCTGCTCGCCTTCGGCGTGGTCATCGGCCCGCACGCCCTGGGCCTCGCGGAGAGCACCGAGGCCGTCGAGTTCCTGCGCGAGCTGGGCATCGGGTTCCTGTTCCTCCTCGCCGGCTTCGAGGTGAGCACCTCGGACATGCGCGGCAGGCAGGGCCGCCATGCCGCGCTGACCTGGCTGATCTGCGCGCTGCTCGGCGTCGGAGCGGGTTTGCTGCTCCTGCACGGCCAGGGGCAGGCCGCGATCGTGTTCGGCATCGCGTCGACATCGACGGCGCTGGGCACCCTGCTGCCGATCCTCAAGGACTCCGGGGCGATGGGCTCCCCGCTGGGCCGCGCCGTCATGGTGCACGGCGCCTTCGGGGAGCTGCTGCCCATCGTGGCGATGTCGCTCCTGCTCTCGACCCGCGGCACCTGGCAGGCCGCCCTGGTCCTCGTGTTCTTCGCGCTCGCAGCGGTCGCCACGGTCGCGCTGCCGGCGCGGATCTTCCGGCGCATCCCGATGCTGGGGCGCGCCTTCGGGGGAGCGTCGAACTCGACGATGCAGACCACGGTGCGGATCACCGTGTGGGTGCTGGTCACGCTCATGCTGCTGACCGCGGTGCTCGAGCTGGACGTCGCGCTCGGCGCCTTCGCCGCGGGCCTGCTGATCAAGGCGGCTCTCACCGCCGCATCGCCGATCCACGCGGAGGAGGTGATGCACAAGATCGAGATCGTCGGGTTCAGCCTGCTCATCCCGGTCTTCTTCGTCACCAGCGGGATGAGCATCGACCTCGGTGCCGTGCTCGCTCGCTGGCCGCTGCTGCTCGGCTTCGTCGCGGTGATCGCCCTGGTCCGCGGCGTGCCCGTCGTCCTGCGGGAGGTCCTGACCACGACCGGTTCCGGAATCGAGTCGCCGCGCGAGAGGGTCGCCCTGGGGCTGTACGCGGCCACGGGGCTGCCGATCATCGTCGCCGTCACCCAGATCGCGGCCTCCTCGGGGCTCATCAGCACGACGATGGCCTCGGTCATGGTCACCGGCGGCGCGGTCACCGTGCTGCTGTTCCCGCTGCTGGCGACCCGGCTGCTGGCGCGGCCCGCGCAGGGATAGCAGCGGCGTCGCTCAGCTCCGTCGTCGCCCCTTCCCGCGGATCAGCAGGCGCACCTCCTGCTCAGGGACCGGTTCTCCCCAGGCGTCCCAGCCCACGTGGATCTGCCGGTTCCAGGAAGGGGCGGTCACCTCGCGGCGGTGCGTGTGCCCGTGCAGGAGGACCTCGCCGTCGTCGGCCATCCGCCAGGCCACGAAACGATCGTCCGCGCGGGACGTGTCCCGGTAGGGGAAATGCGAGAGGAGCACGGGGAGCCGGCCCGCGGACCCGCCGTCGATCGTGATGCGGGCGCTCGTGGCGACGTAGTCGACGCCCGCGGCCAGCAGCTCCTGCTGCGCGGTCACCGATCTCTCGCCCAGCATCGGATGCGCGCGGTCATGGTTCCCCAGGATTACCCGGATGCTGCCGTGTAGCCGATGGATCAGCGGTGCGACCTCCGCGGCCGTCTTCAAGGTCAGGTCGCCCAGGTGCCACACCACATCCTCCGGGTCGACGGTCGCGTTCCATCGAGCGATCAGCTCCTCATCATGCGCGGCCATGTGCTCCGGGCCGATGTCTTCGCGCAGCTGCGCCCCGGGCGGACCGAAGCCGCGCAGCAGCGCCATCAGCCGATGCCCGAAGTGCGTGTCCGCCGTGAAGAAGATCCGGCCGCTCATGCTCGCCCCGTCCCGTGCGCTCCTGCACCGGGTAGCTCCGCCGCACCGAGCAGCATCGTCCAGGAGCGCGCGTACTTCGCCCCGAGTCGCTGCGCGGTCGCCGCATCCAGCAGACGCACCCGCGCGGGATCCGTGTTGTCGATGAGATCGGCCGTCTTCACGATCAGGGCGAGGGGGTGGGCGCGGATGCCCGCGAAGTACGCGGGCTGGGGGAGTCCGGGCCTCTTCGTGACCCGATCGACGGCCTCGACCACGAGCGGGGGCATCCCCGCGGCGGCCAGGTCCTCGAGCGTGACCCCGGTGTCCTCGACGACGTCGTGCAGCCAGGCCGCGGCGACCGCCTCCTCCCGCAGCTGCGCGGGGGCGATGATCGCGGCGCGGTCCGCGACCCGCTGAGGATGCTCGATGTAGTCGTGACCGGTCTTGTCGACCTGCCCGATGTGGGCGCGGCGGGCGATCGGCTCGGCGATGACGCTGATCTGCATATGTCCTCCTGGTGGCTCGTGCACGAGTCTGGCGCGAGGCACGGACGTTCGAACCCGTCGTCCGGGCCCTCCCTGCCGTCCCCCGTCCCGCGAGCAGAGGAGAGGCCCATGGCGGCGACGTGACGGAACAGCGTCGCCTCGAGGGCGCTCGCCGATCCGTGCCCGGGATCGGGAGCCGCTCACGCCCGACACTGACGGCGGTCCCGGGGAGGAAACGGGGAGGAGCTGTGGCGGCAGCTGCCCGTGCGGAATCCCCGGGCCCGCCGCGGGCTACCGTTCGAGCATGCCGTTCACACCGAGCCATGCCGTCGTCGCGCTGCCCTTCGTGCGCATGCCGATCGTGCCGGCCGCGCTCGCCGTCGGGTCGATGGCCCCGGATCTCGCGCCGTTCACCGGCGGCCTCCTGGTCCGGTACTCCGTCACGCACGATCCGCGCTGGCTCCCGGTCACCCTGCTCATCGCTCTCGCGCTGCTGCTGATCTGGCGGCTGCTGCTGCGCCCGGTCTGCCGGCGGCTCGCGCCGCGGGCCGTGGCGGAGCGGCTGCCCGAGGAATGGGATCGGGGGCCCGGGGCCGCGCTGCGGGAGACGTTCCCGTCCGCGGGCGGCATCGTGGGCCTGCTCGTGGCTCTCGCCGCGGGAATCCTCAGCCACATCCTGTGGGACGGCTTCACGCATGAGGGGCGCTTCGGCACGGTCCTGCTTCCGGTGCTGGACCGGAGCTGGGGGCCGCTGCCGGGATACAAGGTGCTGCAGTACGGCTCCGGCCTGGGCGGGCTGATCATCCTGGGCATCGCCGGGGCGCGCTGGCTGCGCGGCAGGACACCCGCTCCGGTGGCACCGGCTCCTCCGGGCCTCCGCTTGGCCTGGTGGCTCTCGCTGCCGGCGTTCATGGTCGGGGCGGTGGTGATCCGGATCCTCGTGTCCGGGCCTCCGGCGACGCCGCTGGAGGCCTACCACCTCGCCGGGGTCCTGCCGCCCGCCTGCGGGGCATGGGCGGTGCTCACGCTGGGTCTCGCGCTCGTGCTGCGCGCACCGCGGAGACCCGCGGCCGCGGCAGGGCGCTGAGTCGCACCTCCCCGACGGCGGTCTCCGGCATCGGCCGGCACCCGGCCGCGCTCAGGACATCTCCGTCAGCTCGATCCCGAACACCGACTCGAGCCGGTCCCGCCCCTGCCCGGAGAGCCGCAGCGCCCGCGGGTGCGTCCCGGGGGAGATCCAGCCGTGCTCCCGGCAGGCATCGAGGACGGCGCGACCCGGCGCACCGGCGAGGTGGTGGCGGTGCTCGGTCCAGTCGACGCAGCAGCGGGCGGGCGTTCCCGCGGGAACGTGCGCGCCCAGGCGCTCCAGGAGCGCGGAGCCTGATGCGGTGAGCGTGACCGCGCTCGGTCCCAGAACTCGCGCCGGCAGGGCGCCGGGATCGGTGACCAGGTCCTGACCTGCGGCATCGAGGTGCCTGTCCCGCAGCATCGCCGCTGTGATCGCGACCGCCAGGCGCCCGCCCAGATGGTCGTAGCAGTGGCGCGCACGGCGCACGGCACGCGCCCTCGTATCGGCCCGCAGCGAGCTGATCCGCAGCCGCGGCGCACACCGGGCCATCACCTCGACCAGCTCGGCGACCCATGGATCGGCCAGCCGGAAGTAGCGATACCGCCCCTGCTGCTGGACGGTGAGCAGGCCGCCGTCGACCAGGCGTGCCAGATGCCCGCTCATCGTCGATCCGGAGACCCCGGCCTCGAGGGCGAGCATCGAGGCGGGAAGCCAGCGCCCGTCCGCGAGAGCCATGAGGGCCTTCGCCCGCGGCGGCTCCGCGAGCAGCTTCGCCACCGCGCTCAGATCCGGATCGCCCTCGGCATCGCGTGCATCCATGCCGCCGATCGTAGGCCCGGGACGCTTCGGCCCGGCCCGAACCGTCCCCGGCCTAGCCTCCCCGGCATGACGAGCACCGCCACTCCGCATCGACGCCTGCTGTTCGCCTGCACGGCCTTCGCCCTGTTCACCCTGATCGTCGGCACGAACATCCCCTCGCCCTTCTACGCCGTCTACGCCGCGCGGCTCGGCTTCTCCCCGCTCGTGCTCACCGCGGTCTTCGCCGCCTACGCAGGGGCGCTGATCCCGACCCTGCTGCTCGCGGGGTCGCTCGCCGAGTCGCTCGGCTACCGCTGGGTGGTGCTCGCCGGCCTGGCGCTCGCCCTGTGCGCGAGCCTCCTGCTCACGGGCGCAGGCTCGGCGGGCGAGCTCCTCCTCGCCCGGGCGCTGCAGGGGATGGCGGTCGGGATCAGCTCCGGGGCGCTCACCGCGGCCCTGACCCGCACCACCCCCGCCGGGAGGACCGAGCTCGCCGCGCTGATCGCCTCGTCCGCCACGACCGCCGGCGGAGGACTGGGACCGATGCTCGCCGGTCTCTGGGCGACCGTCCTGCCGGGGCCGATGGTGACCAGCTACCTGCTGGAGGCCGGGGCTCTGCTCCTGGCAGGGGCCGGTCTCGCCGCCCTGCCCGCGGGGCTCGGCCGCAGCGGGGCACGCTGGCGCCCGCGGCTGCCGAGGATCCCGCCGCAGCGCCGCGTCTTCATGGCCGCCTGCGTCGTCAGCTTCCTCGGCTGGGCGGTGACCGCGGTGTTCCTGTCGGTCGTGCCGTCCTACGTCTCCGCCCTCACCGGCAGCGACTCGCTGCTGGTGGCCGGTCTCTCCTCCGGCCTGGTGCTCGTGATCGCCGCGCTCATGCAACCGCTCGCGGCGCGCCTGCCCGCCCCGATGCTGCAGGGCGGAGGACTGCTCGCCCTCGCGGCGGGAGTGCTCATCCTGCTGATCAGCGGCCTCCTTTCCTCGCTCGCGGGTGTGCTCCTGGCCGCCGTCATGGCCGGGTGCGGGCAGGGCATGGGCTTCCTCGGCGCGATGCGCGAGAGCGCACGGGTCTCCGTTCCCGGGACGGAGGCTGCGACGGCCTCCGCCTTCTTCATCTCCGCATACCTGGGCGTCGGGGTCCCCACGATCGGCGTCGGCCTGCTCGCGACGCTGATCGGCACCGTGCCCGCGGTCGAGGTGTTCGCCGCGGTCGTCCTGCTCGCGGCGATCGCGGCGATCCCGGGGACGCGGAGCGCGGGAGGGGTCGCGCACCGCTGACCAGTCTTGGGTCCCGGATCCGGAGGTGTCTCAGCGACCGGAGTAGAACGCGAGCGCGTCGTCGAGATCCGAATCGGTGAGGTCCGGCCATGGGTGCTCCACGACGTAGAGCTCGGCCATCTTGGACTGCCAGGGGAAGAACCCGGAGATGCGGCTGTCGCCCCCGGTGCGGATGATCAGGTCGATGTCCTTCACCGGACCGCCGGCGAGGTTCTGGGTCACGGCATCGACGGTGAGCATCTCAGATCCTCCGGTGATCGTCTTCCGGACCGCGGCGAGGATGTCGTCCCGTGCGTCGTAGCCGATCGCGAGCGTTAGATGGCCGGGACGTCCGCGTGTCTCGTCGATCATCTCTGCCAGCGCTGTTCGCGTCGATTCGGGGAGGAGGTCCAGATCGCCGCTCACGTGCAGACTCCACCGCTCGGTCGCACGAACCCTTTCGGGAATCACGTGCTCGATGAGGCTAAAGAGGAACTCCACTTCGAGTCGTCCACGCTTGCGGATGTTATCGGCGGACAGGACGAATGCACTGACATGATCGATTCCTCGAGCGGCGAGCCAGCTCAGGACGTTCGAGAGATGTTCGGCGCCAGCCTGGTGACCGAAGCTCGTCCCACGCTCTCCGTGGGCGCGCGCCCATCGGCGATTGCCGTCCATGATCAGCCCTACATGGACGGGCAGGTGCCTCGATCGTTGCGTCGAAGAGTCGGGAGCGATCGCCATGAGAGGAGGATACGGGGGCACGGATGGGGGAAGGGGCGGTCAGGCCCGCGGGCGCGCCGTCCGGGCGGTGCTCCGTTCGTCCGTCCGTGCCCGCTGGCACACTCGGAGGATGCTGAAGCCCCTGCGACTCGGAATCTGGCTGCTCGGCGTCGCGTGGCGCAGCGCGCCAGGCAATGTCCTCGCCGCCGCTCTGGTGTCGCTGCTGGTCGCGGCGGTTCCCTCGGTCCAGGTGATCCTGATGGCCCGGTTCGTCGAGGCGCTCGCCGATGCGGCGCGGTTCGCGGACGTGCTGGGCCCCTTCATCGGGCTCGTGCTGCTGATCGCGATCTCCTCGCCGCTCGAGGCCGTGGCCCGCACCTTCCGGCACCTCGCGACCGACCGGGTGCGGATGACTCTCATCTCCGAGGTCGCCGACGTCGTCGCGACCATCTCCCCGTCCCGGATCGCGACGCCGGAGGTCGCCGCGGCCATCGAGAAGGGCAATGCGGCGGCGCAGAACCAGCTGCCCTACAAGTACCCGCAGACGGTCTCGCTGATCTCCTCGGTGGTCGCCGTGGTCGGCGTCATCCTCACGCTGTGGACCATGTCGGCCCCCGCTGCGGTCCTGGTCCTGGCCTCCCTCGTGCCGATCCTGCTGCTCTCGCAGCGCGTCCAGCGCATCAACTCCGCGATGTGGGACGACATCGGCCCGCTGCTGTGGAGGGAGCGGTACCTGCACGGGCATCTGGTCGGCGCCGCCTCCGCACGCGAGCTGTCCAGCCTGGGCGGCGCCGGCCGGATCGGCGCGCTGGTCAAGGAGGCGAACCGCCGGATCACGGCGCGGAAGTCGCAGACCTATCTCCCCGTCCTCGGCTGGAGCATCGGCACCGGCCTCGGGACCTCGGCGCTCCTGGCCGCCGCCCTCGCCGCCCTGGTCGTCGGCGTATCCTACGGACCCGAGGCCGCGGGCGGCGTCTACGGGGTGATCGCCGCGATGGGCGTGGTCGCCATGTTCGGGACGAATCTGGGGCTCATCGTCGAGGGCGTCGCCCCGTACGAGCGCTTCATGGCCCTGGCCGGGCTGCGGGAGGAGGAGAGCCGGCCGATGGTCCAGCCGGAGGTCGGGGAGCTCATCGTCCACGACCTCCGCCACACCTACCCGCGGCGTGCCGAGCCGGCCCTCGCCGGACTCGACCTCACGGTCCGGCAGGGGCAGATCATCGCCCTGGTGGGCACCAACGGTGCCGGCAAGACGACGGCCGTCGACGCGATCGTCGGCAACATCGAGCTGGGGCATGACAGCGGCTCCGTGCACGTGGACGGCAGGACGCGCGCCGATCTGGGCCGCGACGGCTGGGCCGGGTACTTCGGGCTGCTCACCCAGGAGTTCGGCCGCTACGAGCTGACGGTGCGGCAGTCGCTGCTGCTGGGCACCCCGCGATCCGACGTCCCGGATGAGGAGCTGTGGGAGGCGCTGGAGTCCGCGGGCGCCGCCCGGCTCGTCCGCGGCTTCGAGCACGGTCTGGACCAGCAGCTGGGCAACCAGTGGGACGGCGGAACGGGTCTGTCCGGAGGGCAGTGGCAGCGGTTGTCGCTGGCCCGCATCTATGTGCGCAACCCTCCGATCTGGATCCTGGACGAGCCGACCAGCGCGATCGACGCCGAGGCGGAGCAGGAGATCTTCCGGCGCCTGCAGGCCACCAAGGACTCCCGCCTCACGATCGTCATCTCGCATCGTGCCTGGACCCTGCGCGGGATGGACGAGATCATCGTGCTCGACGAGGGGCACGTCGTGGAACGAGGACGATTCGACGAGCTGCTGTCCACCGGCGGCAGGTTCGCGGAGATCTTCGCCGAGCAGACGGCGTAGCCGAGCCCGCCCCCATGACGTGCGGGCTTCGCCGAGGGCCGTGCATGATGGACCTCGTCCTTCTGCCGGGAGCATCGGAGTCTCGCCGGGCGGAACACGAGGACCGTTGAGCCGTCGATCACCGGGAGCGCCCCATGCATGCCACGTCCGCACCGACCGCCGCCGGGCCGCGCCCCAACCCCTGCGGGACCGCCTCGCTCGTCTGCGGCATCCTCCTGCTGCTCTTCTCCTTCATCACGACGGCGCTCGCACAGGCCATGCCGATCATCGCCCAGAACTTCGACCTCGCCATCTCCCAGGCGGCGGTCGGTCTCCAGCTGCTCAGCGGCGTCAGCGCTCTCATCGCTCTGATCGCCGTGGCCCTGGGGATCATCGGCCTGGTGCAGAAGGACCGTCGCCGGGCTGCGGCGATCATCGGCACGACGCTCGGCGTCGCCCAGCTCCTGAGCGGAGCAGGCGCCGTGCTCAGCGGACTGCTGGTCGGTCTCGCCTTCGGCTGATGGACCCGGGGGTGTGCGACCGTGAGGTCGTGCGCGGCCGCTTCGCGGAGCTGTGGCACGGGGGCCGCGGGTTCGCAGAGGACCTCACGGAACAGGCGGCGCGGCAGAGCCATCAAGGCGGGAGCGCCCGCGGGTCAGACCACGCTCCGAGAAGATCGCGAGCACGGCGCGGGATGTCCGCTGCGGCCTCCCCGGCGAAGACATGCCCCTCGCCCGGGGCGACGTGCCAGTCGATCTCCGTGCCGGCCCGCCGCAGAGCATCGCGCCACGCCTCACCCTGGGCGAGCACGGGGGAGCGGCCGCCGTAGACGAGGAGCATCGGGGTGCTGACCTCCTGCACGGCATCGACCGGCGAGGCCGCGGACCAGTGGCCGGGATCAGCACCGGGTGTCGAACCGCGACGCACAACCTGCATGTCCATCGAGGCCTGATCCAGCCCCCGCAGGTCGGCGACCCCCTCATGGCAGATGGCGAGGCCCCATCGCGGAAAGGCCGAGGGGTGCGTGACGATCCGGTTCACGACATAGGCGCCGTAGCTGAAACCGAACAGGACGGCACGATCGGAATCGACCTCCTGCGCCCAAGGCTGTCGTCGCAGCGTCTCCCAGGCCGCGAGCACATCGCTCGCATCGTCGCCGGGGCCTGGAACATCAGCTCCCCGCAGCACATGCTCCATCGGACCGCGACCCAGGGCGCCGCTCGCGCGGTACTCGACGGCCAGGTGAGCGAATCCCGCCTCGAGCCACGGTGCGGCACGTCGTGTCGCGTCATCCAGGTCGAGCCCGGGCCACGGGCCGCCGTGCACATCGATCACCAGAGGAGGCGGTGACGAGTCGAGCCGCTGGGACGGGAGCGAGACGAGCGCGTGCAGCGTGCCCGGACCGCGGGGAACCTCGAGGACAGCCCGGCGAGGACAGGTCCCGGATGATGCCGACCGGTTGCCGGCGCGCACGTCCCCATAACGGGAGCGCAGTGCCGAGAGATCGACCGCATCCTGCAGATCGGCGGTGCCCCGCTCGAGGTCGACGCGCCAGGTGCAGCGGTGCATTCCCGTGATGCCCTGGACGATGAGCGCGGCACCATCCCCCTCGACCGCGACCTCGCGGAGGCGGAGGTTCATCGGCAGCGGATGGCGGCGCTCGCCTCCGCGCGTCAGCACCAGCTCTGCCCAGGGAACGCCGATGTCCGCGCAGGGTGCCTCCTGCACCGGGGTCCAGTTCGCCATCGGGGCATCCTCCCACGAGAGGGACCGCAGCGATCCTCGCGTCCCCGCAGGCAGCTGTGTGTGCAGGGGCTACTCTTCCCGCATGAGAGCCGTCCGCGTCGACGTCGCCGTCATCGTGCTGGTGTCGATCTGCTCCGGAGCCAGAGAGGCAGCGGGGCTCCTGATCGAGTCCGTGCTGTTCCCGGCATGGGGCATCACCCGCCCCTCGCTGCTCTTCGTCCTCGCGTGGTTCCTCGAGGCCGGGGCTGCAGTCCTGGTGACCATCGGGGCCGGATTCGTGCTCGTGCCGCGGCTCCTGCCCGACCGGCGCCTCGGGGACATCCGGCCGGGCCGCTGACCCGGCTCCCGCACCGAGGGACGATCCGGGAGCCGGACCCGCTGAGCAGTCACCGGGTCCTGCTGACCGCCTCCGGTCGCAGGTCCAGGCGACGCAGCAGCTGGGCGTTCAGCGCGACCACGATCGTCGACAGGGACATGAGGATCGCGCCCACGGACATGGGAAGGACGAATCCGATCGGGGCGAGGATCCCGGCTGCGAGCGGCACGGACAGCAGGTTGTACCCGGCGGCCCACCACAGGTTCTGCGTCATCTTCCGGTAGGCCGCACGCGACAGCTCGATGACCGAGAGCACCGAGCGCGGGTCCGAGCTCGCGAGCACCACGCCCGCGGAGGCGATCGCGACGTCCGTGCCGGCGCCGATCGCGATCCCGACATCGGCCTGCGCGAGGGCCGGGGCATCGTTCACGCCGTCGCCGACCATCGCGACCTTCCGGCCCTCCCGCTGCAGCTGCTCGACCTTCTGCGACTTGTCCTCCGGGCGCACGCCCGCGAACACCCGGTCGATGCCGAGCTCGCTCCCGACGCTGCGGGCCACCGCCTCCGCATCCCCGGTGATCATGACGACCTCGATCCCGCGTGCATGCAGGGCCGCGACCGCCTCCCGGGACTCGGGACGCACGGCATCGGCCAGCTCGAGCCCGCCGATCACCGCGCCGTCTCGCAGCACGTGCAGGATGATCGCGCCCTTCTCCCGCCATGCGGCGGCCTCAGGGACCTCCGCGGCGCCGGCCTCCTCGAGCAGGCGCGGCCCGCCCACCTGGATCTCGCGGCCGTCCACCCGGGCGCTGACCCCGAGCGCGGGAGCGGAGGTGATGCCCTCGGCGGTGGGGATGCGCAGACCCTCGGCCCGGGCATGGTCGACGATGGCGCGGGCCAGCGGATGCTCGCTGTCCGATTCCGCGGCGGCGGCCAGGGCCAGCACCTCCGCGGCCTCGACACCCTGTCCGGTCACCGCGGTGACCGTGGGCTCGCCGCGGGTGAGGGTGCCGGTCTTGTCGAACAGGACCGCGTCCACGGTGCGCATGGCCTCCAGGGCCAGGCGGTCCTTGACGAGCACGCCGCCGCGGGCCGCCCGCTCGGTCGCGAGGGAGACGACCAGCGGGATCGCGAGCCCGAGGGCGTGGGGGCAGGCGATCACGAGGACGGTGATGGTGCGGATCACGGCCTCGTCCGGCATCCCCAGCAGCGACCAGACGATCGTGGTGACCACGGCCGCGCCGAGGGCGAACCAGAACAGCCAGCCGGCCGCCGTGTCCGCGATCCGCTGGGCGCGCGAGGAGGAGCTCTGCGCCTCCTGGACCAGGCGGCGGATCCCCGCGAGCGCGGTGTCGTCCCCGGTCGCGGTGACCTCGACGCGCAGGCTCGAATCGGTCGCGACGGTTCCGGCGACGACCGGGTCGCCGGGGGAGCGGGAGACGGTCCGGGACTCGCCGGTGACCATGGACTCGTCGACCTCGGCGCGCCCCTCGCGGATCGTGCCGTCCGCGGGGATGCTCGCCCCGGGACGGACCAGGACGAGGTCGCCGCGGCGCAGCTCGACGGGGGAGACGCGCACGATGTCCTCGCCCTCGAGGCGCTCGGCCTCATCGGGCAGGAGCGCGGCGAGCGAGTCCAGGGCCGATGTGGTCTGCGCGAGCGAGCGCATCTCGACCCAGTGCCCCAGCAGCATGATGACGATCAGCAGCGCCAGCTCCCACCAGAACTCGAGCTGGTGATGGAGCAGGCCCAGCGTCGCGCCCCAGGAGGCGAGGAAGGCGACGGTGATCGCGAGGGCGATCAGCAGCATCATGCCCGGGCGGCGGGAACGCAGCTCCGAGACGGCGCCGGTGAGGAAGGGGCGGCCGCCCCAGACGTACATGACGGTCCCGAGCAGCGGGGCGACCCAGGCGAGGCCGGGGGCCGCAGGGATCTCATAGCCCAGGAGCATCGCGAACATGGGGGAGAGGGCGACGACCGGGACCGCGAGGGCGAGGTTGATCCAGAACAGGCGGCGGAACTGCGCGACGTGATCGCCGTGGCCGCCGTGGCCTGCATGCTCGTCGTGGTGTTCGTGGTGTTCGTGGTGTTCGTGGTGTTCGTGGTGTTCGTGGTGCGTGGGCGCGGTGCCGTGGTCGTGCCCGGGACCGCTGCGGTGGTCGTGGAGGTGCGGGGACTGGTCGGCGTTCATGCCCCGACCGTATACCCCCATGGGGTATATGTCGAGGGGGTTCGGTCAGCTCTCGGCGGACGTGGGCGCGTGAGCGATCCCATGCCCCCCAGAGGTGTACTGTCCGGGACTCCCAGCCGTACCCGCCGCGGCCCAGACTCGGATCTGCGAGGCTCCACGAGCCCGCCTCCGAATCCCGCACCGCGAAGGAACCCCATGCCAGAGATCGCCACCACGGCATCCCCCTCCCCGCCGCCCGTCGCACGGCTCGAGGGGACGGATCCCGGCAGGCTGCCGCTGGTCGTCTACATCCTCGCGCTCGGCACCTTCCTCATGCTCACCACCGAGTTCGTCGTCGCGGGCATCCTCCCGGAGATATCGGCGGACCTCGGCGTGTCCCTCGCCGGGGCCGGCTCGCTCATCACCGTCTTCGCGATCGGGATGATCGTGGGGGCACCGCTGATGAGCCTGCTGACCCTGCGCATGTCGCAGAAGCTGACGCTCCTGCTGGCCCTCGCGGTGTTCGTGGCCGGGCACGTCTTCGTCGCCCTCGCCGGCGACGTCGCCCAGATCATGGTGGCCCGGTTCATCACGGCGCTGGCGACCGGCGCCTTCTGGGCCGTGGCCGCGGTCGTCGCAGGGCGTGCGGCCGGGCCCCGCCTGGGCTCCCGCGCCGTCGGCGTGGTCGGCGCCGGGGGCTCGCTCGCCACCGTCCTCGGCGTCCCGATCGGCGCCTACGTCGCCCAGCTCACCGGCTGGCGCGGCACCTTCTGGGCGCTCGCGATCGCGGCCGCGATCGCTGCCGTGCTCATCGCCCGCCTGGTGCCCCGCGACGTGCCCGAGACCGGCGGCTCCTCCGTCCTGCGCAGCCTCGCGGACCTCCGCAACCCGCGGCTGTGGCTGGTGCTGCTGGCCTGTGCGACCACGAGCGGCGGCGTCCTCGCGGCCTACTCGTACATCGCCCCCGTCCTCATCGACGGCGCCGGCGTCCCCGCGGCCCTCGTCCCCCTCGTGCTGACGGCCTTCGGCATCGGGTCCTTCCTCGGCACGCTGCTCGGCGGGCGCCTCGGCGACCGCTTCCCGCACGCGGTCACGATCATCACCCCCGCCGCCTCGACGGTCCTGCTCGCGTCGATGGTGGTGCTGTCCGGCTCGGCGATCGGGATGGTCGCCGCGGTCACCCTGCTGGGGCTGTTCGGGCTGAGCGCCAACAGCGTGCTCATCCACCTCGCCGTCGGCTTCGCCGGCCGAGCCGCGACCCTCGGGTCCGCGCTCGCCGTCGCCGCCTTCAACACGGGCACCGCCGCGACCACTCCGATCGCCGGAGCGGCCCTGACGACCGACTGGGGACTGGACGGGCCGGCCGCCGTGGGCACCCTCGTGATCGCCCTGACCCTCGTGCCGACGATCCTGCTGGCCCTGCTCCGCCGCCGCGACCCCGCTGCTAGCCTCGGGGTCTGAGCCGCGACCACGAGCGCCGAGGAGAAGGTCGATGACGGGACGACGGACGATCCATGTGCGGGACGAGTTCTCCCCGCTGCGCAGCGTCGTCCTCGCGCGCAGCGAGATGGCGGTGCCCGCCTCCGCTCATGATGACCCGGACATGCGCTTCCTGCCCGGGGGAGGCGGGGCCCTCGGCTTCGTCGGCGACATGCGCGAGGGCGATCCGGAGCGTCAGGCCGCCTGGGAGGCGGAGCGCGAGGCCTTCGCGGAGGTCCTGCGGCGCCACGGCGTCGAGGTGCTGCGCCCGCGGCTGCTCACCGCGGCGGAGAAGGCGGCCGCCGGCGATCTGGGCTACGCGAACTTCTTCGCCCGCGACCCGTTCTTCACGATCGGCCGGCACGTGATCGAGGGCTCCCTGCGGTTCCGGCACCGGCGCAGCGAGATCCTTCCGATCCGCCCCGTGCTGATCCAGGAGGTGCTCCCCTCCGACGCCGCCTACGTCGCCGTCCCGGTCCCGGAGATCGCCGCCGAGGACGACCCGACCCTCGGCCCCGGCCCGTTCCTCGAGGGCGGGGACGTGCTCGTGCTCGGTGATCATGTGTTCGTGGGGTCCTCCGGACTCGCCTCGAACGAGCTCGGCGCCGCCTGGCTGCGCCAGTACCTCGCGCCCCACGGCTGCACCGTCGAACTGGTCCGTCTCGACCCGGTGATCCTGCACCTGGACTGCGCCCTGGGCCTGGTCCGCGACGGGCTGATGATCGTGTGCGAGGAAGCGCTGCTGGACGGCATCCCGGAGGCCCTGCAGGGCTGGGACCGCATCGACGTGTCCCTGCAGGACGCGCAGCGCCTGGCGACCAACGGCCTGCCGCTCGGTCCGGACGTGTACGTCACCGACCCCGAGTTCTCGGCGATCGGGGAGCAGCTGCAGACCCGAGGCATCACCGTCGAGTACGTCGACTTCGCGGTGACCCGGTCGCTCGGCGGCGCCTTCCGCTGCAGCACCCAGCCGCTGCACCGCGCCTGAGGCCGCGCGGGCGGTCCGGCGTCATCAGAGCCGGTCGAAGGGCGGGGCGTAGCGGAACGCGCCCCCGCGTCCGTCATGGGCAGCGAGCGCCCGTGCCTGGAAGAACGCGCCCCAGGACGGATCCGGGGCGATCACGCCCAGCTCCGCGGCCGGAACGAAGCCGAAGCGGCCGTAGTACCTGGGGTCGCCGAGCAGGCCGATGAGCGACTCCCCGCGCGCCCCGGCCGCATCCAGCAGCGCCCTCAGGAGCGCGGAGCCCACACCGGAGCGCTGATGATCCGGGAGCACGCTCAGCGGGCCGAGGCCCAGCACGGGCCGCTCATCCAGCAGCGCCCGCGTCGCCACCACATGGCCGATGATCCGCCCGTCCTCCTCCGCGACGAGCGACAGCTCCGGGATCCAGCCCGGGTCCTCGCGCAGCCAGGCCACGAGCGTCGCCTCCCCAGGGTCCCCGCCCGGCTCGACAGGTGGGGCGCTGTGCGCTGCGGTGCGGAAGGCGTCGGCCGTGACGGCGCGGATCGCGTCCACGTCCTCCGGCTGTTCGGGGCGGATCTCCATGGAGCCACGGTGCGGCACGCGCGCCGGGCCCGTCAATCTCTTTCCCTGCGATCGGTTTCTGAGCACGTCAGTGCTGGGCGAAGGCCTCCTGCAGCCACCAGGCCCCGCCGTCGGAGGCGATCTTCGCATCGATCACCAGGGGACCCTGCGGGTCCGAGTCCACCCACGTCTGCACGCCCGCCAGATCGGCCGGGGTGTGCACGACCACGCCCGCCGCCCCGTAGCCGCGAGCGATCGCGGCGAGATCGGTGTCCGGGAACGTGACCGCGCCCAGCTCCGCATCCGCCCCGAAATGGTGGATCTCCGCGCCGTAGGCGGCGTCGTCGTAGACGATGATCGCGAGCGGGATCCCCAGCCTGCACGCGGTCTCCAGCTCGCTGATCGCCATGAGGAAGCCGCCGTCGCCGGTGCCCAGCACCGGCATCCGCTCCGGCCGGGCGAGGGCCGCGCCGATCGCGGTGCCCAGACCGAGCCCGATCGACTGGAAGGCCTGCGTCATGCAGAAGCCGTTCTCGTCGGGCACGGCGAGGTACTGGCTGGGATAGCCCATGAAGTTGCCGGAGTCGATCGAGACGATCCGCTGCGCGGGCAGGATGTCGTCCAGCAGGGCGGTCAGCACGCGGGGATCGATCCGCTCCGCCGTCGAGAGGTCTTCGGTCGGCACCCGGCGCCAGCGGCCGCGGTCGGCGATGCGAGCGGCGAGCTCGGGAGAGCGATATCGGTCTGCGTCGTCGCCTCGGCGGCGCAGCTCTTCGGTGAGCGCCCGGGCCGTGAGCGCGGCATCGCCGAGGACGCCCAGGTCGACGGGCCGCTGCGCCCCGATCGCCGCCGGATCCGTGTCCACCTGCACCAGCACCGCCCCGGAGCCGATGAGCGCGCCCCGCTTCGTGGTCCAGTCGTTCAGCGCCGAGCCGACGGCGATCACGAGATCCGCCTCCGCGAGCAGCCGGGCCGTGAGCGGGCTCGAGAAGCCGCCGGAGATCCCCAGGTCGAAGGGATCGCCGGCGAACAGCCCGGAGGCGACCGCTCCGGTCGCGAGCAGCGCCCCGGCGATGGCTGCGAGCTCGCGCAGCTCCGGTCCGGCGCCGCGTCCGCCCCGACCGGCCAGGAGCACGGGACGCCGCGATGCCGCGACCAGATCCGCGAGCGCGCGGACCGCCTCCGGCGCCGGGGCAGGGGGAGAGGGGATGGCCAGCGGGAGCTCCGCCTGCAGCAGCGCGGGATCGACCTGCTGCGCCTGCACGTCTACCGGCAGGTTCAGCACCACGGTGCGGTGCAGCTCCCGCGCGGTCCGCACCGCTCGCAGCACATCGGCGAGCGCCGTACGCGCGCTGTGGACCCGCTGCGGGATCGCTCCGACACCGCGTGCCAGAGCATCCTGATCGATGCGGAAGGTGCTGGTCACGTCCCCCGTGCCCGCCTCCGCGGCGAGGATCAGCAGGGGAGTGCGGCTCTTGGCGGCCTCCGCGATCCCTGTCATCGCCTGGGTGAGGCCGCAGCCCTGATGCACGGTGAGCGCCGCGAGCGTCCCGGACATGCGGGAGAAGGCATCGGCCGCGCTCGCCGCCCCGCCCTCGTGCCGCATCGCCGTGAACGGCACGCCGGCGGCGCGCAGGGCGTTGGTGAGGTGGAAGTTCCCGCTGCCCACCACGCCGAAGACGTGGCCCAGGCCCGCTCGGGCGAGCGTCGTGCCGACGAGCTCGGCGACGGTGCTCACTCCGCCTCGTCCCCCGTGCCGTCCACGAGCGCGTACACCCGGGTCGGGCTCCCGGTCCCGCCGACGATCGGCAGCGGGGCGACCACCAGCACCGCCCCCGTCGACGGCAGCTGGTCGAGGTTCTGCAGGGAGGTGATGCCGTACTTGTCGTGGCCCAGCAGATGGTGGTGGGCGGGGAAGGGCGGCTCCAGCTCCGCGCCGCGGCCCGCGTCGATGCCGACGGTCTCCACGCCGAAGCCGCTGATGGGACGCTCGGTCGCGAGCCACAGCGCCGCCCGCGCCGTGATCCCGGGGGTGTGGGATCCGGTCTCGTCGGTGTTGAGGAACTCCTCCTGGGAATGCGCGAAGCGGTCCCAGCCGGCGCGCAGCAGCAGCCAGGAGCCCTCGACGAGGCGTCCGTGCTCCGCCTCCCACGCCTCGATGTGCTCCACGTCCAGCAGGAAGTCGGGATCCTCCGCGGCCTGCGCGCTGGCGTCGATCACCGCCGCCGGGCCGATCAGCCGCTCCGGCGGGATCTGCGAGACGTCCCGGCCGTCCCGGCCGCTGATCCAGTGCACGGGCGCGTCGATGTGCGTGCCGATGTGCTCGCCCGTGACCATGTTGTGGTGCTTCCAGAAGGGGCCCGGCTCGTCGTAGGCGCTGACCTGCTCGAGCCGGAAGTCCTCCAGGTTCGCGAACGGTTCCGGCAGCCGCAGGGTCGGCGTCGCGGATGACAGCGGATTGGTCAGGTCGAGGATGCGGATGCTCCCGCCGGCGAGGGCGGCGGTCAGCGCGGCGAGGGTGGTCATGGCGGCTCCTTCTTCTGCGGAGGAGCCGCCCCGTCGCGGCCCGCTCCCGGCGTGGCCCGGCCATTATGCGATCTTCACCGCGGCCGGATCCGCGCTGTCCGCAGCGGGGCGGAGACCGATGCCCGGGGAGGGACGCCCGGGGTCCCGTCGCCCCTCCCGGGAAGCCCGGCCTCAGCTCGCGAGCAGCACGATCCCGCCCAGCACGACCGCCGCCGCCCCGATCCGGCGTCGCGGCCTCCCCTCGCGCAGCACGAGCGCCCCGAACAGGCTCACCAGCACCACGCTCACCTCGCGCAGCGGTGCGACCAGCGCCACCGGAGCGATCCGCATCGCCTCGAGCACGAGGATGTAGGACAGCGGGGAGAGGAACCCGAAGGCGAGGATCTGCCGGCGATGCGTGCGGCCCAGGTCCCGGACCTCCTGCCACCGCCCGCGCGCCGCGACCGCGTAGACCGGGATCTGCACCGCTGTCGTGCCGACCATGAACGCGACGGGCGAGAGCCCGAAGGCGCGGACCGCATGCGCGTCCCAGATCGTGTACGTGGCGATCGCCACGCCGGTGAGCAGCCCGAACAGGATCCCCGGGTCGATCCGCCGCTCCCGCAGGGACCGGCGTCGCGCGGATGCGGGCCGGTCGACCAGCCCGATCCCCACGATCCCGGCGATCACGAGGCCGATCCCCACCAGGGCGAGGGGCCCGGGCCGTTCCGCGAACAGGATCATCGCGAGGATCACGGAGAGGAAGGGGCCGCTCCCGCGGGCGGTCGCGTACACGGTCGAGAGGTTGCCGACCCGGTACCCGTGCTGGAGCACCACCATGTACACCAGATGCAGCACCCCGGAGACGAGCACGCCGAGCATGAAGCCCGCAGCGCTCCCGGTGCCCAGGCCCCCTGTCAGCGGGATCGCCCCCGCCCAGAGGACCGTGCTGGTCAGCGCGCCCCAGAACAGGAACGGGGCCCCGGAGCTGCTCGCCCCATGCGCGACGACGTTCCAGCTCGCATGGGAGAGCGCGGCGGTGAGGACGAGGACGATCGCGATCGCAGACATGACCTGGCCACCCTACTGATCCACGCCGCATCGGGGCGTCGGCGCCGATACCCTGGACGCCGAAGCACGCCTGCCGTGCCCCCGCCCCGCCGACGAGAATGCCGAGGCCCTCCGTGCCCCACCTCCTGAGGATCGACTCCTCCATCAGCCCCGACTCCCGCACCCGCGCCATCACCCAGGCGTACGAGGACGCGTGGACCGCCCGCGGAGAGGACTGGACGCTCACGCGCCGCGACCTCACCCTCACCCCGCCCCCGCATCTGCTGCACTCGGCCCTGCACTGGCCGGCGCGTCTCCGCTCCGCCGAGGTCGACCTCCCGGAGATCGAGGCCGCGCAGCAGGAGATCCTCGCGGAGATCGCGGCGGCCGATGTGCTCGTCATCGGCGCGCCGATGTACAACTACGCCCCCGCCTCGACGCTCAAGGCCTGGCTGGACCATGTCCACGTTCCCGGGCTCACGGCGCCCTTCGACGGCGACACCCAGCCCTACGCCGGGAAGACCGCTGTCATCGTCTCCGCGCGCGGCGGCGCCTACGACCCGGCCCCCGAAGCCGGGGACGACCACGTGATCGCCCCGATCCGGCTGGTCCTGGGCTCGGGGCTCGGCATGCAGGTGGACACGATCGTCACCAGCCGCACCCTCGCGGCGATCCTGCCGGACCTGGGCCTCGAGCAGTCCGAGGCCGAGCTCCAGGCCGCCCTCGCCGAGGCCGCCCGCCACGCCGGGGCCTACGGGGCCTGAGGAGGCTCAGCCGCGCGCGGCGGCGAGGAAGCGGGCGATCCGCTCGGGGTCCTTCACGCCCGGCGCGGACTCGACCCCGCTCGAGACGTCGACGCCGCCGAGGCCCGGCTGGCGCCGCGCGGAGGCCACGTTCTCCGGGGTGAGGCCCCCGGCGAGGATCCAGCCCGTCCCGAGCCGCCCGGCATCGGCCGGATCCAGCTCCCAGGTGCGCCCGGAGCCGGGGTCCGCCCCGTCGACCAGCAGGCGCTCCTCCCCGAACTCGCCCGGACGCAGGTCCGGGTCGCGCGCGAGGGAGGCGGCCCGCCAGATGCGGGGGAGGACGGCGCGGGCCGCATCGGCGTCGGCTGCCGTGTAGCGGCCGTGCAGCTGGAGCACGTCCGCGCCGATCCGGCGGGCCTCCTGCGCCGCCTCCGCGGCGGGCATCGCCGCGACCACGAGGACCACATCCACCCCCGGGGCGTGCTCATGCACCGCGGAGGCGATCGCGCTCGCCTGCTCGTGGGTGACGTGGCGCGGGCTCCTCGGCGCCATGACGACGCCGACCGCATCGGCCCCCTGACGCGCGGCATGCAGCGCCGTCCCCGCATCGCGCAGTCCGCAGATCTTCACCAGCAGGTCAGCTCGGGAGACGTCCATGCAGGGCACCGTAGCGGCTTCGCGGACAGCCGGGGTCCGTCGTCCGCCGCGCCGCGCAGTACCGTGGCTGCGTGGACCAGCCCGAGACCTCCCCGCAGGCGCCGATGCGCCGCCTGCGCTGCGTGGTGGGCCGTCTGCCGGGCGGGCGGATCGGCGTGGCGGACCTCGACCCCTCCGGGACCGAGCTGCGGCGCCTGACCCTGGATCCGGAGGAGCTCCCCGCCCTGATCGCGCAGCGCGAGGAGACGCCGGGCGACCCCCTCACCGGCGGCCCGCGCTGGGTCTGGAGCGACACTCCCACCTGGTACGACTCGGTCCTGCGGAGCGGCGTGCGGGCCGGCCGCTGTCACGATCTGCGCCTGGTCCACACGATCCTCCAGCACTCGCAGCTCGTGCAGGAACCGGCCGATATCCGCGCCGCCATCGCCTGGGAGACGGGCCCGATCGTCCCCGCGGAGAGCCGTCCTGCGGAGGCGACGCTCTTCGATCTCGAGGCCGGCAGCAGCGGGCCGGGCTCGGTGCCCCATGACCTCGACGCCGCCCTCGCGGAGCTCGCTCGGCAGGATCGGGCGATCGGGACGAGCACCGACCCCGGCCGTCTGCGTCTGCTGGCTGCCGCGGAGTCCGCCGGCGCCCTGGTCGCGGCGGAGATGCACGGCGCCGGCATGCCCTGGGACGTGGCCGAGCATGATCGGATCCTCGCCGAGGCCCTCGGCCCGCGGCCCTCGCCCGGGCAGGCGCCCTCCCGCATGGTGGAGGTCGCGGCCGAGGTCCGCGCCGCCCTCGGGGATCCGCTCGTGAGCCTGGACTCGCCGCCGAAGCTGCTGCGCGCCCTGCACCGGGCCGGCATCGACGTGGCCTCCACCTCGCAGTGGGAGCTGTCCGAGCAGGAGCATCCGGCGATCGAACCGCTGCTGCGCTACAAGAAGCTCTCCCGACTGCTCACCGCCAACGGCTGGACCTGGATCGACGAATGGGTCCGCGAGGGCCGCTACCGGCCGCTGTACATCCCCGGCGGCGTCGTCACGGGGCGCTGGGCGAGCAACGGCGGCGGCGCCCTCCAGATCCCGCGGCAGCTGCGCCCGGCCCTGCGCGCCGACCCCGGCTGGAGGCTCGTCGGGGCGGACGTCTCCCAGCTGGAGCCGCGGGTGCTCGCCGCGATGGCCGGCGACCAGGCGATGGCGGCGGCCGCTGCGGGCCAGGACCTCTACGCCGGGATCGTCGCGAGCGGCGTCGTCACCACCCGGCAGGAGGCGAAGGTCGGCGTGCTCGGCGCCCTCTACGGAGGGACCTCCGGGGACAGCGGGCGCATCGTGCCGCGTCTGCGCACCACCTTCCCCGCGGCGATGGGCCTCGTCGACGCGGCAGCGGCCACGGGGGAGCGGGGCGGGGACGTGTCGACCTGGCTCGGCCGCTCCTCGCCCCCGGCCGATCAGGAATGGCGGCAGCGGCAGAACAGCGCCTACCTGCCGGACGCGGATCCGCGCGAGGGCGAGCGAGCCCGCCGGATCGCCCGCGACCGCGGCCGCTTCACCCGCAACTTCGTCGTCCAGGGGACCGCCGCCGAGTGGGCGCTCGCCTGGCTCGCAGGACTGCGGCTGCGGCTGGCCCGGCTCCCGATGCTGGACGACGCATCGGCGCCCGCCTCCGGTCCGGCTTTCTCGAGGCAGGCCCATCTGGCCTTCTTCCTGCACGACGAGGTGATCGTGCATGCCCCGCAGGAGCAGGCCGATGCCGCGGCCCAGGCGATCCGGGAGGCGGCCGACGCCGCCGGGGAGCTCCTGTTCCCCGGGAGCCCGGTGGACTTCCCGCTGGACCTGCAGATCTCGGACCGCTCCGGGAAGGGGTGAGGGCGAGGGGACGAGGAGGCGACGGGCGGCTATCGCCAGTCCCGGATCCTCCGGATCACCTCCGGCGCTCCCAGGCCATGCGCGGCCTCGTGCTGCGCGGGCGTCCCGTAGCGGCGCAGCTCCTGGCGGGAGGTGCCGATCGCGAGGAAGCGTCGCGGCGCATCGGAGAGGGCATCGGCCACCGCCCCCAGCGAGGTCCCCTCGAGCCAGGGCTCGAGGATGACGACCTCGCCGCCGGCGTGCGCGCGCAGCGCCCGGCCGTCGAGCGGATGCACCGTCGTCGTCGAGAGCACCGTCGCATCCAGGGCATCGCCGGCAGCGAGCGCCGCCTCCCGCAGATGCCCCAGCGCGAGGATGCTCAGGGCCCCGCCACCGCGGTGCAGCACGTGCAGGCCGCCGTCGGGAAGGCTGCCGTGCGGCCGCGGGGCGGAGCTGACCTGCTCGGAGATCCGCACGTACTCGAGTCCGGTCCCCGCCGCGGCCTCGCGGATGATCCGGTCCGCCTCCGCCGTCCCGGCGGGGGCGTGGATCCGTATCCCGGGCACGGTCGCGGCGAGGGCAACATCGCCGGGGGACTGGTGGGTGCGGCCCAGGACCGACATGTCATAGGAGCCGCCGGAGCCGATCAGCACCCCGCCCACGCCCTGATGGGCGAAGTCGAGCTTGATCTGCTCGAAGGCGCGCTCGACGAGGAAGGGCGCGAAGGTGTGCACGAGCGGGCGGATCCCCTCGAGCGCGAGCCCGGCGCCGACGCCCACCAGCAGCTGCTCCCGGATCCCGACGTTGATCACGCGCCGCGGGTGCCGGGCGGCCGCCTCCTCGACATGCTGGGCGGAGATCTCGGCATAGACCAGGGCGAGGTCCTCCCGCTCGTCGAGCAGCGCGGAGACGGTCCGGCCGAACTGCGCACGAGGGGAGCGGACGGGTGCGTCGGCGCCGGTCATGCCGCGGCCGCCTTGTCCTCGACCTGGGCGACCACGGCGTTCGGGCGGCCGGGGGCGCGGTGCCGCAGGGCGGCCTCGAGCTGTGCATGGTCGCGCCCGTCGACCCGGACCGCGTCCCAGCCGTGCGCCCGCAGCCGCTCTTCGATGCGGCCGCGCACCCCGTAGGACGAGGAGGCGTTGTCGACGACGACCAGGGTCAGGCCCTCGAGCCCGACCCCGCCGGCGTACTCGATCGCCTCCGTGCAGGAGCCCTCGTCGAGCTCCGCATCGCCGACGAGCACCACCACCCGCGCCGGGTTCCCGGTGATGGCGAGGGCGTGCGCCGTTCCGACGGCGAGGGGGAGACCATGTCCCAGGGAGCCGCTCGAGACCTCGACCCCGGGGATCAGCAGATGATCCGGGTGGTGTCCCAGCGGGGAGTCGAAGGCACCGAAGGAGTCGAGCCACGCCTCGGGGAAGAACCCGCGCGCGGCGAGGACGGCGTAGTACGCCATCGGTCCGTGCCCCTTGCTGAGCAGGAACCGGTCGCGCCTCGGGTCGGCGACGCTCTCGGGGCCGATGTCGAGCACGCCCCCGTAGAGGACCAGGAGCACGTCCAGCGTGGAGGTCGCGGCGACGGTGTGCTTCTCGTCGCCGCTCAGGCGGGACATGAGGTCGAGGACCCGGGACCGGGTCAGCGGAGGTGCGGCGGTGCGTGGGGTGGGAGGGCTGCTCGGAGAGATCATGCACCCCAGTTTTGGACTTCACGTTAACCTGAAGTCAAGGATGGTCCGCCGCCGCGGTGGACGGATGCGGACGAGAGGAAGAGCGGTCATGGGCGGAACGGAGCTGTCGGAGGCGGGGGACGGGGCCCTGCTCACCATCGGGCAGATCGCGGAGCGCGCGGGCGTGGCGACCTCCGCGCTGCGCTACTACGAGGAGCGGGGCCTCATCGAGTCGCGCCGCACGAGCGGCAACCAGCGTCGCTACGCCCAGGCCACGCTGCGCCGCGTCGCTTTCATCCGCGCCGCCCAGAACGTGGGCCTCAGTCTCGAGGAGATCGGTGAGGCCCTCGCGTCCCTGCCGGAGGGGCGGACGCCCACCAAGCGGGACTGGCATCGGCTCAGCAGGGCATGGCGCCCGCGGCTGGACGAGCAGATCGAGCGCCTCCAGCGGCTGCGGGACCGGCTGGACGGATGCATCGGCTGCGGATGCCTGAGCCTGCGCGCCTGCGCCCTCTACAACCCCGAGGATGCGCTCGCGGGGCGGGGGCCCGGGGGCGTGCTCCTCGAGCCGGGCCAGGAGCCCGATGCCGGAGCTGCACGGCGCGGGCGGGAGTGAACCGGGTCCCGGGCTCGGGGGGAGGGTGCTGGAACCGGTGGCTTCCCGTCATGCGTCGTCCTCGCGTGATATCCCTCTTCCCGGCATGGGGAGGAGAAGCGGTTCCCCGGGTTTTCCACAATCCCCGATGGGGGGGCGGTCCGTGTGTCGGTGGCCCCTCATAGAATGGGAATCAGACAGGCATTCGAAACAGGTTGCGTGATCGCATCGCGACCCGGGTGTCTGAGTGTTCTCTCCCGGAAACTTGGAGGTGGTCTCGGTGACGCAGCTGGAGAATCCCGCTATGCCCGCCGGGCCCAGCGATTCCGGGGCACCGGGTGGTTCCGGAATACCAGGCGG